>CANGUZ010000003.1 GCA_947457255.1 Flavobacteriaceae bacterium
GATCTATAAAACTTTCGATTTCAAAATTATGACGAACGGTTTCATTGTAAGAATGGGATAAAGTAAGATTTTCAGGATCGTAAATATGTTGCTTTTGTTCTGGACCTCTTTCTTTTCTAACTCCTATAAAATTGATACTTTTAAGCTTAGTATAATCTATTGCTCTGTTTTCAATATTGTCTTTTTCAGCTTGATTAGGAGTTACGTCTAATAATTGCTTCAATTTTATATCTTGATTAAACGGATCGTATTGCGGCGTAATGGTTTGTTCTCCAACAGCATAATTAAACGGAAGGTTGATTCCCCATTTTTTTGGCAATAATTTTCCTAAACTAAAATTAGTTACGATATTGTACTGTTGAATGGCTTCTCTGCTTCTCTCGTTTGGTCCTTGTTCTAATGCTCCAAAACCAATAGTACTTAGTTTACCCGTAGCGGAAATAGTAGCAAAATCAGCAATATTAGTATCTATATTTAAGAGTGCTGCCATTCCCCCTTTGTTATCCATTTCGGCCAACCGAAGTTCGTTAAACCATACTTCACCTTTTATTTCTCTTTCTATTAAATCTATTCCTGAAGGATTTTTACCACCACTTGTATTGTTTTTAACACCAACCATTAAAGTTCGAATTAATCCGAAATTAGGATTCCCTCTTACTCCAATCTTCATTTTGTTTGGACCATCTTTATAGAAAATTTCGTTTGGTGCTAATGGAGGTGAATTTCTCAATAGAATTTTTAATTCTGTTAATGATTCTAAAGACAAATCAATTTCGTTTCCTTCAGGCCAAATTGCTTCGGGTGATGATGCTCCAGGTACTGTTACTTGTAATGGAATTTCTATTTGATAAAAATTATCTGTAAAATCGTTACCAAAACGAATAAAACCAATCATTTCGTTATCTTGTATAGGAGAGGCATCGCCAGGAAGTGCTTCGGCATGCATGAACATTTTAAGTTTCTTAAATTGACGCATGTCTACACTTACATTTTTAAAAACTGCTCTCGAATCGCCAGGCTCTAAACCCGTTCCTGCTGCTCTTAAAGCAAGAGATTGCTCATTTTGATTAATAATCGTATTGTTATTAAACAATTGTTCTCTCACTACTCCGGGAGGAGAGACATATTTTACTGGTTCTCGCGCTCCGTTTTCTTGAATGTTTACCGATTGAACATCGAAATCGGTTTTGTCTTTATCATTTTCTTCTTTAACTTCTAAAGGGTCTAATGTATTTAAATATCTTCTCCATTCTCCTCTAACTAGGTCAAGTGCTCCAAAACGAACCGTTATATCATCTTCAAATCCGGTCATAAAGATTCTCATAAATCGAATCGATCTAAAATCGGTTATAGGGCCAATCTTGTTTTCAAATTGTGTTACAGGAATTTTAAACTGAATCCATCTGGCTTTTGTAGTTTCACCAAAAGATGCCCCAGGAATTGCAGCTTCAACTGGTAAAACATTAGTCACAAACTTTGTATTTCCAACATCCATTCCTGGTTTAATGTCAATGCTGTATTCATAATACGCATTATACCCATCCATGGTATTGTCTCTATTGATATCTTCAATATCAGGCAGTGTGTTGCTTCCTCTGTTAGTATCAGAAATAGTAACAGGAGAGTTCCCCTGAGTTCCGTTGTAACTTTTGTATCGGTCTAAAACACTTCCTTGAGCACTCAAGAAAAACTCATAATTATCAGCAGCTGGATCAGGTAAACTAGCAAAATTAGTATAAACATTTCCTTCATTAGCATCTGACAATCCATCTAAACCAATGTCTTGTATAGCTCTATTGCCTTCGTTAGTATCAAAAGCGTAAACTAAAGATTGCGATGCTGGAACTTTACCCCAAACCGTATCATAAGTTAATTGATTGGTTCCTGCTTCTGGCAAACCGTTTTCAAATTGTTTTCTACCGTCTTTTAAAATATCTTCTGAAATAGAACCTAGATTAAAATAAATTTTTCCGGTATTTGTACTGGTATTTGGCAAATCGCCATTTCCTTCTCCATAAGGATCTAAAACCCAAAACTGAATGTACTCTACGTTTCCAAGCTCAAAATTAGTTGAATTTAAGGCTCTCATTATTCCTCCAAAATTTTCCTTTGGATTGGGTAATAAATTGGTGTCTTTTGCTAATTCATTATTATTATAAGGACCTCTTTCTTTAGGATAATAGGTTAAATCGAGTGTGTTTATTACTTGTGTCTCACCTAAAGCAATATCTGTTACTGGTAATAATTCTCTGCTAAAAATTCTTCTTGTTTTGTTTAAGGATAAATCGTCTACAGAAATACCTGTAGGTCTTTGTTGGTAAAAAATAGGGTCAATACTATACCAATTCAGTTTTGCTCTTTTATCGCCGTATTTTATATCGTTTAAATCAGCTCCAAAATCGTTATATGTGCTTTCTGCATCTCTAACTGGTACTGACGATAAACTCCAAGACTGCGGCGAACGCAAATCAATAGTGGTTTGAGAACCCTCGAAGTCATCAACATAAATAGTAGATTCGCCTTCAAATCTATCGCCTTGTGGTGAATCTGGTTTTAAGAAAGCTACCTCGCCCCTAACCGATAAATTAGAAGGCACATCAGTATCAATATTGGGCAACTTATTAATTACTCTAGTAAAAAAAGGAACTTCGGTTGAAAAATTAGTATTTGCTCCAAAAATGGTATTGTTAACTGATTCTTGACCAAAACTTGATTTTTGCGTCAATGGCCTTTCAGTCATTTTTAAAAATGAAGCACCAAGAGTAAAATTTTCAGAAAATTTATGCTCAACATTTACTCCAAAAAATCGTCTGGTTTGCTGTCCGAAAACAGAGTTATTTTCTACCGAAACCTGAATTGGGGTGTTAGATGCTTTAAGAGCTGGGTCTAATATTTGTACTCTTCCTGCCTGATAATTTACACTATAATCTATTCCTTCCTGTAAAACTCTTCCGCCTGCTGTTACCACTACTGAACCTTGCGGGACATTAAAAGCACCTATTGGAATTCCGTCTCCTCCTGTAGATTTAAACCTTCCTCTTAATTGAAATTTATTTTTATCCCCATCTTCTAAAGCTAAAGATTGGGTTTTTCGATATAAACTTCTGTAGACATATTTTTTCTGATTAGCATTAAATGTGGTAGTTAAATCCTTTGGCTCATTATAATCTTCCGTTGGACTTATTCTTAATTTATCAAACAGTAATTTTCCAAAAGGTTCTACGGTAGTAAATATTATTCTTCCGTTTTCTCTATCGACGGTAAGCCCTTGAATAAAATCAAAAAATCCGTCACCGCCAGCCTGTGGATCATTGTTGAAGTTTAATTTATCGAGATTAAAAACTTTAAGTAATGGAGTCTCAGCAACTTTATCTTCTGGTTTTGAAGGGTCAGGAACTGGAAAATTTGTGCCTGGAACTGGAGAAATATAATTAATTGGTGATGGGTCTGAATAAAGAATATTAAATTTAAAATCTTGTTGTTCTAATTGAAAAGCTCCAGGAATTTGATAAATGTTTTTCATCATGATGTTCCAAATTGGCTTTTCGACATTTGTTAAATTACTTTTCAGCATTTTAAGTATTAATGTCTGTGATGTAACAGATTCTGGTTGGCCAGTAGTCGGATTAATAGCACCGGCCTGAGTTGCATCTACACCATCGTTACCAAACTCTCCAACTTGAAAAACTTCATTTCCAATTGTGTATTGATAAGCCACAGCTAAGACTTCATCGTTTGCCAAACGTTGTTGTAAAGATATGTATCCTAACTGTGTATGAAATGTATATTCGTTTGGAGTCAGTTTTCGAGCGTTTTCTAATTTTGAATAGTCCTGACCTTCAATTGGAACATTATTAAATCCTGCATTTGAAGTTGCAATATCACGAATGCCGGAATTTAACAAACCTCCTCCAGTGGTAATTAATCCTGGGTCATAATCGTTATTTTTGTTGTCGACAGGAGAATTAGTGGGTTTATTAAAAAAATCTGAAGGAACTGGGTCTAGTGACACAACTTCTTTATTTGATATGCCCGTTAATTCCGCTTCACCCAAATCTTGAAGTGCAATTACATTTCTTAAATTATTATTGTTTGTACTAACACGATTTTGACGATTAGTAATCCAAACTTCTAATCTGGTTATTTGTACTCTGCTGTCAATAAAAGGATAATTTTTTAATGACGAATCGTATTTGTTTCTAAAATATTGCGATAAAAAAAAGTGCCTATCGGCGTCATAATCTAAACCAAACAAATCAAATTCTTGAATGGTTCCTCCGCCTTGAGCAGTAACGGTTCGTGTTTGCGATTTTTGTTCAGAAAATATACCTGTAACTGTAGTTTTACCAAATTGCAATTGCGCTTTTACCCCAAACAAACTTTGAGCACCTCGAATTAATGAACTATTTAAAGGTAAACTCACATTACCAACTTCAATCCTTTGTATGATATCGTCTTCAGTTGGGGTATATTCTAACTTAATTAAATTTTGAAAAGCAAAAGTAGATTGGGTGTCGTAATTAGCATTTACGTTTAATCGTGTTCCTACTTTTCCTGTCAAACTCATGCTGATTCTTTGTGCAAAATCAAAATTAGTAACCGATCTATTTCTAGGCGAAAAAGCTGGGTTGTCTTGTTTAGAATGACGAAAACCCAAATCTACCTCAACAGAACCTGTGGGCTTTACATCGATAGTGTTGCTGCCAAAAATTGATTCAAAGAAACTTGAATTGACATAATATCTTGGCAATAAATCCTTTTTTGCCTCTTCGCTACCTTCCTTTTTCCCATCGATTGCATCAGATTTCTTTTTGAAATAATTGCGCATCGACTCCCTCAAAACTAGTTGTTCGTACTCTTTTGGAGTTAGGATTATGGGGTAATTAATATTAAAGCCATCTACACTATTGGTATAGATGTACCTGTCAGTAACAGGATCATAAGTGTAGGCTTCAATAATACTAGGAGGGTTTTTAAGTTCTAATCCTCCTTTTGTATATCCTTTTACGATAGTGTCTTGAATGGGCTCGGTTTCTTGAGCATTTGTTTCAATACTAAAAGCTAAAAATAGTAAGCAAATACTAATTCTTGAAATAAATAAAAAAAATTTTAAATAATATGTTTTCAAGTATTATAAATTTTTTAAAGCTTGTTTAATTATTGATTCAACGGTGGCTTCAGAATCTAAATTGACAATTTTATCGACTACTTTTTCTGCTAATTTTTTGTTAAAACCTAAAACCTCTAGAGCACATAACGCTTCTTCCTTATTTGTATTGTTTTGAAACATGGAAACTTCATCAATATCATATAGTTTTAACACTTTATCTTTTAAATCTAATATGGCTCTTTGTGCGGTCTTCATTCCAATTCCTTTGATGGACTGAATGGTTGCAACGTCTCCAACTGCCAAAGCTTGAATAATTTGTTTAGGCTCGAGTGAAGACAACATCGTTCTGGCAATACTGGCTCCTATACCAGAAACAGACAATAACATCTTAAAAATTTCTCGTTCTGACTTTTCTACAAACCCAAATAAAGTATGAGAATCCTCTTTTATTTGTAAATAAGTAAATAATTTTATGGTATCTGTCTGAGGTATTAATGAATATGTATGTAAAGAAATATTTACATGATAACCAACACCGCCACAGTCTATAATGACTTCAGTTGGTGTTTTCTCTATTAATTTTCCTTGTAAATGTGCTATCATTATATGTTTGTGCAATCAAATTTAACAAAAAATATGAACTGCAATTATTTTGTGAAATTAGGTTTAAAATTTTATTTCAAAATCTTTAAGCCGACTCATTTTTTCTTGAGCATCTACAACTGCTACCGCAGCCATGTTTACCATTTCTTCAACACTTGCCCCTAACTGAAAAATATGGACTGGCTTTTCCATTCCTAACATTATTGGGCCAATGGAATCAACTTTATACAACTCTTTTAATAATTTGTAAGTAATATTTGCCGATTCTAAATTTGGAAAAATTAAGGTGTTTACTTTTTTATCTGCTAATTTAGAAAAAGGAAATTTTGCCTTTAACATATCTGAATTCAAAGCAAAATCAGCTTGAATCTCTCCGTCAACAACTAGGTCTGGAAAAAATTTATGCAAGTAGGCAACTGCTTCTCTTACTTTTGAAGTGCTTTCGTTATCAGAAGATCCAAAATTAGAATAGGAAACCATTCCAATTACAGGTTCCATTCCAAACATTCTAACGGTGTTAGCGGTCATCAAAGCAATTTTTGCCAAGTCATCAGCAGAAGGATTTGGATTGATGGCTGTGTCAGACAAGAACATTGGTCCTCGATTGGTCATCATCATATTCGCAGTAGCAAAAATGGTGATTCCTGGCGCTTTACTTATTAACTGCATCATTGGTTTTACTACCGATGGATAACTTCTAGAATATCCAGTGACTAATGCATCGGCTTCGCCTTCATTTACCATCATCGCACCAAAATAATTTCGTTCGCGCATCCACTTTTCTGCGTCTAATAATGAAATTCCTTTGCGCTGTCTCGATTTCCAAAAAATTTCAGCAAAATGCAATCTTCTTTTGTCCTCTTCTTTATTTTTAGGATCATAAATAGGAACTTCAACATCAAAACCCAATTCTTTTTTTAGTTCTAAAATGATTTCTTTGTTTCCTAACAAAATTGGGAATCCTATTCTTTCTTCTAAAACAATCTGTGCCGCTTTAAGTACATCAAGATGATCGGCTTCTGCAAAAATAATGCGTTTTGGATCGTTCTTGGCTCTATTTGTTAAAAGACGCACCATTTTATTATCAGAGCCTAAACGGTCTAACAATTGTTCTTCATACAAATTCCAATCTTCGATAGGCTGAAGTGCCACACCAGATTCCATCGCCGCCTTAGCCACAGCAGGCGCCACTTTAGTTATTAATCTTGGATCAAATGGCTTAGGAATAATATAATCGCGGCCAAAAACAAGTTTAGTTTCTCCATAAGCAATATTTACTTGCTCTGGCACACTTTCTTTAGCTAAAGCTGCAAGGGCTCGAACCGCAGCCATTTTCATAGCTTCGTTAATTTTTGTTGCACGAACATCTAATGCTCCACGAAAAATATACGGAAAACCAAGTACATTATTTACCTGATTAGGATGATCGGACCGCCCTGTTGCCATAATAATATCTTTTCGAGTAGCAATAGCTAAATCGTAAGCTATTTCGGGATCAGGATTTGCCATTGCAAAAACAATAGGATTGTTAGCCATTCCCAATAACATTTGTGGCGTCATGATATCTCCTGATGATAATCCTAGAAAAATATCAGCTCCTTTTAAGGCTTCTTCTAGAGTTATTGCTTCAATATTTTGAGCATACTTTTGTTGTAAATTAGATAATGAAGGGTTGTTTTTTGTTAACAGTCCTTTGCTATTGAACATAAATATATTCTCCTCTTTTACCCCCAATAACACATATAAATCGGCACAAGCTAATGCTGCAGAACCTGCTCCTGAAACTACCATCTTTACATCTTCAGCTTTTTTATTGGCCAATTCTAGCGCATTTATTAATGCTGCCGAGGAAATAATTGCAGTACCGTGCTGATCATCGTGCATAACTGGAATATTTAATTCGGCTACCAAACGTCTTTCAATTTCGAAAGACTCAGGTGCTTTTATGTCTTCTAGATTGATTCCACCAAAAGTTGGCGCAATATTTTTTACCGTTTGTATGAATTCTTCTACATCTTTAGTTCCGATTTCGATATCAAAAACATCAATATCAGAAAAAATCTTGAACAATAATGCTTTTCCTTCCATTACTGGTTTAGAAGCCTCAGGACCTATATCGCCTAATCCTAACACAGCAGTTCCATTGGTTATAACAGCAACTAAATTCCCTTTTGCCGTATATTTATATACGTCGTTTACATCATTTGCTATTTCTAAACAAGGTTCAGCCACACCTGGCGAATAGGCTAATGACAAATCTCTTTGTGTAGCATATTTTTTGGTAGGTACAACTTGTATTTTTCCCGGTGTAGGTTTGGCGTGATATAGTAAGGCTTCTAATCTTTTGCTGTTCTTATCCATTAGAATAATTTTATGTTTCGACCTACAAAGGTAAAAGTCTAGATGTAAAAAGGAAATTTTTAAGGAGATAGTTTTGCAAAGTTTTCATATATTCTTTGCGGTTTTAAAATACAAATATCAATATATTCAAATAATAATTAGTATTGCATCAGTCATAGCAACCTTAATTTTCAAAAAAATGTTTTTTTACACACGATTATTTATTAAAAAGTGACTCTAAATTACTTCAACACTTCTTTAATAGGAGTTTCAGGGATTACTGTTGTTGTTTGAGGCTCTACATATTCTGTTTCCTGTAAATCTTCGGTTTGTTTTCCTAGTTTTACTTTAGGGTTTTCTTGAGTTCCCGTTATGGTCATAGGGATTCCTAGAATACCTAGTGGAGGTAATCCTAAACGCATTTTAATGTTTAACTTGCCATCAAAACTTGTAGTTCCTTCAATACGTGGTCGAAAACCAGCCACTTTAAATTTAAAACGCTCAATAGTAATGATATTATTCTTGATTGTGGAATTAATATCTACTTCAGACACATCTGGATTTTTAATAGCTTCAGTATCGGTTTTCTTGCTAACCGCACTAAACATTTTAAAACCCATCATTTTTACTTTTTTTACGGATAGTTTTCCCCCACCAACTAAAGACGGATAAATAGGCTGCATGTTTCCATCTAATTTTCCGTTTACTTTGTAATCTAATGAAACAATTCCTTCAGCTTTTTCAGCAGCGGTTGCCATTTCTCGAAACATTTTTATTTCATTATAAGCTCTTTTTATATCAAAGTCTTTGGCTAACACTTTAAAATCGAAAAAGGCTCTGTTCGAAGTTTCATTATAGTAAAGAGCATTCATATTTACATTGCATCCAATAATATTTAAAATGGAGTTACTAAGATTTAATTTGCCCTGATTCATACTAAGATTCCCTTTAGATTCATGTATATTGAGTTCTCCAAAAGTTATTTTTTTAGCAGTAGCAGAAAGATTTAAATCGAGATTAGAAGGAATTATAATTACTCCAGTTTCTGTTGCCGTTGGGGTTTTGTTTTCATTAGTTTTAAGTTCTGTTTTTTGGGTTGAGGGAACCGTCATGAACTCATCTACATTGATAAAATTTGAGCTAAATGTAAAATTGCCTTTTAAAACAGCAGCTTCAGATAAAGCAAAATTGATTACGTTTTGCATGTATCCATTCATATTAAAATCTGAAGCTCCATAAGTGGCTGTAAAATTATTAAAGCTCATTTTATCCTGATAAAAAGTGAATAAACCCTCCTTAATTATAAATGGCTTTGGTAAATATTCGGTTGTGGTTTTAATATTTTTAAGTAGCAAAGTTCCGCTATTATTAAGTTTGCTATAATTGCCTTTCATGGCTTCGCTTTGTTTTCCTTGAAAAGCGACATCGGCTTTTATATAGCCTTCTAAATCCAATCCTTTTTTAGAGAACACTTTATAGATTTTAGCAATGTCTAACTCCCCTTTTGCCTTAACATCATATGAAATATCTTCAAAATTCTGAAAACTAGCATTCAACAGTACAGGTTTTCCTTCAAAAACAAAAGAAGCTGGAGTTACAGCAACTTTCAAATCTTTGAGCGCGCCATTTGAATTGGAAATTTTTGCAATGAGATTAATATTTTCAATTGGATTAGGGTAATATTGAGTTTTGATTGTAGTGTTTTTTAAATTAACATACCCTTTAGTTACTGGAAATAAGTTATTGTTTTTGTTATACTGACCTTTAGAATTAATATCCATTTTGAGCATTCCTTTTATGTCCATATTTTCAAAACCAAAGGCACGATCCATTTTTTGTAAATCTAATGAAGCTTTAATTTTAGCATCAATAGCGGGGTTTTTAAGACCTGTTGTTTTTACTATTGCTTTTAAATAATCATTACCAACATTAAAAAAGATAGAATCGAGGTTTACTTTTAGTTTTTCAGTGTCTAGTGACGGTAATTTAGTGTCAAAATTTAAAAACAGATTCGTTACTGGAAGTGGTGCATCTTTATAATCTATTTTCCCCTCTCTAATTTTCATATTGAAAGCCAAATCGGGTTTTGAATTTGTTGCAGCAATGTACTTTCCTTTTAAAGTTAATGACAAATCGGTATTGCCTTTTACTTTGGTTTTGTCTAACCAAGTAACATATTGAGGAGGAAGTGCGGTAAAAAAATCATTGAGTTTACTGTCTTTAGATTCGATGGTAAAATCTAAATTATAACCGCTTTTTAAGAAATCTAATTTCCCAATGAATTGTACAGGTAGCTTATTGATTTTTAAATCATTTTCTTGAAACACAAAAGACAACGAATTCGTGTTGATTTTAGTTATTAAATCGGCTTTTACGTTTTTGTTTTTTAAATAGGTTTCGTTACCAAAAGTAAAATCGAGAGAATCAATTTCAGCATTAGTATACAAATCGAAAATCGATTGGTCTAAGTTCCCTTTACCAATATAATTAAAACCTCTTGCATCGATGCTAATTTTAGCCGATTTATCGTTATAGACTAATCTACAATTATCAATATCTATTTTATCTAATTTAATTGAGGTTGCCGCATCATCATCTTTTATAGTTTCTTTTTTATCAGATACATAAACATTATAATTGGCTTCACCTTTTTCGTTGACTTTTACATTTATTAATGCATTTGAGAGGAAAATCTTGTCGATTTGAACTTTTTTATTAAAAATCAAACTGGTAATATTTATTCCAAATGCTATTTCGTTAGCTTTAATTAAATTTTCATTCTTGTAGGGAGCTGAGCCGTTTAGCGAAAACTCTTTTAAAGTAAGTGTTAATGATGGAAAATGATTAAAAAAAGAAAGATTGGCTTCTTTAAAATTTAATTCGCCATCTAGTTTTTCGTTAGCGAATTTTTTAATCTCTTTTTCAATTTTTTTAGGAAAAGCTAACGGAAACACTATCATAAATAGCATTAGTAAACCAATTATAATTCCAAAAATTTTTGCGGATTTTATTGCTATTGATTTCATAAGACATTTTATAAACAACAAATCTAACATTCTTTACTATGATAGGCAAACTATTTATTATAGCAAAAGAACATTAAAAACAAAAAAGCCCCTCATTTAGAAAGGCTCTTTGATGCTATGATAAAAAACTGTTCGTTTTATTATTGCTTGATTAATTTGAAAGATTTAGTACTATTATTTTCATTGATAACTTTTACTAAATAGATTCCTTTAATTAATTCACCAATTTCAAATTGATTGTCTTTTAAATTTTTTGCAAATGTTTTTACTAGTTGACCTGTAACGGAAAAGATTTGAACTTTATTTACATTAGTATTTAATGTAAAATATTTTGATGTTGGGTTTGGATGCAATTGAATTTGAGTTGAAGCATCAAAATTAGTTCTTGATAACGTTGAAGGTTTGTTGCCAAACATTCTGAAACCTCCAGATTCAATAGTAATCTTATCAGTTGTCGTTACAACTTCAAAAGATGAATTGTCCATTAAATTATACCAAGTACCTGTATATGGAAAATTTCCTGTAATATTTTGAGATATTGTGCTAAAATTAGACAAAATCACTACGTTCTTAATTGTGTTTGGGTCAGAAATTGAGTTGTCAGAAATATAAATAGAGGGAGTAAAATTGCCTGAGTTTAAAGTTACACTTCCGTTAAATACGGGTTCGTTAATTTTTAATGCATTAATTCTAGCATAAGTATCATATAATGCTTTTCTTTCGGGAACTGCCAACCAATTTTGAGTCCATTGTTTAACATGTTTCGTGTCTAGTTTACAATCGCCTGGCCTAGTATTCGATTCATCGTTAACCGAGCCGTCAGGACAAGTAAAAATTGAAGAATCCCAACCTAATTCAGCAAATTGCCAAAGCATTTTAGGGCCCGGAATGGGTGTAGAAATAGCTGCAATAGCAGCCATTCTTTTTAAGGCTCCATTTAATGATTTTATTTCTGCTGAGGCTCCAAAAGTGCGGGCTTGATACATTAATCGGTCTTTATCATGACTTTCAGGATAGCCAATTACACGTCTACCTGTAAAACCTTTACTAGTATTTAGCATTCCTGAAATGTTTTTATTTCCACCATTGCCTTCTATTAATTGTGTGTACGGAGCAAATTGCTCACTCCACATCATTACCCCTTTACCTTCGGCAATTTTATAATTTGCCCATTGTTGCTCTTCGTTTGAAGCACCTAAATGCTCAAATATTGCATAATGGTTAGGATCTAACTCCCAAGAATAATCTACATATTTTTTCAATACATCAACCCTGTCTTGTTGATACCTATTCGTACAATTTTGATCGCTGGGAGTACAATTTTGTGTAATTCCCTTTGTTAAATCCCATCGAAATCCATCAATCTTAAACTCGTTAATCCATTGTTTTTGAATCCTATTCATATAATATTGAGTCAATGGACTTTGGTGATTCAAATCGGTTCCAACACTGTAAGAATGCTTTGCTGTTTGATTGGCATAAGGGTTTTCAGCAGTTACACCATTAGACCAACCATCATTATCAGTATCTGTCATCCACATTCGTTCTATTGGCGAACGACCATAAACATGGTTTGGAACTACATCTAAAATTACAGCAATTCCGTTTTGATGACATAAATCGATTAACTCTTTTAACTTAGCAGGAGGACCATATCGTTTATCTAAAGCCAAGTGATAAGAAGTGTTATAGCCCCAACTTTCGTTGCCTTCAAACTCCATTACAGGCATTAACTGAATAGCGTTTATATTTAGCCCTTTTAAATAATCTATTCTATCAATTAAATCTTGATAGGATTTATTGACATCAAAATCTCTAACTAAAGCCTCATAAATGATAAGCTTTTCTTTACTTGGCTTTACAAAATTGATTGTGGCATCACTCCAATTGTAACTTCTAAAAGTATTGGTTCCCGTTTGAACAACGGTTACATCTCTATCTTGCCCAGCAGGATAATCAGGTAAATTAGGATACACTCCCAAAGTTTTAATTTCAGGATCATCATAATTATTTAAAACTAGTGTAGAAAAAGGATCCGCAGTTTTTACTAAAGATGGCGAATTGGCTGGACGATTGGTATTGTCTACCACCCAATATTGAAAAGTATATACTTGTTCAGGTGTTAATTCATTTATGGTAATCCAAAATTTTCCTGTTGTTGGATCTTTTTTCATGAGATAATTAGCCGTTGGGTTCCAATTATTAAAACTACCAGCTACATAAACAAAATCTTTTAACGGGGCATTAAGCACTAATGTTACTTTTGTGTTATCACTTGAATAGTTTACTCCATCTTCTGTATCTTGAGGTTGGTTTTCAAGCTCGGGGTTTCCATTTATGATAACACTAAATTTCTTTACAAACCTTTTTGTTCCTTGTGAAATAGTTAGCGTATAAAAAGTATTTTCAGTAATGTTTGTTAATGGAAATGAATAACTCGAAATATCATTACTAGTGTTAATTTCTGTTTCATTGGCTGTTAAAACATAATTAGCATTTCCTCCAGTATTAGAGGCTTCAACTGTAAAACCTGTTCCACTATCAATAATTTGGTTCGTATTTGCAACCGTTGGTGAAACTAATGATACTTGAAAAGCACCTACATTAAACAAAAAATCAATTGACTTAGCTGAGCCATTTAATGTTTTTGCTAAAACTCCAATTTTTGTGATTCCAGTGGTATTGTAATAAACCGATGGCGTATAGGTAAAAACATACGTATTACTTCCGGTTTGTGTTAATTTACTAGAGGCAGAGGAAGAAGTCCAAGCACCATTATTAGGTGTGCCAATATTTTTGTTATTGGCATCTAGTGCCCAAGCCCACAAATACAAATCGGTTGTTACGGGATTCGTAAGCTTAAAGCTAATGGTTACTTGTTGATTTTCTTCAAACAGCAAAGGGTTAACTGTTGCTACCGCAGTGGTGACCTGAGCAAATACCAGAAAATCAGATAGAAGTAAACAAGATAACAATATAATTTTTTTCATAACTTAAGAGTTTTAAAGATAAAAAGGGCTATAAAAAATAGCCCTTTAATAAAAGATTTAAGGTAATCCCTACTCTACCAATTCTAGTTTATAGGTATAGGCTCTTGGTTTACTCACATCTAAAGTGATTTTGTATTTTTGTTTTGTGCCATCATTATTTCCTGCCAGTTTAATTCCTCCGTCATTACCCTGAACATTAGTAAGTGATGAACCAACTAATCCTAAAGTAGTAACTAATTTACTCGTACTTGGAGGGATGTTTTTAGGCTCATTCCCCGCTAATTCACCAGTCCAATCATTAGATCTAAATCTTAAAAGACGACCTTTAAATAAGTCAATAGTAATTGTCCAAATATTTGAATTGTTTCCATCCATAGGTACTACAGCTGCTGTAGGTAACTTAACTGCTGTACCTAAAACGCCAAAAGTTTTATAAAACTGTGTTGTATATTTTAACTCTCCTGATTTTAAGTTTGCAGTAATGTAATAGTGGCCAGCTGTATTAATGTTTATATTGGCACCGCCACCTGCAACTAGCACTCCACCTGCATCTGCACCATAAACTATTGGACTAGCAAAACTTCCACAAGCATCTGGCTGATAAAACTTATAATCGCCAGGTTCTAAATACAAATAGCCTTCATAATCAATATCGCTTTTGAATCCTGTACTGGCCAAATTAGCCAAAATAGTAGTGCCACTAACATTAGAAAAAGATAATACTTTAGGTGTTGTTGGATATCCTGTAACAGTAACAGTTTTGGGCGCGGCATATTGAATTTGCTGATTACTTGATGTTCCAAGAATAGATTTTATTCTAATATCTATTTTCATGACACCGCAATTAAAAGTAGGTAGTTTATTTAATGCATCATTAAATCCTGCTACCGATAAAGTAGCTTTTCTTAGCTTACTTATATCGGACTCATTATCACTATAGACTCCATCTATCTCGATTTCATTTAAAAAGGTAGGGTCATTGTCATGATCGGTAATCACTATTCTATAATTTGCCGAAACTGGCACACCATAATTGGCTCTATCCCATTCTAATTTCTTATATACTTCAGCAGCATTATCATCTAGCAAAACTGCTGGAGAAGGAACTTCTGAAACGTCTCTATATTCAAAACCATTTAAGGATGGAATAGGCTCCTTATCATTGGTGCATGATACCAAGAGGAGCGTGAATAAAGTGAAAATTGTTGTTTTTAAAATATTTTTCATATACATTATATTAATTATAACCTGGGTTTTGGGTTAATTTTGGATTGGCTTGACGCGCTTTTAAAGGAATAGGAAACAAATTATAATGTTCTGGAATGGAGGTGCCATCTTTTACACCACCTTTCCAAGGCCATAAATAGCTACCCCCAGTAAATTTACCAAATCGAATTAAATCAGTTCTTCTATGTCCTTCAAAGTTTAACTCTCTAGCTCTTTCGTCTAAAATAAAATCAAGTGTCAATTGTCCACCATTTATAGCCGTAGCATTAGATCTTGTTCTAACAGCGTTTACATATTGAAGGGCTAAACCAGCATCACCTCCGCCACCTCTTAATACACTTTCAGCATACATCAAATAAGCATCTGCTAATCGATACAACGGAAAATCTGTTCCAGAAAATGCTGTTAATATAGTTGCTGTTGGATTTATAAAATTGGTGTTTCTAAATTTTATTGATGGGTAACCATCTGTCCATTTTTTGAAATCATTCATTTCAAAACTATGCCTCTTGGCAGGGTCAGGACTTAAATAATTACTCCAAAATAATCTACCTCTGTCATCATTAGATTCTGCTAATTCTTGTGGTGAGCTACCAAACAAACCATACCATGCTTTTGTAGCACGATGCCCTCCCCAACCTTCTGTTGCACCATAATCAGACAATGTCATAGTTGCAGCATTTAAGCTACCATTTATTAAATAAGTAGTGTTTCCATAACTTTGGCTCGTAAGTGGCTCTGCAATCAAAGCATAAATAATTTCATTTTTAGCGTCGGTAACATCATTATCTCCAGAAAATAAACTCTGAAAATTATCGGCTAATTTAAATCCTCCTTCGTCAATAATTAACTTAGAATATTTTCCTGCAAGTTCATAAGTACTCTTACCAGCATTAGGACTTGGAGCAGGCAATACATTCGTTCCAATATAAACTTCTGCATTCAAATATAATTTAGCCAACAACATTCTTACAGCCGCTTTGTTGGTTCGCCCATAACCAATAAACTGAGGAATAACATCTTCTATTTCTAAAAGATCTTTCTCTACAAAATGAAAAATTTCTTTTCTAGTCGATTCGGCTTTACCTTCTTTTAAACCCAAATCAGCTTCGGTCAAAATAGGACCTTTTCCAAAACAATCTATCAAATAAAAATACGATAATGCTCGCAAAAATTTCATTTCAGCAACAATTTGTTTACTGTTTGAAATATTAAATACACTCATTTGATCAATTACAATATTAGCTTGGGGAACCGTATAATAAATTCTATTATACATGTATCGCATAAATTTATTATTCTCGTCCCAACCAGAAGTTATAGTTAAAGGATCTAATCCATTATCTCCCCAACGGTTTTTCATAGCGTCAGCTGTAAAATCCTGCATATTGATAATCCCTCTCAAAAAAGGAGATTCTCCTGCATCATCACCTGGAGTATCTGTACTCCCTGGTCCTGATGCTCCTGATAAGGCTAATGTGCCGTATACCTTAGAAACTAATCCTGAAAGATTAGGATCTAAATCGATTAATTGATCGATATTTCTTTTCTCATCTCTAGGCTCCGTATTCAAATCATCCGTACAGCTACTTAATAGTAATTGAACGACAAATATTCCAATGATACTAATTTTAAACATTTTCATAATAGTATTTTTATTAAATTAAAAATCAAGACTCAACCCTAATGTGTATGTTCTAGGTCTTGGATATAAATTTCGATCAATTGCATTAAAGTTTTCAGGGTCTTGACCTGAATACTTTGTTACTATAAATGCATTGTTAACTGCCCCACTAACTCTTAATGATGATTTCCCTACAAATTTAGAAAATTTATATGCTAAAGAAATGTTATCACATCGTAAAAAAGTGGCGTCTTCTAACCAATAGTCCGAAAAATTTTCGAAATCGCTAAGATTATTAGTAAAAAGCGAATTACCTGATCCATTATAAAAATCTAAAACGTTGTTTAAAGCAGTACCATCCTGATTAGCCGCTGCTTGAACAGTTCCTATATTTTTCTTTTGAAGGTTATAAACCTGTCCGCCAAGTTGGCCTCTAAAGTTGGCCGCTAAATCCCAATTTTTATAATTTACAGTTGTACTAAACCCGTAGGTCCAATTAGGACGTAATGCCACATGATATCTATCTCCAGCTGGAGTAATTGCGCCATCTCCATTACGATCTTTATAAGCCCCAACTATTGGCTGACCATTAGCATCATAAACTTGTTCATACACAAAGGCTGAATAAGGCTGTGAACCTACAATGTTTTCTGCTAAAAAGACTCCTGTTCCTCCAATGCCACCGCTACCAGTATCTCCAACCACTGAAATACCTTTTAATTCTTTGACTGTAGCATAATTGTAGGCAATATTACCGCTAAATCCAAGTGAAAAATCATCCGTCGAAATTGCTTTAACATTCAAGGCTAATTCAAATCCATTACTTTCTAATGACCCTATGTTTTTAATAAAATCCCCAGAAGCTGTACTTCCTGATTCAAAAGGTACTGACGACAATAAATCATTTGTTTTACGTTGGTATGCATCAATGCTTCCTGATAAAATACTGTTTTCGAACAATTCAAAATCCAATCCAAAATTTATTGTAGTCGTTTTTTCCCAAGTTAAATCAGGGTTATAACTTACAGGAGTGTATGTAGTACTTCCTACTAAGTATTGACTGTTAGAGTTTCCTGGTTGAAACAATAGAACTGCAGGAAATCTATTATCACCAATGTTTGATTGTCCTGTTTTCCCCCATCCTGCTCTCAATTTTAAATCTTGAATCAATTTAGAATTTTTCAAAAAAGATTCTTGCTTCACTTTCCAAGCAGCACCAGCTGCTGGGAAGTAACCCCAACGGTTTTCAGGATTAAATATCGAAGAAGCATCTGCTCTAAAAGTTGCTGTAAACAAATACTTTCCTAACAAATCAAAATTAGTTCTCGCAAAATATGCCTGTAAGTTAAGTGGTGAGTAATATCTATCGTTAGGGTTTTGAGTAGGAAAATTGAGAAAACGCTCTCTCAATCCTGTCGCTAAATTGTATTGATATATTTTTTTATTTCCATCAATTACAAAATTCTGATAAGAATAGCCCGCTTGAACATCAAACTTAGTTACAAAACCAGAAAGTGGTTTAGAATAGGCTAAATAAGCATCCATAGTCTGGTTTGTATTCGATTGGTTTTCTTCATAATTACTGCCTGGATTGAATACATAATTAGTAGACGGATCGGTTTCTGTATTGAATCTATATGTTGCTAGAGCATTATCTGAAAACCTTTCGCGTATTCTAGATTGTGATGCGTCTAAACCTAAATTCAAAACTGCTCTTAAATCTCTTAAAAAAGGAAGTTTATAATCGAACTCTATATTTCCTAAAAATCGCAAGGCTGTTTCAGGTCGTGTTCTTTGATTCAATAAAGCAACAGGATTAGTAGCACCTACCATACCTTCCCTGCCATTACCCAATGATGTTGTTGCCTGATAATAACCCCCAAATTTATTTTGAAAAGATTCGCCAAAAACTGGTTTAGTTGGATCCATGCTCAGAGCTCCCCCAAGCGCACCACCCTCATCGATACTGTTTTTATCAGAATAGGTTCCTTTTGCATTAATGTCAATCTTTAAATCGTCATTCAGCAATTTTGGTGTCATTTTTAAAGAGTAGGTTAACCTTTCATAATCACTCGTTTTTACAAGACCTTGAATATTTGAATACCCAATAGAGGCTCTAAAAGGTATTTTTTTATACAAATTAGCTCTAGCGCTAAAATTATGATCTGTTGATAATGATGTGCGTATTATTTGGTCCAACCAATTAGTGTTGCTTAAAATTCTGCCTTCAATTTGAGGTGTCGCAGGATCATCTACAGCTGTGGTAGTAGGGTCATCTATACCTAATAAATTTGTGTTAAAATTTGACCTCTGGTCATTAAAAGTATTTGTTGATTGTTCCTTAATAAATCTTGTAAACTCTTCTCCATTCATAACGTCTAAAGTTTTCCCTATTGTTCCAACAGATATATTTGAAGAGTAATTGAATTGAGGAGCTCCAGAAGTACCTTTTTTAGTAGTTATAAGTATAACCCCGTTAGAAGCTCTCACGCCATAAATAGCTGTAGCGGAAGCATCTTTTAATATAGAAAAACTTTCTACATCATTTGGATTAATAAGCGAAAAAGGATTCGCAACACCAGCAGGATTTTCATTACTAATAGGAACCCCATCTATAACTATAAGAGGATTGTTTGAAGCACTTAACGACGCACCGCCTCTAATTCTAATATTAGGAGCAGAATCTGGTTGACCCCCATCATTAGTTATTCGTACACCTGCAGCCTTACCAGCTAATAACTGATCCGTTGAAACAATCGCTCCTTTATTAAATTCTTTTGAACTTATAAGCTCCACTGACCCAGTAGCATCCTTTTTCTTTGCAGAACCATACCCTACTTGAATCACAACTTCATTCAACTGGTTTGATTCTTCTTCAAGGCTAATTGTTATGGCTTTTTGAGAAGCAAAAGTTATAGTTTGATTTACATAACCAATATAAGAGAATACAACAACCTCCCCCTTATTTACTTTTGGCAATTTAAATTTACCATCAAAATCAGTTGAAGTACCATTTGGAGTTCCTTTAATGATGACATTTACGCCAGGTATAGGTTGTTTCGATTTAGAATCTAGAACCGTACCCTCAAGGCTTGTTTGAGCTAGAACGCTAAAAGGAAGAAATACGAATAAAAATAACAACTTTTTGTAAATTGTTTTCATACATTTTGTTTAAGTTAAAAATTAGTTTTGTGCCTATATTTTACTTCGAATCGTTAAATTTAATTAAATTTCTACTTGTAAAGAAATCCAGACTATTAAATTAAGAGCGAAAACGTAATAGTGTTGAAAACTTTCTGAATTTTATATATTTTTAAGGCTAAAATTACATTTTGTGAAATTATAATTTAACTATCTTCGCATAATACTATTTACGAAGTTATAAGTACATAGTAAAAACAACTCTATAATGAAAAGAAAAGTCACATTAAAACAAATTGCAAAAGAATTAGACGTATCTATTTCTACTGTTTCTAAATCACTTAAAGACAGCCCAGAAATAAGCGAAGACACTAGGCAAAAAGTACGTGCTTTTGCAAAATTGTACAACTATAAGCCCAACTTAATTGCATTAAGCTTAAAAAACAGAAAAACAAAAACCATTTGCGTTATTATTCCTGAGATTATTCATCATTTTTTCGCTACAGTTATTAGTGGTGTTGAACGTGTAGCTAATGAAAAAGGTTACAATGTTATTGTGTGCTTATCCGACGAATCTTTTGATAAAGAAGTCATAAATATGGAGATGCTTGCCAACGGAAGTATTGATGGCTTTATCATGTCATTGTCTAAAGAAACCCAATTAAAAAAAGATTTTCACCACATTAGCGAAGTAATCAGTCAAGGAATGCCCGTGGTTATGTTTGACAGAGTTGCCAATGATATTTTATGTGACAAAGTAATTATTGACGACAATTTAGCCGCTTTTGAAGCTGTTCAGTTTTTAATTAACAAAGGCTTTAAAAAAATTGCGCTGATTTCAACTGTTGACTATGTTAGTGTTGGCAAATTACGAACTGAAGGATATCTTAAAGCATTAAGAAACAACAACATTCCTATTAAAGAGGAGTTTATTCTTAAAGTTGAAAATATGGACAATTGCTCGGATCAAATAGAGGCATTATTGCTTAAAAATTCTTTTGATGCGATATTCGCTGTAAACGAATTGTTCGCTGTAACAGCTATAAAATTGGCAAAAAAGTTAAGTTTAAAAGTTCCTGAAGACATTTCAATCATAGGATTTACAGACGGTATGATTTCTAAATACTCATCGCCTAGCATAACTACTGTAAGTCAAAATGAAATAAAAATGGGTGAAAAAGCAGCAACTATGCTCATAGATAGGCTAGAAAACGAAGATGAGGATGAGGAACATTATAAAACAGAGGTCATTGAAACCAATCTTGTAGAACGAGAATCTACGAATTAGTTTCATTTAGTATAAAATAATTTAAAAAAAAAACATTCAATTAAAATAAATTATTACTTTTACGGCCTATCAAAGCTTATATTTTACTTCGAAAACAAAAATAAGTTTTGATAAGCATGGTGCTTATCGTATCTAATCAATTACAATACGATAATGGAAAAACCAAAATTAAATTTCTGGCAAATTTGGAATCTAAGTTTTGGATTCTTAGGAGTTCAAATCGGGTATTCACTACAAAACGGAAATACTAGTAGAATATTAGAAGCTCTAGGTGCCGATGTTCACAGCATAGGCTATTTTTGGCTTGCAGCTCCTTTAGCAGGTCTTATAGTTCAACCAATAATTGGACTCTCTAGCGATAAAACCTGGACCCGACTTGGCCGAAGAATTCCTTTCATTTTTGGCGGTGCAATTGTTTCTGCTTTGGCAATGTTTTTTATGCCAAACGCCGAATATTTTACCTATCTATTACCGCCATTAGTTTTTGGTGCAAGTATGTTATTATTAATGGACACATCCTTTAATGTAACTATGCAACCCTTTAGAGCTCTTGTAGGAGACATGGTAAATGACGAGCAACGCAACTTAGGATATTCGCTTCAAAGTGCTTTAATAAATTTTGGTGCTGTTTTTGGTTCACTTCTTCCTTGGATATTAACAAATGTAGGTGTTGCAAACGTTCCGGCAGAAGGAGAAAAAGTGGCTGCTTCAGTAATTTGGTCTTTCTATATAGGAGGTGCTATTTTATTGATTAGTGTCCTCTGGACGGTTTTTCGAACTAAAGAATATGCTCCCAAAGAGCACGCATTATATAACAATATTGATTTAGAAGCTAAAGAAACTAAAGAAAAAACAAGTCTTCTAACGCTAATTGGAAATGCTCCAAAAATATTTTGGCAACTAGGATTTGTGCAATTTTTCTCTTGGTTTTCTTTGTTTTTAATGTGGGTTTATACTACAAGAGCAATCGCTAATCAAGTTTGGGGTCCTGAAGCTATTGATGCAAAATCGGTAGGTTTTAATGAAGCTGGAGATTGGACTGGAGTTTTATTTGCATTTTATAGTGCTGTAGCAGCATTATATTCCTTATTAATCCCTAAAATAGCAAAAGCAATTGGCAGAAAAAAAACCTATAGTTTTTCTTTACTTCTTGGAGGACTAGGCTTAATGTCTATGTTTTTAGTTCATGACAAAAACATTTTATTATTGTCTATATCAGGCGTTGGTTTGGCTTGGGCTGCTATTTTAGCGATGCCATACGCTATGCTTTCAGGCTCACTTCCTGCTGATAAAATGGGTGTATATATGGGATTATTTAATGCTACAATTACTTTACCACAAATTGCCGCAGGAATCTTAGGAAGTACTTTGATTGCTGCTTTTGGAGGAAACCCAATGGTAATTATTGTTATTGCTGGAGCATCAATGCTAATAGCAGGATTAGCCGTGTTTTTAGTAAAAGAAAATTCAACAACAAATTAGTAAACGAGAAAAAAATTATTTTAAATTAATTTTAAAAAAGTTATACAAAATTGAATTATTAATAATTACTCGTTTTGTTTTTTATTAATAATTATATGGTTTGTCTTTAATTGTAATGTAACAATAAAACTTTATATTTAGTCATAAATGAAAGAAACAGTTATAGCGTTTTAAACTAATTTTGAAAGCAAAAAAAAGTATATAAATAAAATGAAAAAGGTTAAAGCATTTATTTTTGATTTAGACGGCGTAATTGTCGACACTGCTAAATACCATTATTTAGCTTGGAAAAAAATTGCCAATCAACTCGATATTGATTTTACGCATGAACATAATGAATTATTAAAAGGAGTTAGCCGAGTGCGTTCTCTTGACATTATATTAGAACTAGGAAACATTCAAGCTTCGCAAGAAGATAAAAACAAATGGCTTATTCAAAAAAACGAAGATTATTTGTCCTATTTAGTAGATATGGACGAAAGTGAAATATTACCTGGGGTAATGCCGGTACTAAAATATTTAAAAACCAATAATCAAAAAATCGCATTAGGTTCGGCTAGTAAAAATGCAAGGCCAATTCTAGAAAAAACGGGAATACTCGATTATTTTGATGCAATTGTTGACGGCAATGACGTTTCTAATGCAAAACCTGATCCTGAGGTTTTCGTTAGAGCTGCACAATTGCTAAATGCTTCAAATGAAGATTCAATAGTTTTTGAAGATTCTGTGGCTGGAGTTCAAGCTGCCAATATAGCTCATATGAAGAGTATTGGCATAGGAGAAAAAAACATTTTGCATGAAGCAAATTATATATTTCATGACTTTACAACAATAGAAACTAGTTTTATCGATCAATTAATAAACAACTAAATCAAAACATTTAATAACGCATAAAAAAAAAGAAATGAACCAAGATTATATTAAAGCTGACAATTGGTCCATCATTGAGGAAGGATTTGATGTAGAGAGAGTAAAATCGTCTGAAAGCCTATTTAGTATTGGAAACGGTGCTATGGGACAACGAGCTAATTTTGAAGAATACTATAGTGGAGAAACTTTTCAGGGAAGCTATATAGCAGGAATATATTATCCCGATAAAACCAAAGTGGGTTGGTGGAAAAATGGTTATCCTGAATATTTTGCTAAAGTGTTAAATGCTCCAAACTGGATTGGTATTGACATAGAAATAAACGGTGAAAATTTAGATTTGCACGCATGTACATCAGTTAGAAATTACCGTAGAGAACTGAACATGAAAGAAGGTTGGTACAATCGTTCTTTTGAAGCTACACTAAAAAATGGAACAGAAATTAGTGTTAATGTTCGTCGATTTTTGTCGCTAGATTTAGATGAAGTTGGGGTTATCAAATATGAAATCACTCCATTAAATAAAGACTCAAAAATAGTCTACAAACCTTATATCGATGCAGGTGTAACTAATGAAGATGCTAATTGGGAAGAAAAATTTTGGGAACCATTAGACGTAAAACATTCTGAAAATAAAGCATTTGTAACTGCAAGAACATTCAAAACGCATTTTATTGCGACTACATTCATGCAAAACAGTATTTTATTAAATGATAAAAATTTAAATATTACCACTGAAAATATTGAATCAAATAAAGAAAAAATTCAATTCATCTACGCTGTGGCGGTAGCGAAAGGAGAGACATCCGCTATAGAAAAAATAGGTGGTTATACTGTTTCTTTAAATCATGAAAACACCCAACATGGTGCTGAAAATGCAATTCTAACAGCATCAGCAAAAGGATACGAACAATTGTTGCAAGATCAAATAGCATCTTGGGAAAAAATTTGGGAAATGTCAGACATTACTATTGATGGAGACGTAAAAGCACAACAAGGAATTCGTTTCAATATTTTTCAATTGAACCAAACCTATTTAGGAAAAGATTCCCGATTGAATATTGGTCCAAAAGGATTTACAGGAGAAAAATATGGTGGATCAACGTATTGGGATACTGAGGCCTATTGCATTCCGTTTTATATGGCAACAAAGGACCAGCAAGTCGCTAGAAATTTGTTAACCTATCGTTATATTCAATTAGATAAAGCAATTGAAAATGCAACAAAATTAGGATTCTCAAACGGAGCCGCTTTGTACCCTATGGTAACCATGAATGGAGAAGAATGTCATAACGAATGGGAAATTACTTTCGAGGAAATTCACAGAAATGGAGCCATTGCTTTTGCCATTTTTAATTACTACCGTTTTACTGGCGATTATTCATACATTCCAGAAAAAGGACTCGAAGTTTTAATAGGAATTGCGCGTTTTTGGCATCAAAGAGCCAATTTCTCTACCCATAAAAACAAGTATATGATTCTTGGAGTTACGGGACCAAACGAATATGAAAACAATGTAAACAACAATTTTTATACGAACTACATCGCTAAATGGTGTTTGGATTATACTTTCGAACAAATTCAAAAAGTTTCTATAGAATACCCTTCAGATCATAAAAGAGTTACCGAAAAAGTTAATATTACGGATGCCGAATTACAGTCTTGGAAAAAAGTAGCTGATAACATGTACTTCCCATTTTCTGAAGAACTAAATGTTTACTTACAACAAGATGGCTTCTTAGATAAAGAATTAGTTAGAGTTGCCGATTTGGATAGAAGCCAAAGACCAATTAATCAAAAATGGTCTTGGGATAGAATTTTACGCTCTCCATATATTAAACAAGCCGATGTTTTGCAGTGCTTTTATTTCTTTGAAGATCATTTTACAAAAGAAGAATTAAATCGCAATTTCGAATTTTATGAATCGTTTACCGTTCACGAAAGTTCGCTTTCACCTTGTGTACACTCTATTCAAGCAGCAGTTTTAGATAAAATGGAAATGGCTTATACTTTCTATTTAAGAACTTCTCGATTAGATCTTGATGATTACAATAAAGAAGTAGAAGAAGGCTGTCACATAACTTCCATGGCTGGAACTTGGATGAGTATTGTAGAAGGATTTGGTGGTATGAGAGTAAAAAATGATGCACTTCATTTTTCTCCAAAAATCCCAAAAGAGTGGAATGGCTATTCTTTCAAAATTAATTTTAGAAACCAAATTTTAAAAGTTTCTATTAATCATAACGACACTCAATTTTCACTTGAAGGTGCTACAGAACTGACTGTTTTTGTTAACGGAAAAGCGGTTCTAGTTGAGCCAAATAGTTTGGTAACCGTATAGATTATTTCTAAAATAAAATTGACCCTTTAAGGTATTAAGCAGATTAAGAAAAACTTAATGAAACTTAATACCTTAATGGTTTTAAAAAACTATCTCATGAAAAAAATAGTTGTTCTACTTCTGATTTCCGTTCTTTCGTTTGCACAAAATGCAAATCGAAAGTTTGTAAATTATACTTTTAAAAAAAATCTACTTGAAATTAATACCTCTGACGGGAAGTACCTTATAAAACCCTATTCCAATCAAATTATAGAAACCAGTTTTATTCCAACTGGAGAAGTATTCAATACCAATTCACATGCTGTAGTTTTAACTCCAGAAAAAGTTACCTTCAAAATAAAGCAAACTAAAAACGAAATAGTTTGTTCCACATCAGGTATAACTGTTTCTGTTCAAAAAAGTCCTTTTCAAATTTCTTATTTCTATAAAAACAATTTATTAGTATCCGAAAAAAATGGTTTTGTTAAAAAAACAAATGCCGATTCGAAAGAAACATCGCAATCTGAAACTTTAGAATTCAATTTAGACGACACCGAAGCCCTTTTTGGTGCTGGAGCTCGAGCTTTAGGCATGAACCGTCGTGGCAATCGTTTGCAATTGTACAATCAAGCCGATTATGGTTATGAAACGTACTCTAAAAAAATGAACTTCTCAATTCCGTTAGTCCTTTCCTCAAAAATTTATGCTATTCACTTTGACAATGCTCCTATTGGCTACTTGGATTTAGATAGCAAAAAAGACAATACTTTAATTTACGAAACCATTTCAGGAAGAAAAACATACCAAGTAATTGCTGGTGAATCTTGGAGCAATTTAATTTCAAATTATACTTCCCTTACAGGTAGGCAACCATTAATTCCTCGTTGGGCTTTAGGAAATTTGTCAAGTCGTTTTGGATATCACAACCAAGATGAAGTAACAAAAACAATTGATAAGTTTATAAAAGATGAAATTCCTGTTGATGCGATTATTTTAGACTTATATTGGTTCGGAAAAACAGTTCAAGGCACCATGGGGAATTTAGATTGGGACAAAGACAATTTTTCTGATCCAAAGAAAATGATTGCTGATTTAAATACAAAAGGAGTAAAAACAGTTCTTATTACAGAACCCTTTATTTTGACCACCTCTAACAAATGGAAAGAGGCTGTTGAAAAAAAGGTGTTGGCAACAGACAAAGTAGGCAACCCATTTACCTATGATTTCTATTTTGGAAATACCGGAATTGTTGACCTATTTAAACCCGAGGGAAAAACTTGGTTTTGGAATATTTATAAAAACTTAATCAATCAAGGAATTGGCGGATGGTGGGGGGATTTAGGAGAACCCGAAGTTTTTCCATCAGCAGCACTTACTGCTAAGGGAACAGCTGATGAAGTTCATAATATATATGGGCATTCATGGGCAAAAATGATTAGTGATGGCTATAAAACTGATTTTCCTAAAACTCGACCTTTTATTTTAATGCGTGCCGGTTATTCTGGGTCACAAACCTATGGCATGATTCCTTGGTCTGGCGATGTGAGTCGCTCTTGGGGTGGTTTGCAATCGCAACCCGAAATTGCTTTACAAATGGGAATGCAAGGCATGGCCTATATGCACTCAGATTTAGGAGGTTTTGCAGGAGATTATTTTGATAATGAATTGTATATTCGATGGTTGCAGTATGGCGTTTTTCAGCCCATATATCGCCCGCATGCTCAAGAAGATGTAGCTTCAGAACCAGTCTACAAAGACATTGTTACCAAAGCTAAAGCTAAAAAGCAAATCGAATTGCGTTATCAAATGTTGCCATACAATTACACTTTAGCTTTTGAAAACAATAATAAAGGATTGCCGTTAATGCGACCTTTATTTTTTGAAGAGCCTAAAAATCAAAAATTAGTTACCTCTTGTGATTCTTATTTATGGGGCAATGATTTTTTAGTTACTCCTATAACTAAAGCGTCGGTAACAAGTACTTCAGTGTATTTTCCGGAAAACAACAATTGGTTTGATTTTTATTCAGATACGAAACATGAAGCAGGGAGCATTGCATCTATTGCAGTTTCGGCTGATAATATTCCTGTTTTTGTTCGTGGTGGCGCCTTTATTCCATTGATTAAAACAATACAAAACACATCGAAATATTCACTAAATACTTTTGACTTACACTATTATTTTGATGAAAAAACAGTTACAAGCAACGGAAAGTTATATAATGATGATGGAACAACAACTAATGCTTTTGAAAAAGGAGAATTCGAAATTTTAAATTTTGCATCATCCATCAAAGATAAAACGGTCACCCTTACTTTAACTACAGAAACCGGAAAATTATTTCAATCTGATGAAAAAAACATTTCCTTAATTCTGCATAATATGAACGATAAAATTAAAAGTGTTGCTATAAATGGTGCTGAAAGCAACTATGTTATTCAAGATTCTAAAATAGTTGTCCCAATTCAAATAGTAAGAAATAAACCAACAATCGTATCGCTACAAATTCAATAAAAATATAATCAATGAAAAAAGCAGTTCAAATAAGTATCGTGTTTTTAGTATTCTTTTTGTCAGGTTGTTCATCAACAAAAAAATGTGCTATAAAAGAAACAACAAAAACTCCTTTTGTTTGGGAGGGAGCCAATTTATATTTTTTAATGACTGATCGTTTTAAAGACGGAAATACAAAAAAAGAAATTTATTTAAACCGTACAAAAACTGCTGGAAAATTAAGAGGTTTTGAAGGCGGAAACATCAAAGGTATTATACAAAAAATTGATGATGGTTATTTTGAAAAACTAGGAATAAATGCCATTTGGCTCACCCCGATTGTAGAACAAATTTATGACGGTGTAGATGAAGGAACCGGATTAAGTTATGGTTTTCACGGGTATTGGGCAAAAGATTGGACATCCTTAGACCCAAATTTTGGTACTAAAGAAGATTTAGCATTACTAGTTCAAAAAGCACATGCAAAAGGCATCCGTATTGTTTTAGATGGTGTCATTAATCATACAGGACCTATAACAGCAATAGATCCTGTTTGGCCAAATGATTGGGTTCGTACAGGTCCGCAATGCGACTATAAAAGTTTTCTAAACACTACCGCTTGTACTTTAGTTGCTAATTTACCAGACGTAAAAACAGAAAGCACTCAAGAAGTGTCACTTCCGCCTTTCTTAATCGAAAAATGGAAAAAAGAAGGTCGTTATGAAAAAGAAGTAGCTTCATTAGATGAATTTTTTAAAAGAACTGGATATCCAAGAACGCCAAAAAACTATATCATTAAATGGCTAACCGATTATATTACCGAATTTGGAATTGATGGTTACAGAGCCGATACGGTTAAACATACTGAAGAAGCGGTTTGGGCAGATTTCAAAACCCAATGTGAAATTGCATTTGCTGATTGGAAAAAAAACAACCCGACAAAAGTTTTAGACAATAATCCATTTTATACCATTGCCGAAGTATACAATTATGGCATAAGCGGTGGTCAGATTTTTGATTTTGGAGATAAAAAAGTAAACTATTATCAAAACGGATTCAATAACATGATCAATTTTGAATTTAAGTGGGATGCTCAAAAAGATTATGAGTTCCTCTTTTCAAAATATTCTAGCAAACTGAATAATGAATTAAAAGGTTATAGTGTTTTAAATTATTTGTCTTCACATGATGACGGAAGTCCTTTCGACGCCAAACGTACAAAAAGTATAGAAAGCGGCACAAAATTATTGCTTTCTCCGGGAATTTCTCAGGTATATTACGGAGACGAAACGGGTCGCTCTTTGGCAATCGAAGGCACTCAAGGAGATGCTACTTTACGCTCATTCATGAATTGGGAAGACATACAATCTAATCCTGAGACTCAAAAAACACTGTTACATTGGCAAAAATTGGGTCAATTTAGGAGAAATCATCCTTCAGTAGGAGCTGGTATTCATGCTGTAATTTCTTCAAATCCTTATGTATTCAGTAGAACTTTTACAAAAGATAACTATTATGATTCTGTAGTTATTGGTTTAGATTTACCTGTAGGAATAAAAGAAATTACTGTAGGAACCATTTTTAAAAATGGAGATGATGTAAAAGACACCTATTCCGGAAAATCAGCAACTGTTACCAATGGAAAAGTAATTATCGATTCCGAATTTGGCTTTGTCCTATTAGAATTAAAAAAATAAGAAAAATAAAATTGATACAAACGCCTTTAGAAATGAAGGCGTTTTTTTATGTTTACACTTTCTTAATATAATAAAGAATGCTAAAAATAGGACATCGTGGAGCAAAAGGGTATGAACCTGAAAACACTTTGATTTCTTTTCAAAAAGCAATTGACATAGGTGTTGATGGCATTGAGTTAGATGTTCATCTGAGTTCCGATGGAGCAATTATGGTTATACACGATGAAACCATTGACAGAACTACTAACGAAAAAGGAGTTGTAAATAAACTATCTTTGCAAGAGTTAAAAACTTTTCAAATTGAAAAAGAAAACACTATTCCTACTTTAATCGAAGTTTTTGATTTGGTAAACAAACGCTGTTTTATAAATATAGAACTTAAAGGAAAAGGAACTTCAAAACCAATTATAAATTTAATTGAACACTATATTGAAGAAAAAAATTGGGAGTACAGTCATTTTATAATTTCAAGTTTCGATTGGACTGCATTGCAAGAAGTTCGTAAATGGAATCCTAAAATTCCTGTAGGAGTTTTAACCCATACCGATTTAGATTTGGCAATTGCTTTCGCCAAATTTATCAAAGCCGAAACTATTCATCCGTATTTTCATTTGTTGAACACTGAAAACACACAAAAGATGCAAAATGAAGGTTTTAAAGTATTTGCTTGGACCGTAAATGAAATAGAAGACATTCAAAAAATAAAATCATTCCATGTAAACGGAATCATTTCTGATTTTCCGGATAGGATTTGATTTTAAAACTACATATATTAATATCTCAAGGCTCATATAAAACTAAACTTAATAAATCTTAAATCCTTTAATGGTTTAAAAAATGAATCAAAATTTCGATATCATTGTTGTTGGTGGCGGCGCAGCGGGTTTTTTTACAGCAATTAATAGTGTTGAGAAGAATCCCAAGCTTAAAGTCGCTATTTTAGAACGTGGTTCTGAAGTATTACAGAAAGTTCGAGTTTCTGGAGGCGGAAGATGCAACGTAACTCATGCCTGTTTTGAACCTAATGAATTGGTCAAGTTTTATCCGCGTGGCGAAAAAGAATTGCGTGGTCCTTTTCATCAATTCTGTTCTGGCGATACAATAGAATGGTTTAGCAATCATGGTGTGGAACTCAAAATTGAAGACGACGGACGCATGTTTCCCGTTTCTAATTCATCGCAAACTATTATTGATTGCTTCCTACAAGCTACCAAAAAATTAGGAATTAGGGTTTTAACAGGACAAAGCGTTCAATCGATATTCAAAAAAGATAGCTTTTGGAAAATTGAAACCCAAAGCGAAAATTATCTTACCGAAAAATTAATTCTAGCCACAGGAAGTAACCCGAAAATATGGGAAATGCTACAAAATTTTGGTCACGCCATCGTTTCGCCAGTCCCTTCCCTATTTACTTTTAATATCAAAGATTCAAGAATCAAAGAATTACCTGGAGTTGCTGCAAATGTCTCCGTAAAAGTAAAAGATAGTAAACTTATTTCCTCAGGACCTTTATTGATAACACATTGGGGCATGAGCGGTCCAGCGATTTTGAAATTGTCCGCTTGGGGCGCACGAATTTTAAATGAGAAAAACTATCAGTTTACTATTTATGTCAATTGGCTCAATGATGTTGATGTCGAAGATGCTGAAAAAATTCTCAAAGAAATAAAACAAGAACATGCGAAGAAAGCGGTTTCGAAGAGATCGCCTTTTGAGCTTCCTAATCGTTTGTGGGAAAGTTTAGTACTTGCTTCTGGCATTGAAACAGAAACGAAATGGGCTGATGTATCGAAAATACAATTGCAAAATCTAGCCAACCAACTGACCAATGCTAGTTTTCAAGTAAACGGGAAAAGCACTTTTAAAGAAGAATTTGTAATCGCTGGCGGAATCGATTTAAAAGAAATTAACTTCAAAACTATGGAAAGTAAACTACACCAAAATCTTTATTTTGCCGGAGAAATTGTAAATGTTGATGCCATTACTGGCGGATTTAATTTTCAGAATGCTTGGACAAGCGGGTTTATTGTAGCTAATGCTGTAACGCAATAATACGTTACTTGCTCTTTCAAAACGGGTGATTAAATTTTCAAAATGAAAAAATAATCACAATAGCTGTGATAAAAAATTCATTTTGAAAAAAAAATCACAAAAGTTGTGGCAAAATTTTCAGTTCGAAAAAAATGCCACAAAAAGGAGTAGATATGGGAACTTATTTTCAACCAAATTAAAATAGTCCTATGGGAACTTAGGAAAGCTAAGGTGATTCCCATTTTTAGTGTCAAATTCTGTTGTTGTGGTTTCACGATATTAGAATACTAATGCAGAGAACAAAATGATTACAGCATATTTCATATTACTTTATAATCAATTTAAGTGTGAATTCTTTTACTGCATCCACTTTTTTTAAGTACTCATCTATATTTTGTGTAACATAAAAATCAGGTCGAATACCACTATCATCTGGCAACTTTGTGGCAGAAGATATATGAACATTATTTGCTATGGAAACAACTAATTTAGTGTGCTTCAATCGACAAAGGGTTTGACCTGCGGTGCAAAATTGATTTGACCCGAGCTCTTCACCGATAATGATTCCAAGGTTAAGTGACTTAACCAAAGACATAAAGTGACCTGTTGTTGAATTACCATTTCCGTCTATTAAAAAATATACTTTTCCTTTAAATCGGTTTGCATTCGGCTGAAAAAAGCCTTCTCCGTATATCGCTTGTGTCTTTTCTTCAAATTCAGATTTTGAGTAATAGACAAATGATTTATCCACAAGGTGTTGAAGCAAATATATACTTGGATGCTGTGAACCACCACCATTGTATCTCAAGTCAATGATTAAATTTTTAATTTTCTTTTTGTGCAGTTCTTGAATACTTTTATCAATAAAAGCATTAAAAACAAGATGTCTATTATCATCCCATTCATAAAAGTTGAAAGAGGAAATAGTCAGAATTGCGGTGTTTTTATCAATAATTTCAAAACACAAATTATCAGGACAACTGATAACTGCAGGGTCATACAATTCTGTTGCAAAGTTTTCTGGTTGCTTCAACATTATGGCTTTATTATTTCCTTTTAATTTAACGTCAAAAGTGTTTGGTAAACCTAAAGCATAAGGAATCATCAAAGCAAAATACGTGTTAAATTTCTGCCTTCTGTACGTTTCACTATTTGCCTGAGCTGAGATATGTGGAAAAATATCTGAAATGAGTTTTGGTGTTTCAACGCCATTTATGGATAAAATTTCATCTTTCACTTTTACTTTTTCAGCATTATTCATGGGATTAACAACAAACAATTTGCCTTCGATTAACCTCACTTGTAGCGGAAAAGTTTTTTCTAAAGGAACTATACCAAATTCATGATATTCATTTTGCATATTTGAGGAAGTCGTATGGGAACAGCCAACACTGGCAATGATGGCGTTACAATGCCAAGCAAATTCAGCATAAGTAGTATTTTCAGTAATCAATGACTTTTTCGATTCAATATTTTTCCAAAACTGATCTTTCGAGATAAATTTTAGGGGATGGGGATGAATTGCTAACAATTTTTGACCCAGTTGATCCAAATCGGCTATGTAATTATCTTTTGAATACACCTTTGAAAATTTTTCTTGAGCTGTTAGCGGCTTAATAGAAGGATATTTAATTCCTTGAATTACATCCTCAGCATGAAAATTATCCGGATTCATTTTCAGTGATTTCTCATAATTTTGAAGTGCCCTAGCACTATCTTTTGCTATAAGATAAGCCTCCCCCATACTGTCATAGGCGTTGGCCGAATTTGGAAATTCAGCAATAATGAGTCCGAAAACTGCAAGCGCATCGACTAAATTGTTTTCATTTAAAAAGGAGTACCCATACAAGGTTAATTCTGTTTCATTTCTAAAATCATACGATTCAAAATGATTTGCCTTCAATTGATGATAAAGTGCTATTCGCTCTTTTACTGGCAAATGAGCATTTTCTTTAAGCTTTTCGACAATAGATAATTTTTTCGTGTTGGCCTCTTTGGGTTGTAACGGATTATTTATACTCAAGGTATTTAGCTTATTTCCACACGAAGAGATCAAACAGCAACTTATAATTGTCAAACAAATTGCAAAAAGATTGGATATATTTTTCATTTATTAAATACTTCTTTAATGGTTTCAATTGTTCTCCAAAATTTACTCAAATACCACATGTTTTTAACTAAGAATTGATTTCCTGTTCGAACTTTATATGATGTTATTAGCTTGCATTTAGTATTCTTCAGTGGTTGGCTTACATAATCCAATCCATAATATTGACTGTTCTTTATTCAATTGTCTTCATTCTTTTCGCTTTTTTATTCCAAAGTATTATTTTTTGTTCCATACTTGAGGTTACGATTCTGGTTCCTTTTCTATTCCAAGAAATTCCCCATAAGTAGTCTTTTGAATTGCCTTCTGAAATAAGATTTCCGTTTATGTCCCATATTCTCAATGCGTCACTTGCTGATGCAAGTCTATCTCCTTTTGCATTCCAAACCAAATTCCTGTATTCCCCTTTACTAATGTCTATAGATTTTAGAAGTTCGCCTTGTTCGTTCCAATATTGAAGTAATGATTTGTCTTTTTCGTCTCCATAGTCTCCGGTTACAAAAAAGTCACCTGATTTGTGCCAAGCAATGCTCAACAATAAAACATCTTCTGGTCTATGCTTTACTGATTTTAATAGACTTCCTTCCATGTCCAAAAACCGAATCTTGTCACTTACTGTAGTAAGAATGTTTTTTTTAGGATGCCAGGCGATGGCTGTAATTCCTTTGGTTGAGTTGGCCTGATTTTCAAACTTTCTAATCAACTCGCCATTTATATTATAGATGAATATTTGGCCATCATTGTCTGCAACAGCTAAATAGTCACCCGTAAAATTCCAATCAATTCCTCTCGCTCCGTCAGGAGAAATTCCGTTTAAATCAATTTTTTCGTTTGAATCCAAATTAATAAGGAACGATTTTTCACTCGACATTTGCGTTGCAACGCCAATAATGTTTATTGATGGATGCCATTTAATTCGTGTAATTGTATTGCTTACAGGAAATGATTTGTATAGTTTTAAATTTGAGCTATAAATAGATAAAGAATCTATATTTCCGCCAATAGCAATTAGTTCTCCGTTTGGGCTCCAATCCGTTGTCCAAAGAATTTCCTTAGTCTTTTGAGCAAATGCTTGATTACAAAAAATAGTAATCAAAATAGTTAGAAGTCTCAGTATTTGAATTCGTATTGTTATCATTTTAGTTTTTATAATAATTTCTAACTTGTCTTTTTACTTTAGAATTTTACTTTTATCAAAAAACACATAATCCAAACTAAAGGTTCCCGATCCTAAAAACAATAGCGAAAGAAACAAAAGAAAAAAAGTAGAAGCGGTCCCTCCGTTAAAGAAATTCCCATCCGACATATACCATACTATTGTTAGCATCGTCGCCATAAGTGGCACAACTACGATGCGAGTAAACAATCCGACAACTAAACAAGCGCCTCCAATCAATTCGATTAATTTGGCTAGCGTTAGCATCATTCGGGGTGCAGGCATACCAACATCTGTGAGGAACTTGGTATAGTCATTCATCATCGCTTCATCAAAAAGTTCTTTGCCAAACATTATTATTAGTATTCCTGTGCCAATTCGGATTAAAGAAAATCTGTTTTCCCAAAGAGGTCTCGAAGTAAAAATTTTTGAATTCATGATTTTTTGTTTTAAAAATATTGGACAAAACTATTTGTTCTGCATCCAAAACCGATGAAAAACTTGTAAAAGAAATGTAAAAAAAGTATAAATTTTTAGTAAATCGCTGCTTGATGTATAATAAAAAAATACTTTTGAAGAATGAAACAAAAATACCTTTTCCTTTTACTCTCCGCTTTATTGGTTTTGTTTGTCGCTTTGTTGTACGCTGATTTTCAGCAACAATCGGAAAATGAGAATCCAAAAAACCAAATCCTATTGCGAAAACTAGGAGATGAACTACTCCGAAGTTCCAAGGATTCGACCTCTAAAGTACTGCCAATACAAAAAATAGCCGCCAACGAGTTTCATATTGCGTTTGAAAATCAATTGGCCATTACACCTGATACTCTTGTTGCTATCGTGCAACGCAATCTCAACCAAAGCAGTTTCTCAAAGAATTATGCTGTGCAGGTTATAGCCTGTTCGACCAAGAAAGTGGTCTATGGTTTTGTACATTCTGCTCATGCCAAAGAAACTGTAATTCCGTGTTTGGGGCGCAAATTGGCCGTAGGTTGTTACACGATTGCCTTGCAATTTATTCCGCAAAAAACGATTTTATCAAGGTATAAAACGATGCTCATTAGCGGTATCGTATTGGTGCTTTTGGTATTGCTCTTCAGAATAGGGTATAAAAAGAAAACGAGAACAATACCTAAGAGTGCAACGGGGGAAACCCTTCAAATAGGGAAATACGATTTTCACTACGAACAACATATTGTGTACTACGACGGATTAAAAATTCCGTTAACGGTGAAAGAATCGAAATTGCTCTACATTTTCTTTACCTCTCCCAATGTCATCATCGATCGCAACGAACTGCAAAAAGAAGTCTGGGAAAATGAGGGTGTCATCGTAACCCGAAGCCTAGACATGTTTATCTCCAAACTGCGCAAGAAATTAGATAAAGATCCCTCCGTGCGCATTGTGAATAGTCATGGTGTGGGTTATAAGTTGGAAGTGGGGTAGCGGGATGTATTAGTTTTTTAATTATTAAGGAAGAATGGAAAGTTTTTGAAAATTAGGGATGAGGTTTAGGATGTGTTACGAGTAACTAATTTTTTATAATTTCAATTCCGCTACATTCCTCTTTATTTAAAATGTATATTTTATTATTATCTAATGAACTATAAATATATTTATCACTCACGAAACCTAAAAATTTAAGACAATTCGGATCATTAATTTGAGTTTTATTTTTTGAATCTACAATGTCAAAATATTGCTTTTGTTTATTTAAGTAAATTTTTAGACTCTCAATTTTACCGTTAGAAAAACACGCTATTGGAAAAAAAGTTAGGAAATGACCAATATAATATCTTAATAAGACATTACTAATTTTAGATTTCACAAAAGGAAAATTAACAAAACGATATAATAAATAATAAGAAAATATTAAACATACTATTTCCCAATAATAAATACTTTGACTATGATTTTCTATAAATATTGATAATAAACCTGTCACAAGCATAATCCATAATGGTATTGAACTAATTACACTAATAAATACTTTCTTTTTATGTGACCAATCTTCTTTTATTTCAACAAAAAAATCTTTGTTTTCAATTTCATTGTTTAAATAAGAAGAATGTAAAACATACTGACCAGTTATCATATTAACAACAAAATAGGCTTGTGATATCATTAATGGATATACAAAGTTTTTTGGTATATCATATATTGAAATTAGGCTAAAGACATTAATATCAAAAGTGCTCCAAAAGCCTATAAGATATAAAGAACCGCATACAAATAAATATGTCAAGAGAATTGTTGAGATTGGTATGTATTTTATTATGTCTTTCAATTTAATATTTTTGGTTTAATTATTTCTATGGTTCCCATGATAGAACTCGTTACGATTTATGGAAATTATATTATCCTTTACTGTATACGAAATTAGGAAAATAAACGCTCACGAAACTGAAAATTTAACATTGGAGCTTTTCGGTTGTTGTTCGCAGTTTTATTCGCTTTTGAAACTCTCTCCTTTTGTTAACCAAGAAACCCCAAAACAAATTAGGGATAAAGTTTCAAAACTAAAAGTTGGCGGTAATCTCCAATCTTTAAAACTTTGAGAAAAGGGCATGGTAGCTACAATTCCCAGCATTGATAGAACCATTCCCCATCCACAAAATTTATAAATTCTTATTGCAATTTGGTCTGGATTATCCTTCTTTTGCTCATGTGGGATAAACTTGAAGAAAATTAATGCAATCAGCAGGACAAAAAAGATAGCAGCACTGATTAAATGTATAACCCCAATCCAAGGTTGACCAACAATCGCAGGAAATACAAATGATTTTAGGTCATCAGTAGTATAACATTCCTTTAGAATACAAAGGTCATTAGTAGTTGGAAAAATAACAATGAGTAAAGCCATAATTGCCAATGCTCTACAAATTCCTCGCTCATATTTATCAGCTCCGTGATAAGTCCACAGGAAAATCGTTAGTAGTAGTAATACACTCGAGAATACTATCTTGCAAGTGCTATGATAATAGTGACTGATTGATGGTAGGATTGGACTTTCGTAAAATAGAGAGCTTATTAAGCAAATAACAGGCAGAGAAATGCCTAAAAAGCCTATTAATCTACGTAATGTCAAATATGAAAGTACAAAACTATCAAACTCAGTAGGATATCCTTCAAGTTCTGTTCTTTCTTTACTTGATTTTGATAAATTTGAATATCTTTTTGAATAACTATTTTTCACCAAAATTTAATTTTTGTGGTTTTTCGGAAAACGGTACGCCTCCAAATTTACCATTTAAATAATTTTTTCTTAAATTTAAATCAAATCTAATATTAGGGAAATCTGACAAAGGAAATATATCTGACACTCCATCTTTCTTCTCCATTAACCAAATTTCATCCTGACGTACAATTTTTTCATCCATCAAAAGATCTTCATGTGAATTGAAAATTAATTGACCTTTTGCACTTCCTAAATTAAACGTCAAATACTGTCCTAACACTTCTTTTAAAAGTACTGGATGTAAACTTGTATTTATGTCATCAATAAAATAGTTTACCCCTTCACCATAAGATCTTATGAGTGCTGGAAGTAAATGCAATAATACTATTGTTCCGCGCGATTCCTGATCGACATCAAATGCAATTGGTCTATTGTTATTATCATAATGAATACATACCAATTTAGCAATTAATATTTCGTCAAACTCATTTTTTAAAGCTGTACAGAAATTTCCTAAGTTATCTTTGAATGAATGATGGGTTTTTGTTTGAAGAATTTCAGTAATTTGATTAATTATATCCTTATATTCTATCCCGAGATAAATATTGATTGGGACTAAATTTATTTCTAATTTATCAATTCCAACATTTAATGGCTTTATTATATTATTTGCAAGTTGCAAATATTCCTTTTTTAAAGTAAATATATATGCAATATCATCAAATTCATAAGTAGGAAATAGAAATTCGACCTTACATTCAAACCAATTTTTAACTAGAGTAATGTCTTCGTCCCTTATAAGTTCAAATGACAATACTGATGTATATGGCTGTAATGCCTCAGATAATTGACTCTGAAAATTTTGTAACTTTGTATTATTTGGAAATTCTAAATTATTAAGAGTTCTCTTAAAAATTATTTGATCACTATCAATTTCAAGTAATTCCTCGTAAATGATTTTACGTGTCTCAGATTCTAAATGTATTTTATAACTGAATATTCTATAATCAATTAAGATGTCCACTTCTATTTGAATTGGCATATTTGAAATTTTGCTATCCAATTTAAAGGGAGTAAAATTTTTAATCGATTCAACACTTTTGAGAAATTCCTTGTTTACTACAATCTGTTGTAAGTAGTACAGTGCTTTAAATAAATTTGATTTTCCAGAACCATTAGAACCATAAATTCCACTTGTTTTCAGGATGCTAAAGTCTTCATCTACTGTATGTACATGTTCAGAAAAACGTTTGTAGTTTCTTTGAACAGTATGAAACACTACTCTTCGTTTAAATGATCGAAAATTTTCAATTTCTAATTTAACTAACATAATGTGATTTTTTCTCGTGATTTTTTCACTTGGCTAATTTCAAAAAAAAATCTTTACGTTCGACGAAGAAGATGTTAAATTTTGCAGGTACATTTTAAGAATTATACCTAACTTATATATTGCTTATAAAATCAAACCTGTCAACCCAAATTCGGTTTGATTGGTCATACAAACACCAACATCTATCTTTCCTAAAGATATTAATAAATTTTCAAAACCTATCACAAAATTTTCAAACTGAAAAAAAAATCACAACTTTTGTGTCAAAAAAATCATTTTGAAAAAATTGACACAAAAAGGTGTAGAATGTGAACTTATTTTAAACCAAATAAAATTGTCCTAATTCAGGAGATTTAGGATAACGAAGGATAAAATAACATACGTAAAAAATAAAAAAACCTCGAACTAGATCATTCCTTACTCATTTGGACTATGATACGTATCAAACAAAAACTGCAACGTTTCAGGAATATTATTGGCTTTCATGCTTGGCAATACAATATTGTTATTCAACCAGTTTTCGATGATGACCTCAAATTTCTTACCCACTTCGTACACCACAGGAACTCCCATTTTTTTTAGCGCTGCAGCATTGCATTCTTGCTCGTAATGGTTTAGAATAGGAATGCTAAGCACCTTCTTTTTTAGGTACAACGCTTCTGCTGGAGTTTCAAATCCGCCTCCTGTAATAATACCGTGGCAGCTGATAAGACTTTCGTTAAAATCTTTTTGATTCACAGGATAAAAAGTAATATTCCCAATTGTTTCAACTTCTTTCACAGTATGCAAAAACCAATGAAAATGTTGTTGCGGTAGTTTTCTAAACGCTTTTTCCAAACATTCTTTGTCAAACGAAGGCAGGTACACCGTGATATGCCCTAAGTTTTTAGGATTAGCTAATACAATTTCATCTTTAATAATTGGAGGAAGAATAAACGAGTCGTAGGGTTCAAAATGCAATCCAATGTTTTTAGGCGCGCTGGCATAATGCTTCAAGATGAGTTCGCCCATCACACTTTTTTTTTCTGGTCTTGGCGTCAACTCCGATACAAAGCTCGCCTGATGGCCTAGCTGTACTGCATGTACCTTTTGTAGTTTGCACGCTAGCGATGTTATCGAATCAAAATCATTAATAACCACATCATAGTTTTTAATGGGCAATGCTTTGGCTTCTTTGACAATTTGTATTGGTTTTATGTTCTTTGCAATATTCCAATAGTCTAATCCGCCACACTTGCTGTAATGCAAACTACACCCTTCGCTTCTATATTTCACAGGTAAATCTATCGCCAAGCTGGCATTGTTACCACTCATGAAAAAATCTACCGTACCAAATTGCTGCAAATAAGGATACAACTGCATCGCTCTACTTATGTGCCCATTGCCAGTTGCCTGAATAGCATAAAATATTTTCATAGGGAGAAAATGATTTGTTTTTTAAAAGTCATATGCAATCGCAATATCTTCAATGGTGTATGCTTACGCAAACTTCTTAAGAGTGGCGATGTCATATCTCTTGAGATAAAATTTTCTTAACGATATCTTGAATTTCCTCTTCGTTCACATTAGGCTCCTGCTCTACAAAATCTGTTTTTTGATATTGATAGATGTGCCATTTCTTTTTGTAGTATTCTAGCGCCGTGAGATTCTCTACCCAGTCACCACTATTGAGGTAAAGCACTTTGCCTTTTTCATTGGCTATGACTTTCATTTGTGGCTTGTGAATGTGCCCACAAATAACGTAGTCAAATTTCTTTTCGATGGCAATTTCCGCTGCGGTAGTTTCAAAATCAGAGATGAAGGCAACGGCTTTTTTCACACCATCCTTAATCATTTTGGAATAACTTCGTTTTTCTTTCCCCAGCAATAACCGAAACCAATTGATGGCACTGTTAATCAGGATTAATAAATCATATCCTTTGCCGCCCAGTTTCGCTAGTATCTTGGCATATCCTTTTGTAGAAGAATCAAACACGTCGCCGTGGAAAATCCAAGTTTTTTTCCCGTCCAGTTCCAGTATAAGTTTGTCGGCAAGTTCTAGATTACCGAGTACAAAGTCGGAGTATTTTCTCAGGGCTTCATCATGATTTCCTGTAATATAAATTAACTTTGTGCCTTGGCTCGACATTTTCAAGAGTTGTCGTAGCACGTTCATGTGAGAAGCCGGAAAATAACTTTTGCTAAAATTCCAGATGTCGATAATATCGCCGTTTAAAACTAAGACTTCGGGTTGAATTGACTTTAAATACAGGAAGAGTTCTTTAGCGTGACATCCATAAGTTCCAAGGTGTGTATCACTTATCACCACCAACGGAATCTTTCTTTTCTTTTTCATTCAGAGTTTTTGCTAAAGTATAATGGATATGTTATTATATTGTTGGCAAAAGTTTATTAAACTATTTTATTTTTTGGCTCCCAAAGTGTCTATAGTAAACAAAAGGTTTTGTCTTGTTAAGGAGTTGCTTCACTAAAGTCTACCGCTGCTGCGAAAAATAATACTATTTTAAATCATTTAAATAAAATGACAAGCAAAATTCAAAAATATGTTTTATTTAAAGCCTTTGCGGCAGTCCTATTTCCTTCCTGCAACATTGTAGAGGGTAATACACAGAAGATATTGAATCAAAGCGGTTTCAAACAATTTTTACTAATTTAGCTAAAAAAAATGCAAATCAAAATTGAAGCCATTCAAGTGGCAGAATCGTTCAATATCAAGAAATTTCGTGCCGATTTTCAAACAGAAGCTTATTCAGGTTCCATCTCAGAAGTATTTTATAATCTCACAGAAAACAACCGCTATTTGTATGTTTTTGATTATGGCGTCGTCGTTTTTGGCAATTATGATACTATTGCAAAAAGCGAATTTGTAAACTTTATAAAAACGTATGCCACTACCTTAGTTGAACTTAATTTGGTAGAAGAATACCAAATTTCAATTGACAAAACCATCTTAAAACCGATAGTGAAAAATAGTTATGTTGCTGTAAACACTATTGATTCCACAATTTTGCGCATTGTGATGCTCAATATTGGGCAATCTGTAGCATTAGATTATTATGAAGTTTTGACAGATGAGTTAATCAGTTCGTCCAAACATTACATTTTGCAGTTAGAAAAACAAGGAAAGATTAGCATTTCTAAAACCAATTTGCTAAAATATATCGGTAAAGTATTGAATGTAAAAAATAGTATTGTAGATAATCTATATATCCTCGACGATCCGAATATGGTTTGGGACAGCGATGAGTTGAGCCAATTGAACCGCCACCTCAAAGCCAATTTCGACATCAACACCCGTTTTAAAGATTTAGATTATCGGCTTCAAATTGTTGAGAATAACTTAACTTTGTTTACAGATGTCTTAAACGTGCGCGAAAGCTCTCGATTGGAATGGTTCATTATCATTTTGATTATCTTTGAAATCATCATCAGTTTGGTTTATAGATAGCATTTACTTTTTGAAATTATTAGTGCTATTGATTTTACTTTCCTTTTAATGTTTATTGTCAAATAAAAATTGCTGTGTCTAAAAAATCATTTTGAAAAAATTGACACAAAAAGGAGTAGAATGGGAACTCATTGCAAACCAAATTAAAATTGTCCTAAGTCAGCATATTTTGGATAGCGGAGTAAAGAGAAATACATTTTTTTTCATCCCGAAGTGAGGAGACTTCGAAGAGGGAGTATTTAGCAATAGCGTTTAATGCCTGCTATGCGCCGTACTTAATTTTAATCCCATTTTTCTATTCCACTCGGACAAATTTTACTCTTTGAATTCTGTCCGAACTTAACAAAATCATATTCGGTTTTTCAATTTCTAAAACATAGTTGTCCACTAATAATTTAGTTGGCGTAATTAGAAGTCCTTTAGTAACACCTCGATTTCGGCTTTTGATTTCATAATAATTATCACTGATGTACTTTATTTTTATATCTACATTTGTTTCAATGTTTCTAAATTTTCCATTAATTGATTTGAAATTGAAATTATTCCAATTACTGTTGGATTTTGTCAAAGTATAAGGCGAATGAGAAGTGTAATACACTGTTACTGTCATTTCACCTTTCTCATTTTTTTTGAATTCTTGTTTAAAATTCTTGTCATAAGTTTGGTTAAAAATATTATCTGCTTCTCTTTCTAATCCTACATCGTTTCGACCAATTCGTTTTAAATATAAAAAGTTGTCACGTTTTTCAAATTGAAAAGTGTAATTATCTTCTGTTTGATACGTTCCAATTATATCATCATCACTTACAAAACTTCCAATTTTGGTTGGTTTTGTTTCAAAATTATTTGATTTTTCATTTAGGTTGAAAACTACATCAACCATTTGTCTAGTTTGTCTATCTGGTGTTGATTTTCCAGTATTTGTGAGTGTAATAAAAGAAATTTTATCAGGAAATCTCGTAACTGTTGCTTTCCAAGCACCAGTTGCTCCTTCGTGAAATTTATAATTTAATCCTTTGTAAGTTCCAAATTCTAAACCGTAGCCATAATTTTTGAATATTGAATTATTCGTAAAATTTTGACTTTCTTCTATTATTGTTTTCTTTATTTGATTGTTTGGTTTTCCTTGAATAATTTGTTCCCATTCCAATTGGTCTGATAACGTTGAAAATAAATTACCATCTCCGCAGACATTCCAAATCCAATTATATGTTGTCCAAGTGTCAAAATTAAAATAGGCTTTTGCAATTTGCCCACGAATTTTTCTATGGTCGCTTTCAAAAGATGTGTTTGGCATATTTAATTTTAGAAATAATTCGTTTGTATTTTCAACAAATGTTTTCCCTGTTACTTTTTCTATTATTAATGCCAATAAAATATAGTTTGAATTACTATACAAATATTTTGAATTTGGTTCAAAATTTAGTTCTTGTTGTTTTTCAATTAGTTGTAAAACAGTTTTGTTGTCAAATGAATTTTCCCACCAAGTTAATCCTTGTAATGACCACAAATCATATACATCACGAATTCCACTGGTGTGATTAAGCAAGTTTTCAATAGTAAGCTTTGATGTAAGTTTTGGATAAATTGTTGGTAGATATTTTCTGATATCATCATTAAGCCTTAATTTTCCCTCATCAATTAGAACAAGAATTTGTAATGCTGTAAACTGTTTTCCGTTTGAAGCAATATTAAATCTAGAATCTTTTGTTATTAGAATACTATCTTTTAAATTCGCAAATCCAGCGACTTTTTCATAAATTATTTTTCCATTGCTAACTATTCCAGTCGCAATTCCTGGTGCAGATTTAGGAACGTCCTGTGTTGCAATAGAGTCAAGCTTTTTTATTTGAAGTGGAGTTAATGTAGTAAGGTTCTGCCCATAAGAAAGAGTAGTTACCATAATAAAGAAGTTCAGGAGTAATGTTCTCATACTATATTTTTTTTGCAAATATTAATTTTCACAAAATATAATTCGCTTTAAATCGTGATTTGGTTCCTATTTTTGGTAATGTTTTTCAATATATTCTTTTGGACTTAATGAGGTCGCTCTTTTAAAAGCCCTATTGAATGTAGATTTTGAGTTAAAACCACATTCCAATGCAAGGCTAAGTAATGTTTGTATACTATGTTCACCTTTTTCAATTTTATCTAGTAATGCTCTTATTCTATGGTTATTTACAAAGTCATTAAAGTTCAAATTGAATCCTTGATTAATAACCTGTGAGACTTTTTTAGAATGAGTATCTAATTTGATACTTAGATCTGAAATTACAAGTTCTGGATTTTTATACATTTTGTCAGTTATCATTAGAATTTCTATTTTTTCTTTCCATTCATGTAAATCCAGTATTTCAATTTTGTCATCTTTTAGATTGTCTCTATTTAGAGTTGTTAAAGTGAACTCTTTTTTAAAGCCATGATTGGTTTCAAGATTTAAATCGGTATCGGAATTTATAGGAGCTCCTTTAAAAGAGGTTACGGAATATATTGAATTTGCATAACCACTAACAGATATAAAGTAAAAAAGTATAGAGAAACAGACATAATACCAAAACTTATTTCCAAATTCATCCCATTCAGGATTCAACATAAAAAATAATATACGAATAAAAATAAGTGTCAAAAATGCGAATAAAAATCGTTTGGCCCATTTAAACATTACCGATTCAGCAAAACTCACTTCATTATAAGTTATCCTTTTATAATTATAGTAAGTTTTGAGGCTTTTTAACAAATAATAGCTTAATAATAATAGCCCAGCTATCTGATACCACAATGAAAAATCTCTGTCTTTTCCATCTTTATAAAAATAATATTCATTCAAAATTACTTTGTCTGAAATGAAAATGATGAGTGAATAAATCAGATAAATTGATGCAGGTATAAAATGAATGTAATTTTTTCTCGAAAACCGGAATGACTTATCAAGCAAAGTTTTAAAGTAAAAATATAAGACTGGAGGTAATACAAATAATTGTTGAAATGGAATATAAAAAAGAATATCTCGATAAGGTTGATGGGAATACCAACCAGCATAGCCTAGCATGAAAGGAGCTATATAGAAGGAGCATAAAATTGTAAATAAACTAAGCCAAAGACTTGACTTAGTTTCGGTTTGCAACCCTTTTATAAGTAGTAGCGTGGAAAAAACAATTCCATGTAAAAAGAAAATAAGTAAAATCGAACTTTTTAAACTAAACGAAAAAAGCATCAATATCTATTTTTTATTGGATTAGAATTTATGGTTCTCATAGAATGGCATAAGACTCGTTTATAGGTCGGACAAAATTATATGTTTCAGCCCAACTTTGAGTAGATTGGTCGCACCAACAACAATGTTTGTCTTTCTCAAATATATTAATAAACTTCCAAAACGGGTGACAAAATTTTTAAACTGAAAAACAAATCACAAAAGTTGTGGCAAAAAAATCATTTTAAAAAAAATGCCACAACTTCTGTGGCAAAAAAATATTTTTGAAAAAATTGCCACAAAAAGGAGTAGAATTGGAACTTGTTTTAAACCCAATTAAAATAGTCATATTGGAAATTAAAGATTAAGTGAGCCTAAACTTTTGTTTAAATACTCCCTTTGCCAGTATAAATCCAACTTTAAATTAAACCAAAAACTCCAATTTTTTAAAACGGCGATTGGAAGTTGCGGTATTTTCAATTAAAATTGAAATTTATACCCAAAGTCTGGAAACAAACCTATTTGATCAATCCTGTTTACTTGATTTGTTAAACGATTGTAGCGACTTACGAAAATATTATCATTGTTAGTTACATTCTGAATTTCGCAATAAAAAACATGCGATTGTTTTCGTTTTTTACTGTTAAATTTTATTCCAGTTCGTAAATCCAATCTAAAATAGGCATCGTATTGTTTGCTATACGCATTAGCTTCATCATTAATTTGAAAACCTGCATTTTGTGAAGCAACTAAATCTATTGGTGAATAAAATCGTCCTCCAGAAGTGGTTACTTTGCCATCAAAAGATAGAATGGTGCGCTTCGCTTTTCCTACTTTGAATTCTTTTCCTCCTAAAGCATTAATGGTATATTTATTATTAAAAGGCGAATTTCTTTCTATTCCATCGCTTCCTTCGTATTTACTTTCAAATAACGAAGTGGTTAAAAGTGCGTGATACCCTTTGCTAAAGAATTTTTCAATAGTCAATTCAATTCCCATATTGTTCCCTTTTCCGTTACTTACCAATGCTGTTTTATCAGTCGAATAACCAAAATCTGCACCTTCTGTCAAAGAAGAATAACTGCTCGAAAAGTTTTCAACTGCTGCTTTGTCTATCGCTTGATAATAAATCTCAGCTTTTCCACGCCATTTATCTGCTAATTTTACATCATAACCCAAAACGAAATGATTGCTTCTTACTAAGTCTAAATTTTTATTGGTTTGTACTAAATTTCCACCTATACTTTCATTCTGAAATAAAATGGGTGCTGGCACATTTTGATGATGCAAACCATATCCAAAATTGATAGTATTATTGTTATTTACTTTATAGGTCACGGAAGTTCTAGGTTCTAAAACAAATTGATTGTTAACCGAAAATGATTGTCCGTGAAGTCCCGCATTTAAAGTGAATTTTTCAGAAAGTCTAATTTGAGCTTGAGCATAAGGTTGCAAAATCGTGTAATCGCCTTTTGTTTGGTAAATTGTATTAAAATCTTCAAATCCATCAGCATTGGCATCCGTTTGTTTGAAGCGGTCTTGTAAATTAAAATCTATATTGAAAAACTCAAATAAAACTCCTGTTCTAATCGTAAAATTTCTATTTATTTTTGAATTGAATAATGAACTTACTGTAATTCTATTTTCGTTATTATCACTTTCGGTATAGCGAATTTTATTTTCGGTTGGAGTTCCTATATCAAACAATCGATCTTCTTTGTAACTATTTAAAGCATTTGAAGTTCCAATTGTTGTCTTTAAAAATGAATTATTTCCAGTTGCCACTTTATGAGTTAAACCAACAGCGTAAAAATCGGAATTTAATTTTTGATTGGCATCTTTTGCCGAAAACAAGTCTTCATCGGTGGCATCTTTTCCAAGAAACTCAATGTTAGAAAATCCCGCAATTCCAAAAAGTGTAAAATTGCCTAATTTACTTTTTCCAAAATCAAGATTGAAAGAAACATCATTATAGTTAGGAATTGCGGCACCAGTTCCTGCACCGCCAAGATAACCTGCAATGCCGTAACGACCCGCAACCAAAAATGAACCTTGATTTTTTCCCATTGGTCCTTCGGCGACAAATTCAACGCCAGGATAAGCACCAACACCGGCAGTAAATTCGTAATTGTCTTTGTTTCCTTTTCTGAAACTCAAATCAAAAACACCGCTAATGGCATTACCGTATTCGGCAGGAAAAGCAGAAGTTAGAAAATCGGAATTGGCTAACATATTTGGGTTTAAAGCCGAAACTGGACTTCCTGTTGTTCCTAAAGTTGAAAAATGATTTGGGCTTGGTACTGGAATTCCTTCCATGCGCCACAACATTCCAGCAGGAGAATTTCCTCGAACTACAATATCATTTCTGCTGTCATTTCCTGTAGAAACTCCGGCGAAATTGGCAACCAAACGAGCCACATCGCTTCTTCCACCAGCATATCGATTGACTTCTTCTACACTAAATTGCCGTGTTGATACTGCAGCCATTTTATTGATTGCTTTTGCTTTACCGTTATCAGATTTAATAACAACTTCATTAAGCGTGTTGAATGCCTCGGTCAAAGCAATGGTCAAAAAAACATCTTTCCCCGAAGTTACATCAATATTTGGAACCGAACTGTTTTCATAACCCGTAAAATTGATATCTATAATTTGACGACCTATTGGAACATTTTGTAATGTAAAATTTCCGTTTTCGTCTGTTAAAGCTGAATTATTTTCAACATTTACAAGTATAACAGTGACGCCTTGCAATGGTTTTTCAGATAATTTGTCGGTGATTTTTCCTTTTATAATTCCGTTTTGAGAAAACGCATTTAATCCGAATAGTACGCAAAATAGTAGTAATTTTTTCATTGTTATTTGTTTTAAATTTCAAAACAAAATTACTATGGCAAAATAGTCTAAAACGATAACATTTGTTTAGATTTTACTTGAAAAAAGTTTTTCCTTGCAAGGCTTGAACTAATGTAAAAACGGCCAAACCAAAGTACAAAATACCAAGACCAACGGTAAGCTTAGTGTTTTTTAACAGATAAAAGGATAGAAGTGGAATGATTTGTAAAGCATGCATTCCTATAAAATGAGCAATCCGTAAATCACCATAAGTAAAACTCCAATTTAAAATAGGTATTCCTTTGCTTCCGTCTAGAGCCCCAATGGTATGAGTCATTTTTGAACCCATTACAAATCCTTCAAATGAAAAAATCACAAAGATGATCAATCCAAGTCGAATGCTCCACAAGTAATAATTGGGCAATTCAGAAACAGTATTCCCAAAAAACAAAACAGCAATATAGGCCGTTGCCAAAGTTGCAATTGTTGCCATTACTGCCATCATTGAAAACAAAAAAGATTTTGCTGGTGTGGAAACATTAAAATGTGAAGTTTCTCCTTTTGAAGCTTGTAATGCAATATAAAAAATTTCAAAACCCAATGTGATTATAATAATCCAATTAAAAAGTGTTGGATTAAAATTCGATAAATAACCTATAAACCAAGCCATTGTCCACGAATACAAAAAAGTTGACAATGCAAATTTGAACGGTTTGATGTAAGCGTTAATTCCAAAAACTTCGGTTGAAGTTGTTTTTGAGAGTACAAAAAATAGAATTGTAAATACCAAACAAATTAACCCAAAAATAAATAGCGTTTCATTTCTAGATTTTAGGGTTTCAATTAAGTACATCTTTTGGTATAAAATTAAATAGCAAATTTAGAACAGATGGATTTTCAAAACGATAACAAATGTTTATGTTTTTTTTAATCTACTCAAATGAATCGATGTAATTCCTAAGTAGGAAGCAATCATATGTTGTGGAACACGGTTATGAATGTTTGGGAAAACCTCAGAAATGCTATCGTAACTTTCTTTTGGAGTTCTGCAATAGTTGTTTTTGATGCGATTGTCTTGATAAATATAATAATACTCCGCAATTAATCTACCCATTTTTTGGCCTTCCTTAAGATTTTCGTAACCCCAATCTATTGTGGATTTTGGAATAATTATAACTTCTGTTTCTTCAAGTGCTTCAAGGGTGTAAATGGATTTTGATTCTTCAAGAAAGCTTGTATAATCTACAATAAATTGATTTTCTAACGCAAAATGAATAGAATGTTCCGTACCCTTGTTGTCAATAATTTTAACTCTAATAATTCCTTTGTTGATGAAAAAGATTTCTGTTGCAATTTCGTTTGGTCTACTCAAAACTTCTTTTTTCATAAAAGTTTTGGTTGTACAGTCACGCAAGAAATTTTCCATTTCACTTTCAGAAATAGTTATGAGTTGCTTTATGACTTCTTTTATTTGTTTCATCTTTTTTAATCTGTCGCGTAATTTTTACTACCAAATTGGGTAGATTGGTCAATCAAAACAACACTATCTACTTTTCTCAAACATATAAATAAACTTCCAAAACGGGTGACAAAAATTTGGTTTGAAAAAACTACCTATTCAACCACCAAATACTAATATTTAAAACACTGGCAAAACTTACCCAAAGCAAATACGGAATAAATAAATAGCCCGCAATTTTGTCAATTTTTCCAAATTTGATGTAGGTTTCATAAATCATCAACCAAAGCAAGATAATTTCGATGCCTGCCAACATGGGGTTTCGCAATCCAAAAAACAAAAGCGACCACAAGGCATTCAATCCCAATTGAATTACGAAAAAAATCAAAGCTTTTCTAACGGCTTCTCGTTCAAAATCTATACGACTCCAAACCAAACCTGCCGCAATTCCCATCATGATGTATAAGGTACTCCAAACCGGCGCAAACACCCAACTTGGAGGATTAAAACTCGGTTTTATTAAAGTAGGAAACCAAGTTAAAACACTGGAGCGGGTTACCATTCCTGAGATATACCCTATAGCCACACAAGTCAAAACAAAAATTAGAATTTTTACATATTTATTCATAAATTTATTTAATTTTAATTGTTTAAAACGCGTAGATTCATATATAATAGAGTTTTTTTAGAAAATATCATTTTTTTGTAGCTATGAAATCTTAAAATAAAGCGAAGCTTCTTTTTAAAGTAAAAAAATCTATGTTCCTATGTGTTGAAAAAACTTTACATTAATTGACTTAAGCTACTCTATTTTTTAATCAAATTTACTAATTTATATTCCGATTCTACAAATAAAGAAATGAAGGTATTCATCAAAAAAAGTATCTTTGCATAAATTTTACAATTCATGTTTTCAGCAAACGATTTTATTCCGGAAACTTATTCTGCTACTATAGACCAAGGAAGCTTTACTTGGAGCGCACCCAGTAATATTGCTTTGGTGAAATATTGGGGAAAAAAAGACAAGCAAATTCCAGCGAATCCATCAATAAGTTTTACTTTGAATCATTGTAAAACAATTACCAAATTGGGTTTTTCCAAAAAAGAAAACAACGGAAATTTCTCTTTTGATTTGCTTTTTGAAGGAAAACCTAAAGAAGATTTCAAACCAAAAATCGAAAAATTTCTGGAACGAATAGAACTCCATTTGCCATTTTTGAAAGACTATCATTTTACGATTGATACCCAAAACACATTTCCGCACAGTTCCGGAATTGCTTCGTCAGCATCTGGAATGGCGGCATTGGCAATGAATTTTATGAGTTTAGAAAAAGCTTTGCATCCTGAAATGACAGATGATTATTTCTATCAAAAAGCCTCTTTCTTGGCGCGTTTAGGCTCAGGAAGCGCTTGCAGAAGCGTAAAAGGCAGTGTTGTGGTTTGGGGCAATCATATCAATACAAAAGGAAGTTCTGATTTGTTTGGAGTCGAATTTCCGAATACTATTCATGACAATTTCAGGAATTATCAAGACACTATTTTACTTGTGGATAAAGGCGAAAAGCAAGTTTCGAGTACTGTTGGACATGATTTGATGCACAACCATCCTTTTGCCGAAAGGCGGTTTGCTCAAGCGCATGACAATTTAGATAAACTTTCTATAATACTTCAAAACGGAAATCTTGACGAATTCATCAAAATTGTAGAAAGTGAAGCCTTGACATTGCATGCCATGATGATGACTTCGATGCCTTATTTTATTTTAATGAAACCTAACACATTGGAAATTATAAATGCGATTTGGAAGTTTAGAAATGAAACAAAAATACCAGTTTGTTTTACACTAGATGCTGGCGCAAATGTACATGTATTGTATCCGAAAAACGTTTGCGAAAAAGTTTTACAATTTATTCAGGACGAATTAGTTGGCTATTGTCAAAATGGTCATTACATTTGTGATGAAATTGGAAATGGAACTGAAATAATTAAATAAAAAAATCAATACCTTTATATTTCTAAATAGATAAAGTATGAACATTCAGTTAGAAAAATTAGAGTTAATGAAATTGTTGTCTGAAACCAACGATGAGTCAATAATTACATCTATTAAAAAAATCTTTACCGCCAAAAAAAAAGATTTTTGGGATGAATTATCAGAAGAACGACAAAATATTATAAACGAATCTTTGGAGCAATATGAAAAAGGCGAATTTTCTTCATTTGAAAAATTTATAAAACCACACCTTTAGAAATGAAAAGAGAAGTCGTAATTACTCCTCGAGCTCAAATTGAAATTGAAAATATTTTTGAATACTTGGAATCAAAATGGAATGAAAAAATAAAAAAGAAATTTTCAAATAAAATCAATACAATTCTAAATTTAATTATTGAAAATCCGGAATTATTTCCTGTTTCAAATGTTAATAAAAAAATTAGAAAAGCTGTAATCAGCAAACAATCTATTTTATTTTATCATTTCAATAATAAACATATTATTGTGCTCTCTATTTTTGACTCCAGACAAAATCAATCAAAAATTGAAAAAATAAAATAATTATCAATTATAAAATATGAAAGGACCATTATTTTACTCTAAAATATTACTCTTTGGCGAATACGGAATTATACGTGACTCAAAGGGTTTATCAATTCCTTATAATTTTTATAACGGTGCGCTGAAAAAAGAGGATAATCCTTCAGCAGAAGCAATTGCATCAAACGAAAGTTTGAAACGTTTTGTCTCCTATTTAGAGACTTTGCAAAACGAGCAACCTCAATTAGTAACTTTCGATATCAATACTTTAAAAACGGATGTTGAAACTGGAATGTATTTTGATTCTAGCATTCCGCAAGGCTATGGTGTAGGAAGTAGTGGTGCACTTGTAGCAGCAATTTACGATAAATATGCGCAAAATAAAATTACAGTTTTAGAGAATTTAACTCGTGAGAAACTTTTACAATTAAAAAATATATTTTCTCAAATGGAGAGTTTTTTCCACGGAAAAAGTTCTGGTTTAGATCCTTTAAACAGCTATTTGAGCATTCCAATTTTAATTAATTCCAAAGACAATATTGAAGCAACCGGAATCCCAACACAAAGTTTAGACGGAAAAGGCGCTGTATTTTTGTTAGATTCTGGAATTGTTGGCGAAACGGCTCCAATGGTAAATATTTTCATGGAAAACCTTAAAGACAAAGGTTTTCGCGCCATGCTAAAAAATCAATTTGTAAAACATACTGATGCCTGCGTAGAAAATTTTCTTGGCGGTGACATGAAATCATTGTTTGAAAACACCAAAAAATTATCGAAAGTAGTTCTGAATAATTTTAAACCCATGATTCCAGAACAATTTCATGGTATTTGGCAACGCGGCATTGAGACCAATGATTATTACCTAAAATTATGTGGCTCAGGTGGCGGAGGCTATATTCTAGGCTTTACAGAAGATTTAGAAAAAGCAAAAAAGGCATTGAAAGATTATAAATTGGAAGTAGTGTATCAATTCTAAAAAAGTTTTTATTTTTAAACTTTAATTCTTTTTTTCTTCCATGTTGAACAGAAAGAACAAGCTTTTAGTACTAAAAATTGTCAGTTTGTTCTCAGTAGTTAGAGGATATAATATTCCTATCATTGCTTTGGCTCAATATCTTTCAGCTATTTTTATTCTGGCTACTGAAAAAAGGGCTTTAGAGGTACTTTTAGATTTTAATCTTTTTATATTAGTTGTTGCTTCGAGTTTAACTATTGCTTCTGGTTATATTATTAATAGTTTTTATGATAGCAAAAAAGATTTAATTAATCGTCCAAATAAATCTCATTTGGATCGATTGGTGAGCCAAAAAACTAAGCTTCAGGTTTATTTTGGCATTAATTTTTTTGTGGCTTTGATTGCTTTATTTGTTTCTGGTCGGGCTTTTATCTTCTTTTCGGTTTACATTTTCTTGATTTGGTTTTATTCGCATAAGATAAAAAAATACCCTTTGATTGGTAATCTTATGGCTGCATTTCTGGCTGTATTGCCTTTTTTTGGCATTCTTTTGTATTATAAAAATTTTTATGAAGTCATTTTTTTTCATGCTTCTTTTTTGTTTATACTGTTACTAGTTAGAGAAATGATTAAGGATTTAGAAAACATCAAAGGTGATTTGGCTAATGATTACCAGACCATTCCTATTGTTCGTGGAGAATTAGTATCAAAAAGAATTATTACGTTTTTGTTGTTGCTTTCGATTATTCCTGTTTATTTTTTAATCAATATTTTTGATGTGGGGTATATGGATATTTATTTTTATATCTGTTTTATTATTCTAATTTTTTTTGGAATACGTTTGTGGAAGTCTACCACAAAAGAGGAATTTTTACAACTTCATAACACCTTGAAATTCCTTATTGTTGCAGGTGTTTTTTGCATAGTTCTCATAGACCCTAGTGTCCTGTGGAATGGTAAAAAATTATTGATGACTATTTGAACTTTTCTTATTAACTCTAATCTTTTCGATTGGGTTAGCCCTGAAAGCATTGAAAATCCTACGCTTTTGGGCGTAGATTGTAACGGATAGCAGGAATAGCTCCTTAAAAACCGAATCTAATTGCCTATATTTGCACACAATAGGTCATAATGACCGAAATGACAAAGTAAATTACAGCATATTATGAAATGAGCTTTTGCGAATTCCATATTTCCTATAAAAATAAATAATACTTAATATGAATAATAAGGAAGGCAATAAAAAAGGAAATGGCGCTAGACCCAATAGTTCTAGACCCAGTTCTAATAAGCCTAAACCGGCCATGCAGAAGCGTGCTCAAGGGCCAAAAAAAGTAAAAACGACTACTAAAATAGTTCCTGTTGCAACCGATAAAATTGAAAAAAAACCAAATCAAGCGCCAAAGAGACCAAAAGTAGCAGACGAAATTCGTTTGAACAAATACATTGCAAATTCGGGTGTATGTTCTCGTCGTGATGCCGATATTTATATTCAATCGGGGAATGTTAAGGTAAATGGAAACCCAATAGTTGAAATGGGTTATATGGTGAAACCCGGAGATGTTGTAAATTTTGACGGAGCGGTTTTAACTCCCGAAAAGAAAGAATATATTTTACTAAACAAACCTAAAAACTTCACGACGGCTTTAGACGAAGGTCAAGAATATAGGAATGTTTTAGAGCTCGTTAAAGGTTCCACCACTTCAAAAATAGGAGCTGTTGGTAGAATGGATAAAAATACAACTGGCTTGTTATTGTTTACGAATGATACCGATATGATTCGTAAATTCACTTTACCGAATCAGAAATCATCAAAAATTTATCAGGTTTCGTTAGATAAAAATTTGAAATACGAAGATTTAGAAAAAATAAGCAAAGGTTTAGTTCTTGACGGACATCGCGTTTTCGTGGAAGAAGTAAGTTATATAGACGACCAACCTAAAAGCGAAGTGGGCTTGAAATTAAGATCTTCGAACGTAAAAGTGGTTCGAGCTATTTTTGAACATTTCAGTTATGATGTTTTGAGAATAGACAGAGTCGCATTTGCAGGTTTAACCAAGAAAAATTTACCTCGTGGAAACTGGCGTTTTTTGACTGAACAAGAAATTATCAATTTGAAGAATGTTTAATCTTTTTTCAAAATTAAAAATTAAATTCCTGCTTTATAGCGGGAATTTTTATTTTGAGTCTAAAATTTATTGCGATAAAACTGTTTTTGCTATTGGTAAAATTCGCTCTACAAATTTAGCGTAAGCAACTGCTGAAGGATGCAAACCATCATTAGCAACCAAATTAGTTTCTATTAATCCTAATCGAGTAATATCGGTAATGTTTACAAAAGCGATATTATTTGCTAAACAATACTCTTTTGCGAATGTATTATAAGTGTCTATTTGTGTTGAAATAGTTGCATTCCCATTTCCAAATCGAGTGTAAGCATAATCAGGGATAGAAACTACAATTACATTCGTTTTATCTCCTTTTGCTAACGAAATAGCGGTATTTACTAACTCAGGAAATTCTTGTTCATAAAGTGAAAACGGTTTGCGTTGATATTGATTATTTACTCCTATTAACAATGTAACCAAATCATAATTTGGTTTAAGATTTTTCGTATCGATTGCATTTATTAGATTCGTTGTAGTCCACCCTGTTGTGGCAATTACTTCTAGAGAAAAACTATCTTTTGGAAATGCACTTTGCAAACTTGATTTTAATTGTTCTGGAAACCGACAAGTTTCGCATACGCTTTCTCCAATAGTATAACTATCGCCAAGTGCTAAATAGCTATAGGCTTTGGTTTCATGGACTGGGTCTGGATCTGGAATTGGGTCTGGCTCTGGAATTGAAACAACTATAGGAGCAACATCATCTAAATCAGAACTACAACTTAAGCCTGCAAATAATAAAAAACAACCCAAAACTATTTTAAATATTGTCTTCATAGATTCTGTAGTTAACATTAAATATTTTTATTTAATCTATAAATGAAGAAAAAAGAATTGGTCTATAGTATTAAACCACAGCCTCTTTCTCTAAAATCATTTCTTCAATAGCATCCCAAAGTCCGATGCGTTTTTCTAAAGCTTGAATGGAAATTTCTGTTACTTCATTCCACTTTTTCGAATCATTTCCGCAAAGTTCCGTAATCATTTGCATTGCCATTGGCCCATGTTCATCAGCATCTAATTCAATATGTCTTTCAAAATAATAAATCAGTTTATTTAAATCTGTTTCTGGAAAATTTGCTTGAAAGTTTTTTAATATTTCCGTAAACATACTCGGAATTAAATCTTCTCTTCCAAAGGTAAACGCCGCTGCAATTTCATGGGTTTTTCCTTCTTCAATGACTCTAAAAGTAAAATCTAAAAAAGCTTTAATATTAGGATGCAAATTACTTTGTTTAATAGCTACGAATATGTTTTGTAACGAACTTACTTGAGACAAAAAAGAATGAATTCCGTTAGTATCTGCACCACAATCTTTCATTGCATCAAGATACATTTCAAAATGACTTTGCCTTTTTCCATCTATAGTCAAATCAGATTCTTCGGCTAAAACAATTTCATTAATTAGATATCGAGTTTCAGTATTTTCAGTAGCAAACCATGGCGTTGTGGTACAAGTTAATTTTGACTGCAACGCTTTTAACAAAGACATAAAATCCCAAACGGCATACACATGATTTTCTAGAAAAGAATGTAAATCGTCAATGGTTTTTACTTTATCGTAAAGTGAATGATGAAGTAATTGCTCTTTTTGATGAAATATTGATTGATTGATTTGTTGAATATTCATGGCGAGTTTTAAATTATATACGAAATTATAAGCTAAATCGATTTTGTTAAATATACCACAAAAATAAAAATGCTTCACCAGAAAGAGAAGCATTTTATATCAATTTTATTTATTGTTTAATCATTTAAAAGCTGGAATTCCTGTTATGTCCATACCTGTAATCAATAAATGAATATCATGCGTTCCTTCGTAGGTTATTACCGATTCTAAATTCATCATGTGACGCATAATAGAATATTCGCCTGTAATTCCCATTCCACCCAATATTTGTCTTGCCTCACGAGCGATATGAATTGCCATTTCTACATTGTTTCTTTTGGCCATAGAAATTTGAGCGGTAGTTGCTTTTCCTTCGTTTCTTAAAACACCTAAACGCCAAGTTAAGAGTTGAGCTTTCGTGATTTCGGTAATCATTTCGGCCAATTTTTTCTGTTGTAATTGAGTTCCAGCTATTGGTTTATCAAATTGGATTCTTTCTTTAGCATATCGTAAAGCCGAATCATAACAATCCATTGCAGCTCCTATAGCTCCCCAAGCAATGCCATAACGAGCAGAATCTAAACAACCAAGCGGAGCGCCAAGTCCAGATTTATTGGGTAACAAATTTTCTTTAGGAACTTTTACATTATCAAAAATTAGTTCACCAGTTGCAGAAGCACGAAGCGACCATTTATTATGAGTTTCTGGAGTAGTAAAACCTTCCATGCCACGTTCTACAATTAATCCGTGAATTCTGCCCTCTTCGTTTTTTGCCCAAACCACAGCTATGTCTGCAAAAGGCGCATTCGAAATCCACATTTTTGCACCATTTAACAGATAATGGTCTCCCATATCTTTAAAATTGGTAATCATACTTCCTGGATCAGAACCATAATTGGGTTCGGTCAAGCCAAAACAACCCAAAAATTCTCCCGAAGCCAGTTTTGGTAAAAATTTCATGCGTTGTTCTTCGTTTCCGTATTTCCAAATAGGATACATTACTAATGAAGACTGTACTGAAGCTGTAGAACGAACACCAGAATCGCCTCGTTCTATTTCTTGCATAATTAAACCGTATGAAATTTGGTCTAAGCCAGCTCCACCGTATTGCTCTGGAATATAAGGTCCAAATGCCCCAATTTCAGCCAAACCACTTATAATTTGTTTAGGAAATTCAGCACGTTGCGCATACTCTTCTATGATGGGAGAAACTTCTCGTTTTACCCATTCACGGGCAGCTTCACGAACTAATTTATGTTCTTCTGAAAGTAAATCATCTAATAAATAATAATCTGGAGCTTGAAAAAGATCTGGTTTCATGGTTTAGTCATTGCGAAAGCATCTCAGTAAAGTGAAGCCAACTTGTTAGTTATTGTTTTACAAATTTACATAAAGAAGTTTAACAAAGTGATTAACAATTGTTATAATTATCATCTTTTTCAGTTAATTTTGTTCAACTCTATAGCATAATAGCATCACATCTTCAAATAAAAGCCCCTTACCAACTCAACATATTCATCCGTATATTCATGTCTTGAAATTTCAATAACCAATTCGTTAGCATCTAAAACAGGAGGTTCAAATCGTTTGAAAGCTAGTAAACTTCGAATAATTTGGGTTTTATGTGATCCTTTAACTCTAGTAATTTTTACTGGAAAAAGTTCTACTGCAGCACACAAATCAATAAATCGTTCTTCTTCTTTATAAGGAATGATTACCGAAAAAATACCGTTTTCCGAAAGTAATAAATCTGCGGCTTCGATTAAATCCTCAAAAGGCAGTGCGTCTTGAAAGCGAGCTAAATCTCTTTGAGAATTTTCGGTTTTAAAATTTTCACTATAAAATGGAGGATTGGAAACGATTAAATCATAGTCATCTTCTGGTTCTTCCGCAAACTCATCCAAACCAGCATGAAAACAAAATAATCTGTCGCTCCATGGTGAATTTTCAAAATTATTAACAGCTTGTTCGTAGGCGTCTTCGTCAATTTCCAAAGCATCTATTTGCTCTGCATGGCTTCTTTGTGCCAGCATCAAAGCAATAATTCCAGTTCCAGTTCCAATGTCTAAAATACTAAAAGGATTGTTTTCTATTGGCGTCCAAGCACCAAGTAAAACACCATCCGTTCCAACTTTCATGGCGCATCGGTCTTGCTCAATAGAAAACTGTTTGAATTGGAATTTAGACAACTTAGATTTTTTAGAATATTAGACGATTTAGATTTCTTATAAAGTCGCAGATGTTTTTAATTATCTAAAAGCGGAGCGAATCTAAAAATCTATAAATACATTTCAATTAAGCCTTCTGGCAAATCCATGACAACTTTTTTGTTAGCCCTATCAATTTTCACTAAAAAAGCATCAATCATAGGAATTAAGATTTCAACTTCTCCGTTTAAAACTTCAAACAAAGGTTGTGCTGAAGTATCATTTACAGATTGAATGATTCCGAAAACGCCCAAACGTTTGTCTTCAATTTCAAAACCTATAACTTCATGAAAATAGAATTTGTTACCTGAAAGTTTTGGCAACAATTTTAAGGGTAAATAGATAGCACAACCCAATAATCGGTCGGCTTCTTCTTCATTCTTTACATCTTCAAAGCGAATTCGAAGGAAGTCATTTTTGTGTAGTGAGCTATTTTCAATAAAAAATGGAACCAGATTGTTGTTGAATTCAACAAAAACTGATTCCATATTCTCATATAACTCGGGTTCGTCTGTATCTAAATACGCTAGGACTTCACCTTTGAAACTAAATTTTTTTGCGATTTTACCTAAATAGAAACACTCTTCTTTACGCATCTTCGCATCTAAAATTTATGCTTCAGTTGTTTCATTAGCTGTATCTGCAGCCGGAGCTTCTACTTCTGCTTCTGCAACTACTTCTTCGTTAGCAACTTCTGCAACCACTTCCTCAGTAGCAGCTTCAACTTCAGCAACTTCTTCTTCAACAACAGGAGTAGCAGCAGCTATAGCATCAGCTTCAGCTTGAGCAGCAGCAGCTAAACGTTTTGCATTTACTTCTTTTTCGGCTTTCAACGCTTTAGCTTTAGCATCAGCTTGCGCTTTAGATAAACCTTCTTTTTTGTTGTCAACTTTTCCCGCTTTAGCTTCTAACCAAGCCGCTAATTTTGCATCAGCTTGTTCTTGGGTTAGCGCCCCTTTACGAATACCTCCGTCAAGGTGATGTTTCAACAATGCTCCTTTATAAGAAAGGATTGCTTTTGCTGTATCTGTAGGCTGAGCACCGTTGTGCAACCATTTTACTGCGCTATCTATATCTAAATCGATAGTTGCAGGATTGGTATTTGGATTGTAAGTACCTATTTTTTCAAGGTATTTTCCATCTCTTTTTGAGCGAGCATCAGCCGCTACAACCCAGTAAAAAGGTTTTCCTTTTTTTCCGTGTCTTTGTAATCTAATTTTTACTGACATAATCGTATGATTAAATTTTGAGGTACTCGACCTCTGTTAATTAAGGGCGCAAATATAGTCTTTTTTTTAAAGAATACAAACTATTAAATTACTCAATTAATTGATGTTAGTTAAATAATTATATTTTTTATGTTTTTTTTACCTGTTTTTACTTTAAAAAGTTATTTTTGTGGTATAAATAAAATTACAAATGAATAAAGGAATCTATTTTTTATTGTTTTTGATAGCATTAACATCTTGTACTCAAGATATATCTACAAATAACACTGGAGTATTACAAGGCGTAAAGGACAATGTAGGTTGGAGAGCTACGGATGCTAGAGCAACTGTTGAATCACCAAGTACCATAAGTATTGAAGCGGTTACCATAAATGAAACTTTGACTTTAAACATTCCTTTACCGTCTAGATTTGTAAGTCCAAGAAACGGAATTGAACCATACGATTTAAGCAAAATCAACAATGGAGATGTTACTTATTCTTTCGCTATTGATGGTGTTACAACAGATTATGAGTCAGATTTAAATATTGATAACCCAGGAATAATTGATATAACAGAATATGATGGGCAAACCATTTCTGGAACCTTTAGATTTAATTTAAAAAATACCGATGACTCTTCTGAAGAAGCAGAAATAGTAAATTTTCAGTACGGTAATTTTTACAAAGTCCCTGTAAATAGATAAAGAATTAATTTAAAATATTTATCAAAACCATTTACATCTGTAAATGGTTTTTTTGTTTTAATTAAACTTGTCATAAATAATCTAATACATAGTAGTTTAGAATAAAATATAAGTATATTTGTATACTATTTTAAAATAATAATTATGAACATTTTTGTTGGAAGCCTTCCATTCAGTATTGAGGAAGCAGATTTAAGAGAGTCTTTTGAGGCTTACGGTGCAGTAGATTCTGTAAAAATTATTACTGATAAATTTACTGGAAGAAGTAAAGGATTTGGTTTTATTGAAATGTCAAATGATGAAGAAGCTCAGAAGGCAATCAACGAATTGAATGGCGCTACTGTTCAAGGACGTGCAATTGTAGTAAACAAATCTGAACCAAAACCAGAAGGAGAAAGAAGAAGCTTCAACAACAACCGTGGTGGTGATTCACGTGGTGGTTATGGAGGAAACAGTCGTGGCGGTGATAACCGTGGCGGTGGAGACAGAGGAGGAAGATATTAATATTTTTTTCAATCATATATTTAAAAAGGTGTCAATTTACATTGACACCTTTTTTGTTTTTCCTCACTCCAGCCTTCTCCAAGGAGAGGGAGTTAAAAGAGGATTTGATTTATAGATTAGCAACTAACCAATCTCCAACTTCACTAGTTGAATATGATTTTGAACCTTTTGCAGCTAAATCTTCTGTTACGATTCCTTGTTCTAACGATTTATTTACAACACTTCTTATTGCTTCTGCTTCTGCTGTTAATTTAAAAGCGTCTTCAAACATCATAGCTGCTGATAAAACAGTTGCTAGAGGGTTTGCAATATTCAAACCAGTTGCTTGAGGGTATGACCCGTGAATTGGTTCGTACAAAGAAGTATGCTCACCAACAGACGCTGACGGCATTAATCCCATTGAACCTGAAATTACAGACGCTTCATCGGTTAAGATATCGCCAAATAAGTTTTCAGTAATTAACACATCATAAGAGTTTGGCCATTGTACCAATCGCATGGCTACAGCATCTACAAATTCGTAGCTTACTGTCACTTCAGGATAGTCTTTTTCCATAGCCTGAACGGTTTCTCTCCATAAACGTGAAGTTTCCAAAACGTTTGCTTTGTCTACACAACACAATTTTTTAGAACGTGTCATTGCCAATTCGAAACCTTTTTTAGCTAATCGTTGTACTTCTGCTCTTGTATAAACGCAGTTGTCGAAAGCCGTTTCTCCTCCGTCTTTTCGTCCTTTCTCACCAAAATAAATACCGCCAGTCAATTCTCTCAAGAAAACCAAATCAGTTCCTTCGATTCTTTCTCTTTTTAAAGGAGAATTATCAATCAAAGATGGAAAAGTAAAAGTTGGACGAACATTAGCAAACAACCCTAATTTTTTACGCATCAATAACAAACCTTGTTCTGGACGAACAGGTGCGCTTGGATCGTTATCATACTTAGGATGTCCGATAGCTCCAAATAAAACAGCGTCTGCTTTCATACAAATTTCGTGAGTTTCGTCAGGGTAAGGAACTCCAACAGCATCAATGGCACAAGCACCTGTAAGTGCTGGTGTCCAAACTATTTCGTGATTGAATTTTTTTGCAATAGCGTCAGAAACTTTAACCGCTTCATTGATTACTTCTGGTCCGATTCCGTCTCCGGCTAAAAGGGCAATGTTTAATTTCATTACTTGTATTATATTTAGTGTTTATATTGTTTTTTTAATTAATAATTACATTTAGCATTTTTTGAGTTGCTATAATTGCAGCCACTGTTTGGTCTGAATCCAATCCTCTAGTTTTAAATTCTTTACCGTTATTTGTCCAAGTAATTATAGTTTCACATAAAGCATCAGAACTACTTCCTGGCGGAATGCGAACAGCATAATCAATCAACTTAGGCAGATTCATTTTCTTAGTTTTGTAAATTTTAGAAAGCGCATTCATAAAGGCATCAAACTGACCGTCACCTTGAGCATTTTCTTCAAAAATTTCTCCATCTATTTTTAAGCATAAAGTCGTAGAAGGTCTTAATCCTTTTGAATGAACCAAAACATAAGATTCCACTGTAATTTTTTCTTCATAGGCTTGACTGTCTAAAACGTCAGAAATAATATATGGTAAATCTTCTTTGGTAACGGTTTCTTTTTTATCTCCAAGCTCGATAATTCGTTGTGTAACTAATTTTAAGTCTTCTGGGTTTAGTTTTAGCCCAAGTTCTTGAAGGTTTTTTTCGATATTAGCTTTACCTGAGGTTTTCCCTAAAGCATATTTTCTCTTTCTGCCGAAACGTTCTGGAAGCAAATCATTAAAATACAAATTGTTTTTGTTGTCTCCATCAGCATGAATTCCAGCAGTTTGAGTAAATACATTATCACCAACAATAGGTTTATTAGCTGGTATTCTGTATCCTGTAAAAGTTTCAACCAATTTACTTACAGAATACAATGAAGATTCTTTTATATCGATTTTAATCTCAGGCAAAAAGTCATTAATAACAGCAACTGTACTTTCTAAAGGGGCATTTCCAGCGCGTTCTCCCATTCCGTTTACCGTAACATGAAGTCCTTTGATACCAGCTTTTATTGCTTCTAAAACATTGGCAACACTTAAATCGTAATCATTATGCGCGTGAAAATCAAAATGAATTTCTGGATATTTTTTTGTAATTTTAGAAATAAATTCAAATGTTTGTGACGGAATTAGAACACCTAAAGTATCAGGCAATAATATCCTTTTTATAGGTTGTGTTACCAAAAAATCTAAATATTGAAAAACATAATCAGGAGAATTTTTCATGCCATTACTCCAATCTTCTAAATAAACATTGGTTTCAATATTATTATCTTGTGCTAGTTGAATCGTTTGGGCAATTTCGGCAAAATGTTGCTCAGGAGTTTTCTTCAATTGGTGCGTCAAATGGTTTAACGAACCTTTAGTCAATAAATTTTGAACTTTAGCACCTGCATTTTTCATCCATTCAATAGAAACGCCACCGTCTACAAACGACAATACTTCTACCCTATTACCATATCCTTTTTCTTCGGCCCATGAAGTAATTCCTTTTACGGCTTGAAACTCGCCCTCGCTTACACGAGCAGATGCAATTTCGATACGATCAATATTTAATTCTTCTAGCAATAATTGCGCAATGGTTAATTTTTCTACAGCAGAAAATGACACTCCAGAGGTTTGTTCACCATCTCGGAGCGTTGTATCCATTATTTCAATTTTTCTTTTTTCCATGCTGAATAGTTTTCGGATTACCTCAAACCCTATTTTAAATTAAAATAATCCTATACTATTTTATAATAATATAGGATTGTTATTTTGAATACTAAAACGAATGCTAAAAACTTATATCAATAGTTTATCTGCAAATGTTACAATTTCTTCTTTAATGTTTTGCAAATAATCAATGTCATCAAACCCATTAATCATATTGTCTTTTTTATATCCAGAAATATCAAAAGATTCTTTTTCTCCAGTTGATTTAAGCGTAATGGTTTGTTCTGGCAAATTAATTTCTAGTTCCGTTTTTGGATCAGCTTCAATAGCTTTAAAAATTTTGTCCGCAAATTCAGCACTTACCTGAACAGGCAAAACACCAATATTCAAGCAATTGTTTCTAAAAATATCAGCAAAAAAACTTGAAACTACTGCTCTAAATCCGTAGTCATAAACTGCCCACGCTGCATGCTCTCTTGAGGATCCTGAGCCAAAGTTTTTACCTCCAACAAGTATTTTACCACTATAGGTAGGGTTGTTTAATACAAAATCTAATTTTGGAGAACCGTCATTATTATATCTCCAATCACGAAAAAGATTATCTCCAAAGCCAACACGTTCAGTTGCTTTTAGGAAACGAGCAGGAATAATTTGGTCAGTATCTACATTTTCAATAGAAAGAGGTACTGCAGTACTTGTAAGTATATTAAATTTATCGTAAGCCATTTTGTTTTAGATTTTAGATTTTAGATTTTTAGATTTCTAGACTTCTATAAAGAAAATCAAATCTTAAAAACTAAATCGGTTTTATTATTTTATATTTTTTATAGCAATTGAAATACTTATATTAACTCCCTAGGGTCGGTTAAAACTCCAGTAACTGCCGCTGCTGCTGCCATAAAAGGACTCGCTAACAATGTTCTAGAACCAGGCCCTTGACGTCCTTCAAAATTTCTATTTGACGTACTTACCGCATATTTACCAGCTGGAACTTTGTCGTCATTCATAGCCAAACAAGCCGAACATCCTGGCTGACGCAATACAAAACCAGCATCAGTCAATATTTCAAGAATTCCTTCTTCTTTAATTTGAGCTTCAACCACATGCGAACCTGGAACCAACCAAGCGGTAACATTATCTGCTTTTTTTCTGCCTTTTACAATAGATGCAAAAGCTCTAAAATCTTCAATACGCCCGTTAGTACAACTTCCTAAGAAAACATAATCTATTTGTTTTCCTATCATCGCTTCACCCTGATTATAACCCATATAAGCTAAAGATTTTACATAGGTTTCTTCACCCTCTGCAACATCTTTTGCTTCTGGAATACTTTTAGAAATTCCTAATCCCATTCCAGGATTGGTTCCATAGGTTATCATTGGTTCAATATCAGCGGCATCAAAAGTGATTTCTTGATCAAATGTAGCATCAGCATCCGTTTTCAGTGTTTTCCAGTAGGCAACTGCTGTATCCCATGCTTCCCCTTTCGGAGCGTACAAACGCCCTTCTAAGTAATCGAAAGTAGTTTGGTCTGGAGCTATCATTCCTCCACGAGCACCCATTTCAATACTTAAATTACAAACAGTCATACGGCCTTCCATAGTCATGGTTTCAAAAACATCACCAGCATATTCTACAAAATAACCCGTAGCTCCTGAAGTAGATAATTTAGATATAATATATAAAGCAACATCTTTTGGCGTTACTCCAAATTGAAGTTTACCAACTACGTTAATTCTCATTTTCTTTGGTTTTGGCTGCATAATACATTGAGTAGAAAGCACCATTTCTACCTCAGAAGTACCTATTCCGAAAGCAATTGCTCCGAAAGCACCGTGTGTAGAAGTATGAGAATCACCACAAACAATAGTAGCTCCTGGCAATGTAATTCCGTTTTCTGGCCCTACAACGTGTACGATTCCATTTTTCTTGTTTCCTAAACCCCAGTGACTAATTCCATATTCGTTAGAATTTTCTTCTAAAGCTTTTAACTGATTTGCCGATAAAGCATCTTGAACTGGCAAGTGTTGATTTATAGTTGGTGTATTGTGATCAGCGGTTGCAAAAGTGCGTTCTGGATACAAAACAGAAATTCCTCTTTCTTTTAAACCTAAAAAAGCAACAGGACTTGTAACTTCGTGAATGAAATGACGGTCAATAAAAAAGACATCTGGTCCATCTGCTATTTTACGCACAACGTGAGAATCCCATACCTTGTCGAATAATGTAGTACTCATTTTAAAAATTTTTAAGTGTATATTTTAAATAGAATTTAATTTTCTATGTTTATAAAAATAGCTACAAATTTAAAAAAAGAAATAGAGTAATCAATTTTAATATTTAAATTTATACGATAACCAAACTTTATTTACTTTATATAACTTCTTCTTTTTTTTGTTCTGTAGATTTCAAATCCGTTTTATTTGGCTTTTTGACCGATATTAATTGCTATCTTAAGCAATTAAAAGGATTTAAAATAGTTGTTAATTTGATATTGTTTTTTCAACAATATTAATATATCATAAAAAATAATTTAACAAAGCCCTAAAATAGGATAAAAATTAATAATTACTAGTCATTAAAACATATAGCTAAACAACATTTCAACATCCATTAACATGTAAAATAAATCACGTTTCGAGCGGATGTAATAGAATAAAATACTACGACATCCAAAATAATAAAATTTGTATTATTTTATAAAACAGCAAACCTAAAAGTTAAGGTAAGTTTGTAGTAATTTGTGGTTTTTTGTTAATAACTTCTGGGTGGTTTTCACTTAAAAAAATCTAAATTTGATTTTCAATAATTGCGAATAATTTAATTTGCAAATTCTTCATTTTCAATTATGTATTTAATTTTCGATACCGAAACTACAGGTTTGCCAAAGCGATGGGACGCTCCAATTACAGATATAAACAATTGGCCGCGTTGCATACAAATTGCTTGGCAACTGCATGACGAAATGGGGAAGCTCATAGAGCATCAGGATTATTTGGTAAAGCCCGAAGGTTTTAATATTCCTTATGATGCTGAACGCATACACGGAATATCAACAGAATTAGCTCAAGCAGAAGGAATTGCTTTAGCAGAAGTTTTAGAAAAATTCAATAATGCACTATCAAAAACTAAATTTATTGTTGGTCAAAATTTAGGTTTTGACATCAATATCATGGGTTGCGAATTTTATCGATTGGGTATTGAAAGTCCAATGAGTGAAATGCCTATTTTAGATACTTGTACAGAAACAACTGCATCCCTTTTGAAATTACCTGGAGGTCGTGGTGGAAAATTCAAATTACCAACATTGACAGAATTACATCAATACCTTTTTAACAAACCATTTGCGGAAGCCCACAACGCCACTGCCGATGTCGAAGCAACGACACGCTGCTTTTTTGAATTAATTCGTACAGAAGTTTTTACCAAAAAAGAGCTTGAAGTTGAACAGGAATATTTCGAAGATTTTCAATTAAAGAACCCAAAACAAATTCAGCTTATAGGATTAAAACACATTAATCTAAAAGAAGCATCTGAAAAAATTCGTCAACAACTAGGAGATAAGATTGTAGCTCCTATTTCTAAAAAAGAACTTTCAGAAAACAAACAAATACTCATTGATACTGATTTTGTGCATTTACACAATCACACTCAATTCTCTGTTTTGCAATCAACAATAAGCGTAGCATCACTTGTAAAAGCTGCTGCTCAACAAAAAATGCCTGCTGTTGCCATTACCGACCATGCTAATTTAATGGGTGCTTTTCATTTTGTTCGCGACATTATCAATCATAATAAAACTGCCGAATCAAAAAATAAATCGGCTATAGATAATGGCGAACTTCCAACAGAAGTTTTAATAAAACCTATAGTTGGTTGTGAATTTTTTGTTTGTGAAGACCATAAAGATAAATCCCGAAAAGACAACGGCTATCAAATTGTGTTTTTAGCGAAAACCAAAAAAGGGTATCATAATTTAGCTAAAATGTCATCGCTTGCGCATACTGATGGGTTTTATTACGTTCCTCGTATTGATAAAAAATTAATAGAAGAATACAAAGAAGATATTATTGTTTTATCGGGAAATCTTTACGGAGAAATTCCAAGTAAAATTTTAAATTTAGGAGAAAATCAAGCTGAAGAAGCACTCCTTTGGTGGAAACAACAATTTGGCTATGATTTTTATATTGAAGTCATGCGTCACAATCAAGAAGACGAAAACCGTGTTAATGAAGGCTTGATTTCATTAGCAAAAAAACACGATGTTAAGATTGTAGCCACTAATAATACGTTTTACATCGAAAAAGACAATGCCAATGCTCACGATATTTTGCTATGTGTTCGTGATGGCGAAAAACAAACCACCCCAATAGGACGAGGTCGAGGCTATCGGTATGGGTTGCCTAATCAGGAATACTATTTCAAGAGTGGTGATGAAATGAAACAACTTTTCTACAATTTACCCGAAGCAATTTCGAATATTTCAGAGATTGTTGATAAAATAGAAATTTACAACTTGGCACGTGAAGTTTTACTTCCCAAGTTTGAAATTCCTGCTGCATTTGAAATTGAACAAGACAAAACAGATGGTGGTGTTCGCGGAGAAAATAACTATTTAAAACATCTTACCTATTTAGGCGCCAACAAACGCTATAAAGAAATCACAGAGGAAATTAAAGAGCGAATAGATTTTGAATTACTCACTATTCAAAATTCGGGCTATCCTGGGTATTTCTTAATTGTTCAGGATTTTATAGCTGAAGCACGTAAAATGGGTGTTTCTGTTGGTCCGGGTCGTGGTTCTGCAGCCGGTTCAGTTGTAGCGTATTGTTTAGGGATTACCAATATTGACCCATTATTGTATAATTTACTTTTTGAAAGATTTTTAAATCCAGATAGAGTTTCTCTTCCTGATATTGATATCGATTTTGATGATGAAGGTCGAAGTAAAGTTATGGATTATGTAATTCAAAAGTACGGCTCCAAACAAGTCGCACAAATTATTACTTACGGTACTATGGCTGCCAAATCAGCTATTCGAGACACAGCAAGAGTTTTAGATTTGCCGTTGTTTGAAGCTGATAAAATCGCAAAATTAATTCCGAATTTAATTCCATCCAAATGGAGTTTATCACGATTTTTAAGAGAAGCCGAGGGCGAAATCAAGAAAATTCTTCGTCCAGAAGATTTCGAAAAAATAAAAGAATTAATAGCATTATCGAAAGAAGATGACTTAGGAAGCGAAACCATACAACAAGCACAAATCCTAGAAGGAAATTTAAGAAATACAGGGATTCATGCCTGTGGCGTAATAATTACCCCTAGCGATATTACGAATTTTGTTCCTGTAGCAACAGCAAAGGATTCTGATTTATATGTAACTCAATTTGACAACTCTGTCGTTGAAAGTGCCGGACTATTAAAAATGGATTTCTTAGGTTTAAAAACTTTAACATTGATTAAAGATACCGTGAAACTTGTGAAGTATAGAAGTGGAAAAGATCTTAATCCTGACGAATTTCCCATTGATGATGTAAAAACCTTTGAGCTTTTTCAACGTGGTGAAACAGTTGGTATTTTTCAGTATGAAAGTGCAGGAATGCAAAAATACATGAAAGAATTGAAGCCAACCGTTTTCAATGATTTGATTGCCATGAATGCTTTGTATCGTCCAGGACCAATTGCGTATATACCTAGTTTTATTAAACGAAAAAACGGAGAAGAACCTATAGAATATGATTTAGAAGCTTGCGAAGAATTACTAAAAGACACCTACGGAATTACTGTTTATCAGGAACAAGTAATGCTTTTGTCTCAAAAATTGGCAGATTTTTCTAAAGGCGATGCCGATGTTTTGCGAAAAGCCATGGGAAAAAAGCAACGGGATGTTTTGGATAAAATGAAGCCCAAATTCATATCGCAAGCGGCGTCAAAAGGACATTCTGAAGAAAAATTAGAAAAAATTTGGAAAGACTGGGAAGCCTTTGCCGAATATGCTTTCAACAAATCACATTCTACTTGTTATGCTTGGATTGCTTATCAAACAGCCTATTTAAAAGCAAATTATCCCGCAGAATATATGGCAGCAGTTTTGTCAAATAATATGAGTGATATTAAACAAGTTTCGTTCTTTATGGAAGAATGCAAGCGAATGGGATTAAAAGTTTTAGGTCCTGATGTAAATGAAAGCTTCTATAAATTTACCGTAAATGATGATTATGCCGTTCGGTTCGGGATTGGAGCTGTAAAAGGTGTCGGGATGGGCGCTGTTGAAACCATTGTTGAAAACAGAAAAGAAAGCAAATACAAATCTATTTTTGATTTAACTAAACGTATTGATTTGCGTGCTGCGAATAAAAAAGCTTTAGAAAATTTAGCTTTAGCTGGCGGATTTGACTCATTTATAGGAACCACTCGTGCTCAATATTTTCATGACGATGGTGACGGAATTACATTTTATGAAAAAGCCATACGGTATGGCGCCAAGTTTCAAGAAAACGAAAACTCTTCGCAAGTAAGTTTGTTTGGCGAAAGCAGCGATGTTCAAATTGCTGAACCTATTGTTCCTCCTTGCGAAGATTGGAGTACCATGGAGAAATTAGCCAAAGAAAAAGAAGTAGTTGGGATTTACATTTCTGGTCATCCATTGGATGATTATAAATTTGAGATGAAATATTTTTGTAATGTGAGATTATCAAATTTAAAAAGTTTAGAAACACTGGTAGGTAAAAACCTAACTTTCGCAGGAATTGTTACCAATGTACAATATCGGACTGGAAAAAACGGAAAAGACTGGGCTATGTTTACTCTAGAAGGCTATGACGAAAGTCACGAGTTTAGAATTTTTGACGAAGAATATTTAAAATTTCGTCATTTTTTAGTAAACAATCAGTTTATCTATTTTAAAGTAAATATAAAAGACGGATGGGTCAATAGAGAAACTGGTAAAAAATCAGAGCCAAGAATTACGTTTCAAGACGCCAAATTATTAGCCGATGTTTTACCCACTTTTGCTAAAAAAATTGCGATACAATTGAATATAAATGATTTGAAACTAAATTTAATTCAGCAATTAAATGAGGTATTTAAAGCCAATGAAGGAGATAAATTAGTGAATTTTGAGGTTGTTGAAACCGAAATTATTACAAAACCAGTAGAAATTATAAAAACCACAGAACCTGTATTAATTGCAATAAATACCGAAGAAGAAATTGATATTGAAAACCTTGACGTGAACGAAAGCATTGAAGAGGAAGACATTCTTGAAACCACTACTGTTGCAACAGAACAAATTAAAAAAATCACTAGTCTTGATATGAAAAGCAAACGATTGAAGATTAAAATTTCTAAAGAGCTTTTAAATGATTTAGAGCGATTGGACGTTGCTTTTAGGTTGAATTAAAATTATGGACAAGAGAAAAGTATATTTATATATTGACGAAAGTGGGGATGTGTCTTTTTATGCCAAAAAGAGTAAACTTGAATTAGAAAAAGCAAGCGAATTCAAAACTGACGGATATAGAAACAAAAAAAGCAATCTTTGATTAGCCGCACCAATACTGGTAACCTCTGCAAGTGCAGATTATGCTATATCAAAATTGCCTATGCGAATATACGTACATTTTCATTAAAAATATAATATAAAATTATTAAAAAAAGCACTTTTAATTTTTTAAAAAATAGCTGGTATTATTCAACCTTTCTTTACATTTTTAAAATTTTTAAATTGAATTAAAAATCTTACTTTTGAAAAAAAGCACATAATGTCAAAACAACTTATAAATCAATACTACAATCAACGCGATAATTTAAAACGAGTTGGAGTAACTAATGAAATGGCTATTAAACAACCATTTGATAATTTGTTATTGAATTTAGCTTCGGCTAAACATTATGTATATGCCACCGAAGTTACCATCAAAAACGAAAACGGAAAAAACGTTCGTCCTGACGGGATTTTGATGAACGAACTTCGTATTCACAAAGGTTATGTTGAAAGTAAAGACACCAACGATACACTCGACGAAGAAATAAACAAAAAACTCTACAAAGACGGTTACCCAAAAACAAATATTATATTTCAAGACAGTATTTATGCTGTTTTGTTTCAAAATGGTTTTGAAATTTCTCGTATCGAAATGGCTGATGCCGATAAGTTGGAGAAAATTCTTCTGCAATTTATCAATTATAAGCCCGAATATATTGAAAAATTTGATGAAGCTTTACGCAAGTTCAAAGAAGACATTCCAACCATCGTTGATACACTTCGTAATACAATTAGCGAAGAATTTAAAACTAACAAAAATTCGTTACGGCTTCGGAAGATTTTTTTGAAATGTGTCAAAAAGAAATCAATCCGCAGATTACAAAAGAGGATATTCGTGAAATGATTATTCAGCATATTTTGACCGAAGATTTGTTTAAATCGGTTTTTGACGAGTCTGATTTTCATCACGAAAACAATATTGCTTCGCAACTAGAAAATTTGGTAAATACTTTTATGTCACGTTCGATGCGACAAAACCAGTTGGGTGAATTAGGGCATTATTATAAAACTTTGAATGCGCAAGCCGCTTTAGTTAGTGACCATCACGAAAAACAAAAATTCCTTAAAGTAGTTTACGAAAACTTCTATAAAGTCTATAACCCAAAAGGTGCCGACAAGCTTGGTGTGGTTTATACACCCAACGAAATTGTGCGTTTTATGGTGCAAAGCACCGATTATTTGTTGCAAAAACATTTCAATAAAGGAATGGCAGACAAAAACGTACACATTCTTGATCCAGCCACAGGAACAGGAACTTTTATTACCGATATTATAGATTATATTCCTTCGCAATATTTAGAACACAAATACAAACATGAAATTTTTGCCAACGAAGTAGCCATTTTGCCTTACTATGTTGCCAATTTGAATATTGAATACACCTACAAGCAAAAAATGGGTAAGTATTTGGAGTTTCCTAACTCGTGTTTTGTAGATACATTAGACAATATTGATGGTTTGGCTTACGATGGTAAACAACACAATATGTTTGGTTTTAGTTCTGAAAATGCTGAACGTATTAAAAGACAAAACGAACAAAAAATTTCAGTTATTATTGGAAATCCACCTTATAATGCCAACCAAGCCAATTTTAATGATTTTAATAAAAATAGAGAATATCAACAAATCGACAAACGTATTAAAGAAACCTATGTAAAAAATTCTAATGCTCAAAAGTCAAAAGTGTATGATATGTATGCTCGTTTTTATCGTTGGGCAACCGATAGAATTGATGAAAATGGTGTAGTTTGTATGGTTACCAATAATTCGTTTGCAAATAGTAAAACGTTTGATGGTTTTAGAAAATGTATACAAGATGAATTTGATTTTTGTTATATTATAGATTTAGGTGGTAATGTACGAGAACTTTCAGGTAAAAATGGAATTTCAATTGGTGAAGCGCATACAGTTTTTGGTTTAGGTGCTATGGTTGGAATAGCAATAATGTTTTTAGTAAAATCAGAAGAAAAACTAAATAACAAATGTCAAATTAAATACATTCATCCTTGCGATATTCGTGCCACAAGAGTAGAAAAATTTGAATGGTTAAATAGCATAAATAGTTTTGGACAAATAAATTTTGAAGCTATAATTCCCGATAAAAACAACAATTGGATTAATCTTTCGGATAATGATTTTGAAAGTTTATTGACAATGATTGATAAAGATGCTAAAGCAGGAAAGACTAAAAATTCGATTTTTAAATTTTATTCAAATGGTGTTGCAACTAATCGTGATGAATGGGTTTATGATTTAGACAAAAGTAATTTAGAGAAAAAAAGCAAGTTTCTTTCTGAAACATACAATAGTTCAATAACTCAACAAATAGCTGATGAAAGAATTAAGTGGAGTAGAGATTTGAACAATAAATTGGCACGAAACTTAAAATCAAAATTTGATAAAAAACATATTATAACTGCATTTTACAAACCATATTCAAAGAAATACTATTATTCAGAAAAAATATTTAGTGATGTTTTAACTCAAAATCACGTTGATATTTTTTCAAAAGATTTGAAAGGATTAAATAAATGTATTGGTTGTATTGGAAAAGATACAGAAATTCAATTTTCTACTTTAGCATTTGAAAATATTAATGATTTGAATTCATTAAGTAACGCAGCAGGTGGAAATAAAACAATGCCTTTATATATTTACGACCAAGAAGGCAATCGTCACGACAACATCACCGATTGGGGTTTAAGTCAGTTTACATCGTATTATCAAAATACAAACATTACTAAAGAAGACATTTTTTATTATACTTACGCGGTTTTGCACAATCCTGAGTATCGCAAAAAATATGAGTTAAACTTAAAACGAGAGTTTCCACGTTTGCCATTTTATGACGATTTTTTCAAATGGGCAGCTTGGGGCAAACAACTTATGGAGTTGCATATTGATTATGAAACTGTTACACCGTTTGAGTTACAAGTTATTGATAACACCAATATAGTAAAAGACAAAAATTACAAACTCAAAGTAAAACTAAAAGCCGATAAACCACAAGGTGTTATTGCTATAGACGAACATACTTATTTACACGGCGTTCCCGACACAGCTTGGGCTTACAAACTAGGTAATCGTTCAGCAATAGAATGGGTTCTTGACCAATACAAAGAAAAAAAATACACCGACAAAACCATTGCCGTAAACTTTAATACTTATCGCTTTGCCGATTATAAACCTCACGTAATTAATTTACTAAAAAGAGTTTGCACAGTTAGTGTTGAAACTATGAAGATAATTGAGTCGATGAATAAATAGATGTTGTAGTACTACAAGCTAGATCAGGATGTATATTAAAATTTTATACACTATTTGTAAAAGTTACACAAATGTTCGTACATTTGCACCAACATGCTTACTCCGCTTCTCGTTAGATCAGCGCGCTCAGAGTAAGCTTTTTGCATTTTTATACTTTCGTTAATGAGTTTAGTTCCGTTTAATAAACCGCCATTTAGCTACCTTCAACAACTAGAACAACTACAAGAACGAGGTTTGCAAATTCCTAATATTGAAAAAGCGTTACATTTATTAGAAAGCATAAGTTACTACAGATTAAGTGGTTATTGGTATCCATTACTTGCTGACAAAGAGAATCATACTTTTAAAGAATCGGCAACATTTGATACTGCTTTCAATTTATATTGTTTTGATAGAGAACTTCGTGTTTTAATTATTCAGGAATTAGAAAAAATAGAGGTTTCTATTAGAGCAAAAATGATTTACTTATTATCACATCAAAACGGGGCGTTTTGGTATCAAGAAACAAATTTATTTAAAAATCAAATCAGTCATAGTAAAACACTAGTTAGTTTAGATAATGAATATAATAGAAGTGACGCCGATTTTATTGTAGCTTTTAGAGGCAAATATTCTAATCCATTACCACCAAGTTGGATGCTACTAGAACTTACCTCTTTTGGAACATTGTCCTCATTATTTAGTAATTTAAAACCAAGTAGAACCAAACGAAATATTGCAAATTATTTTGGTCTCGACGAAAATACTTTTGCTTCCTGGATGCATAGTATCGTATACATAAGAAATGTTTGTGCACATCATTCCCGTTTGTGGAATCGTGTTATGAGTATTCAACCTATTAAGCCAATAACTACTAGAAAAAAGTGGTTAGCTGTTAGTTCAGTTGCTAATAATAAAACCTATTTTATTTTATCAATGATTTTATATTTATTGCAAACGATCAATCCAAATAATTCTTTTTCTCAAAGATTTAAAATGCTTTTAGAAAAATATCCAAATGTAGATACAAGAGCAATGGGGTTTCCAATTAATTGGAAGGATGAAGCTATTTGGAATAAACAATTATAATCAATTCCATAAATACATTCATAATTAAAACTAATTTCAGAAATATATTTCATTACAAATAAAACTGTAAATTTGTTCTACATTTAAATAAAATAAATATTATGGCATTAGCAATAACTGATGCTACTTTTGAAGAAGTAGTATTAAAATCAGACAAACCAGTAATGGTAGACTTTTGGGCAGCATGGTGCGGTCCTTGTAGAATGGTAGGTCCAATCATTGACGAAATTAGCGAAGAATATGCAGGAAAAGCAGTAATTGGTAAAGTAGATGTTGATGCCAATCAAGAGTTTGCAGCAAAGTATGGTGTTAGAAATATTCCAACGGTTCTAGTTTTCCAAAACGGAGAAGTGGTGGGTCGCCAAGTAGGAGTTGCTCCGAAACAAACTTATGCAGATAGCTTAGACGCATTATTGTAACTAGCAATCTAAATATATTAAACAGAAAGGTTTGGCGAGAGTCAAACCTTTTCTTATTTTTAGCGAACATAATAATGTATAAATGAAATTTTTCTATTGCTTCATAAGTTTAGTATTTACAATTAACGGCTGTTTCTCTCAATCTAATAAAAAACAAACCGTTTTATTAGAAAAGGGAGTTTCAAAAGAATTAGCACGTTTTCGTCAACATCAAATAAAAGAAGTTTCTTATGAATTGTCCTTTTCTATTCCTCTAGAAAAATCAAAATCGATTCAATCAAATTTAATTTTGAATCTCACTTTAACTGATTTGTCCCAACCATTATATTTAGATTTTAATGAAAAAACCGAAAACATAAAATCAATTCGAGCTAACGGAACTCTAATTGCGCTAAATCATCAAAAAGAACATCTAATAATTGCACCCGAAAATTTAAAACTAGGTCGAAATACAATAGCCATTTCATTCGTTGCTGGCAATTCCTCATTAAATAGAAACGATGCCTTTTTATATACTTTATTGGTTCCAGACAGGGCAAGCACACTATTTCCGTGCCTTGATCAACCAGACATAAAAGCAGTCTATTCTCTTACTATTACTGCACCTAAAGACTGGAAAGTTTTATGTGCTTCTCCTTTAAACAATAAAATTGTTAAAGAAGATTTTATTACCTATTCGTTTGACGAATCTGATAAAATGAGTACCTATTTATTTTCATTTGTAGCCGGAGAATTTAAAAGTGTTGCTAAAAACAGTCATTCATTCAATAGCACTTTTCTATATCGGGAAAATGATTCTGAAAAAATAAAGGAGAGTACGGATGTTATTTTTAAACAGCATGAGCAAGCAGTAACCTTTTTAGAAGACTATACTTTACAAAAATTTCCTTTCAAAAAGCTTGATTTTGTTGCTATTCCTTCCTTTCAATACGGCGGTATGGAACATGTTGGAGCCATACAATATAGCGAGTCTGACTTGTTTTTAGATACTAAAGCTACTGAAAGTGAAAAAATAGAACGTGCTAAATTAATTGCACACGAAACCGCTCATATGTGGTTTGGAGATTTAGTTACCATGAAATGGTTTGACGATGTTTGGATGAAAGAAGTTTTTGCCAATTTTATGGCCGACAAAATTGTAAATCCTCTTTTCCCTGAAGTAAACCATAATTTACAATTTCTAACCTCTCATTATCCTAGTGCCTATGCAGAAGATCGAACCGCAGGTACAAATCCGATAAAACAAAATTTAGAAAATTTAAAAAACGCTGGGTCACTTTACGGAAATATTATTTACGACAAAGCACCCATAATGATGCGTCAGCTCGAAATGGCAATGGGCGAAAAGGCATTCAGAAAAGGTATCCAAAAATACATTCAAAAATTTGCAAATAAAAATGCCGATTGGAATGATTTAATTGCCATTTTAGATCATCAAACTTCATTAAACCTAAATAAATGGAGTGACGTTTGGGTAAAAAAATCTGGAAGACCACTGTTTACTGAAAAAATCGAATATGATAAAGAAAACAAAATAAAAAAATTTCAAATCATTCAAAATGCTGAAGATGGCACTAAAAATACTTGGCCACAAACTTTTGAAATAGGTTTTGTGTATTCTGATACCATAAAAACAATTCCTGTTACTATAAAAGATAAAAGCATAGCTATTCAAAAAGCAATCGGATTTGCGAAACCAATAACAATTATATACAACTATAACGGGCATGGATATGGTGTTTTTCCGATTGACACATCTTGTATAGATTGTTTTACTTCTACTAAGAATGAAGTGGCCAAAGCATCGGGATACATCAATCTTTACGAAAATATGTTGGCCGGAACTATTACCCCTTTAGATGCATTTCATGTAAATCTAAAAAGTATAGCCATTGAAGAAAATGAATTAATTATAAATGTATTGTCTAGTCAAATCAATATTATATTTTGGAAATATCTTAGTAATTATCAACAACAAGTCAATCAAATAGCAGCAGCTGATTTAATCTACAAACGATTGCAAGAAAATTTGCCTTCTAATATAAAAAAGACATTATTTGGATTATTTAATGCAATTGCTTATTCCGAGAGAGATAAAGAACGATTGTATCAAATTTGGAATAAAGAAATCCAAATTAATAATTTGAAATTAAATGAAGACGATTATACCAATATTGCCATGGATTTGGTTATTTTTAACCATCAAAAAAGCAATGAAATAATTTCAAAAACCAAACAATCGATAAGCAATCCTGATAAACAAAAACGTTTTGATTATTTATTACCCAGTTTATCTAGCCATGAGGCGGTTAGAGATGCTTTTGTTGAATCATTGAAGGATGAAAAAAACAGAGAAAACGAATCTTGGATTTTGAGTGCGTTTAAAAATATTTACCATCCTTTGCGGCAAGAAAGTGCTAAAAAACATCTGAAATCGGCATTATATTTAATAGATGAAATTCAACGTACTGGAGACATTTTCTTTCCAAAAGCTTGGTTAAGCGGCAGCATTGGAAGATATTCATCTAATTATGCATTTCAACTTGTTGAGACTTTTTTAGAGGAAAACCCTAACTTTAGTCCTATTTTAAAAAGAAAATTGATGCAAGCAACCGACGGATTGTACAGAGCACAAAAAATAAAAAAAGAAGCAGAATGAACATTGAATCGCAACAGGAAAAGATTTCCAGTTTTCAACACCTAGAATTACTTGCTAATCAAGTAGTGGAAGGCTTTATTTCAGGCATGCATAAAAGCCCTTTTCATGGTTTTTCGGCCGAATTTGCTGAGCATAAAGTATACAATTCAGGAGAAAGCACCAAACACATGGATTGGAAATTATTTGCTAAAACAGATCGTCTTTATACCAAACGTTACGAAGAAGAAACCAATTTACGCTGTCACTTGATTATCGATAATTCCTCATCAATGCATTATCCAAAACTAAAAAAAGAACAACCTTTTTATGAAAGTAAGATTGGATTTTCTGTTTTGGCTTCGGCAGCACTAATGAATCTACTAAAAAAACAACGCGATGCCGTTGGGCTAAGTGTTTTTTCTAATAGTTATGAATATTATGCTCCAGAAAAAGGAAGTGATCGTCATCATAGAATGTTATTGAACACTTTAGAAAATCTTTTAGAAAATACTACAGCTACAAAAAGTACAGACACTATAACATTTTTACATCAAATTGCCGAAAAAATGCATCGCCGCTCGTTGATAGTGCTTTTTACAGATATGTTTCAATCTGAAAAAGAAGAAACTTTATTCAATGCGCTACAGCATTTAAAACACAACAAGCATAAAGTAGTATTGTTCCACGTCATTGATAATAAAACTGAACTGAATTTTGATTTTGATAATGCCCCAAGAAAATTTATTGATGTAGAAACAGGTGATGAAGTAAACATTTTTGCCGACACTATTAAAGAATCTTATGAAAAACAAGCTGAAGACTATTTTAGGAAAATTTCTCTGACATGTGCTCAAAACAAAATAAAGTATGTTCCTGTAAATGTTGGAGCTAACTTTGAAAAAATATTAACAACATACTTGATTGAAAAACAAAGCTTTGGTTAATAGTCAAAAAATTAAAAAAATATTTTTCACAGAAAGGTTTGCAAATCTAAAAATCTATAGTATATTTGCAACCGCAATTAAGCAGAGGTTTGGTAGTTCAGTTGGTTAGAATACGTGCCTGTCACGCACGGGGTCGCGGGTTCGAGTCCCGTCCAGACCGCTAAAATTGGGAAAAGGTTTTCAGAGATGAAAACCTTTTTTGCCCAAAAATAGTATTTAAAGTAGTTGTGTTGTTTTCGCTACGGCTTTGTAACCCGTAGCAGGTTTAGTAGTTAGACCAATGAAAAGCTGTCCACTTTTGTGGAGAGCTTTTTTGATTTTAGGGTATTTTGTTTTCTAATTAATACATACTTTCTATAAGATTTTTGAAATCAAATTAATGGTTTTAAACAAAATTAAATAGTAATTTTGAGAAACTTAAAAATATGTTTAAAACCCGTAAAGATTTCGTTTTTGTTATTCTGGCTGGAATTTTTATCACCAATGCTGTGACTGCAGAATTAATTGGTGGAAAGTTAATACAGATAGGTCCATTTGTTATGAGCATTGGTATTTTGCCTTGGCCAATTGTTTTTTTGACGACCGATTTGATTAATGAGTATTTTGGAGAAAAAGGAGTTAAAAAACTTTCATTAATTACTGCTTGTTTAATTGTTTATGCATTTGTAATTTTATTTGTTGCAATAGTAATCCCCGCAGCTAAAGGAATAAGCCCCGTAAGCGATGAACAATTTTACGCCGTTTTTGGGCAAAGTATGTGGATTATAGTAGGTAGCATTATTGCATTTATGGTTTCGCAATTGATAGATGTAACTGTATTTTGGTTCTTTAAAAATAAAACTGGTAATCAAAAAATTTGGTTAAGAACTACTGGTTCAACAATAATATCGCAGCTTTTCGACTCTTTTATTGTATTAGGTATTGCTTTTTGGTTGCCTGGAAAAATCAATTTTGATACTTTTATTTCCTCAGCACTTACAGGTTATACTTTTAAATTAATCATCGCAATTGTATTAACGCCTTTGATTTATTTAGGGCATTATGCAATAAAAAAATATTTAGCTGACGAATAAAATGGAAGAAAAAGTAAGATGCAAATGGTGTTTATCTAGTGAGCTGTATCAAAAATACCACGATGAGGAATGGGGAGTGCCTGTTTATGACGATAAAACTTTATTTGAATTTTTAATTCTCGAAACCTTTCAAGCTGGTTTGAGTTGGATAACAATTCTAAACAAAAGAGAAAATTTCAGAAAAGCATTTGAGGATTTTGATTATAAAAAAATAGCGAATTACAGCGAAGATAAAATTCAGGAACTTCTACTCGATTCAGGAATTATCAGAAATCAACTCAAAATCCGTTCAGCTGTTTCTAATGCTGTCGCTTTTATAAATGTACAAGAAGAATTTAGTAGCTTCTCCAACTATATTTGGGGATTTGTTGATGGCAAACCTTTAATTAACAATATAAAAACCCTTTCTGAAGTACCAGCTAAAACACCACTTTCAGATACAATAAGCAAAGATTTAAAAAAAAGAGGATTTAAGTTTGTAGGTTCTACAGTTGTTTATGCGCACATGCAAGCTACAGGTATGGTAAACGACCATGTGTTAGATTGTTGGAAAAGAACCTAATTTGTTTTCTTAGCATTTAAAATCCGCATAAATGCATTTCTAGAAATTTCAAAAGCCCCTAATTGTTCTAAATAGTCATTGTGCAATTGACAATCTAATAAAACATAGTTGTTTTCTTTTAAATATTCGACTAGCTTCACAAATGCAACTTTACTTGCATTCGACACTTTTGAGAACATACTTTCACCACAAAAAACATGACCTAAATCTACACCATATAAACCCCCTACTAATTCGTCATTTTGCCAAACTTCAAAAGATATCGCTTTCCCTAACTGGTGTAGTTTTGTGTAGGATTCAATAATATCATCGGTAATCCAAGTGTCAACTTGACCATTTCTTTCTATTTTTTGACAATTGTAAATTACTGCTTCGAAATCTTTATTCATCGTTATCTTAAAGATGTCTCTGTTAATAATGTTCCTGATACTTTTAGAAACTTTATAATTTTGAGGATCAACCACCATCCTTTCCGAAGGCGACCACCAAAGAATGGGCTCATCAATAGAAAACCATGGAAAAACTCCACTCCTATAAGCCAACAACAATCGTTCTGTAGACAAATCGCCTCCTACAGCTAAGATTCCTTCGAAAGACGCCTCTTCTACTGGCGGGAAATACAATTCTTTAGTTAAAAAATACAATGCACAGCCTTATTGAATGAATATAAACTTTAAATTAGTTGCAAATTTAAACTATAATTGTTCAGATGGAAAACTTCTTTAAATTGAATAATTATTTTATATAAATAAAATGAAAATGAAATTTTTACCAATCCTATTACTGCTTTATTTTAATGCAAATGCACAACAAAACGATACCATTTCAACTATAAAAACGCACAATAAGCTATCCTATAAACAATTTATCGCACCAGCAGCTTTAATCACAAGCGGTTTTTTATTAAAAAATACTTCATTAAATCTGAATTTACAAAAAGATATTAGAAACACAACTGGAACTAATTTTAAAAGTAATGTTGATGATTTTTTATTATTTGCTCCTATTGCTCAAATCTATGGCGGAAATTATTTAGGTTTCAAATCTAAAAACGACTTTAAACATCAAACTTTGAAAATTACTATTTCAAACTTAATAACGTATGGAATTGTATTTTCTATGAAAAGAACTTTTAAAGAAGAAAGACCTGATTTATCTGATAACGAAAGTTTTCCCTCAGGACATACTGCATTAGCTTTTACAAACGCTTCTTTATTGTACTATGAATACAAAGACTCTAATATTTGGTATGCAAGTAGCGGTTTTTTATTTGCATCGGCAACCGGTTTTTTAAGAATTGCAAACAACAAACATTATACTTCAGATGTACTTACAGGCGCAGGAATTGGTCTTGGTGTAGGATTTGCTATTTCCTATTGGAATCCTTTTCAATCGGTGACTTTTGGCAAAAAGAAAACCCATGCTGTACTTTATCCACAAATTGGACACCAGTATGGCATAGGAGTATTAATTAGAAACTAATTTAAAGTTTTTTATTCTTGTTTAGAAATTAAAAAGGCAAATCATCATGCTCTTCTTCTGTAAAAGTTGCAGCTGGTTCAAATGCTGCTGCTGCAGGCATTGGTGGCGCTTGAGTTTGCGGCGCCTCAGAAGTTAACTTTTCAATTCTCCAGCCTTTAATTGAATTAAAATATTTAGTTTCTCCTTGTGGATTAACCCATTCTCTTCCGCCCAAATTGATAGATACTTTTACATTTTCACCAACTGAAATGGAATTTAATAAATCGGTTTTATCTTGAACGAATTCAATCATGATACTTTGAGGATATTGCTCATCTGTAGTTACAACTAATTCTCTTTTCTTAAATGTTGGGCTTACTTGTTGTTCTACTCCAACTACTTTTACTTTTCCTGAAACTTCCATAATATAAATTTTATTGTTTGGTCAAAAGCACCTTCCAAGCGGTTAGCACTTCATTTTTATTTAAATATTTTTTAGCTAATTGGTGGTTCTTTACTTCATCGTAAGCGTTTAAAACCCCTTTGACCTTATAATTTTGTTTTACAAATATAGTAACTTCTTTGTTTGTAGGCAAGGATTCTGTATTTTCTAATAATCCTTATTCATTTTTATAAAACAACGACTATTTTCTTAATTGGCAGACTATATTTTATGAGCGAATTCTTTAAAATACTGATTGTCTGATTGTTTTATTATGAATTAAAAACAAACTATTTATCAACAATTTACGAAACTACAACGTTTTAGTTTAAATTTTACAAATTTAAAAGCCTTAAATAAAAATTTCTTGTAAAAAAAATTAAAAATTATTGTTAATTTCATAAAAAATTAAACAAACCTTAACCTAAATTACACTTATTTATGAAATCAGAAAAATTAAAACTATTTATTAAAAGTCTACTGACATTAGTAGTCATTTTTTGTATCTCTTTTTCATCAAAAGTAACTGCTCAATCTTCAGCAAACGTAAACGACATTATGCTACAAGCATTTGGATGGGATGTTCATACACAAACTTCCGTTTCATCTGAAGGCGGACTCTATAATTTTCTAAGAAATCGAACTAGTGGCTATGCTGCTTCTGGTTTCAATGTGATTTGGTTACCTCCACCAAGTAAGTCTACAGGTGGTGTTGGATATATCCCTACTGAATTATTTAACTTTTCTCAAACTGTTTATGGTTCTGAAGCTCAACTAAGATCTTTATTAACTGCTATGAACACTAGCACCCCTAGAATTCACCCAATGGCTGATATTGTTGTAAATCATAGAGGGGGAACAACCAATTGGACTGATTTTACCAATCCAACATGGGATTGTAAATCAATTACCAGTAATGATGAAGCAAATTTTGTTGCAATAACAGGAGTTAGACCTTGTGGAACTCCTGATACCGGAGAAGATTTTAATGGTGGAAGAGATTTAGACCATACTAATATTCAAGTTCAAAACGGAGTAAAGGAATTTCTAACTCGATTAAAAGGTTTAGGCTTTGATAGCTGGAGATGGGATGTTGCTAAAGGTTTTTCCGCTTGGCATTTTGGTGATTATATAAACGCTTCTACTCCTTATGCCTCTGTTGGGGAGTATTGGGATGGTAATACAGCTACTTTAAAGTCATGGGTAGATGGAACTGGTGGAAAATCTGCTGCATTTGATTTTTCACTTTATTATAATGCTTTACAACCTGCTATTAACAGCGGTAATTATGGTGCTCTGGCTGGTTATCCTGGATTAGCTGGTCAGTTTGGTTATGCCGACAAAGCTGTTACTTTTATTGACAATCACGATACATTTGTTAAACCGGGTAGTTTTGTAACAAGTGACAATATCATGAAAGGATATGCTTATATTCTTACCCATCCTGGGATGCCATGTGTTTTCTTTCCTCATTATTATGGTGGAACTTACAGAAAAGATGGAGTTACTGTAGCTTATAGTGCTAATAAAACCGCTATTGATAACCTAATGGCAATTCGAAAATCAAATGGAATCAATGCTTATAGTTCTGTTGTAGTTTCAAATACAATTGGATTTTACTCAGCTACCATTGATAATAAAGTAGTTGTAAAAATTGGTCCTGGTTTATGGAATCCTGGAACTGGTTGGACTTTAAAAACATCAGGTGTAGACTATGCCGTTTGGGATAAATCGGTAGTAGATGTACCTAGTTTGACTATTGCTCCAATTGGAGGTACTTTTGTTACTGGGTCAACAGTTAACGTTGTTTTAACTGCAAACAATCCAACCTCAACCATTTTTTACACATTAAATGGTACAACTCCAACTACTGCTTCTTTATCGGCTGTAGGAACAAAATCATTAGCTATAACAAGTACAACCACTTTAAAAGCATTTGTAACAAATACAGCTGGAACTAGTTCTACTGTGTCAACTCAAGTTTATTCGTTTTCTACTCCAGTAGTAGATGTTCCTGCTTTGACTATCGCTCCAATTGGAGGTACTTTTGTTACTGGGTCAACAGTTAACGTTGTTTTAACTGCAAACAATCCAACCTCAACCATTTTTTATACAATAAATGGTACAACTCCAACTACTGCTTCTTTATCAGCTGTAGGAACAAAATCATTAGCTATAACAAGTACAACCACTTTAAGAGCATTTGTAAGAAATACAGCTGGAACTAGTTCTGCTGTATCAACTCAAGTTTATACTTTTTCTGCTCCAACTACTTTTACAGTTTATTTCAAAAAGCCGACTAACTGGGGTACAGCTGTCAAAATATTTTACTGGGGTGTTAACGGGACAGCTCCTGCTCAGACTTGGCCTGGTGTAGCAATGACTTTAGATTGTGGAAGTTGGTATAGATTCACTTTCCCATCTACGGTAAGTGCCTCAAATATAATTTTTAATGACGGAACCTTACAAACTGCTGATTTAAGTGCTACCGCGGGCATCAGATTTTATGACAATGCCTGGCTAACTTCTGCACCAGCAAATAGATGTCAAACAACTCTAACTGTATATTTTAAGCCGCCAACTACTTGGGGAACGGTTATTCCTAGAATTCATTATTGGAACGCATTGCCAACAGGCAGTGTAGCCAATACTACTTGGCCTGGAATCAGAATGGTTGCCGATGCAAATGGATTTTATAGACATACTATAGTTGGACCAACGTCTGTAAATATTGTTTTCAATAATGGCAAAACCGGATCAGCGAATCAAACCCCTGATTTATTGAACAAAACTAATGGCTATTCTTACACATGGGGAGCAGCTGCAAGAATGTCAAACCCTGAAAACTCTAAAACCAAATTGGTTGTATATCCTAATCCAGTATCTGATATTCTCCAAATTAGTTCCCCATCGGCTATTCGGAATTTTAAAATCACGAATATCCAAGGAGCTGTTTTACAACAAGGAAAACCAATTGAAAACGCAATTGATGTAAGTAATTTAAGTTCTGGTCTTTATTTTTTACAAATGAAACTTGAAAATGGAGAAGAACAAATACAAAGGGTTATAAAAAAATAAACAATTTCGTATATTTGAATCAAGGCTTAAACATTTAATTTGTTTAAGCCTTTTTTTTGAAAATGAATTTCCCAAAATTTATTTTATAATCTTAACACATTTATTTCGTTATATTTATTCCGTAAAATAATTCATATGCAGTTTTCTAATAGAAAAAACACTACACGCTGGATCTTAATCGCAGCTTCTTTTGTTATTATCACTTTAATTCTATGGAATACTTATACTTTTTTTCAAATTTTTAAAAACGAGGAACGCGTAAAAATGGAGATTTGGGCAGAAGCTCAAAAAACATTAAAAAATGTAGATGAAAATACTGATATCGAACTTCCATTAAAAATATTTCAAAATGCTAGCATTCCAATTCTTTTAATAGAGAATGACACGATAATTAACAGCAAAAATATTGACGAAGAAATTTTAAAAAATAAATCAGAATCTTCAAAGCTATTATTAAAACTTAAGGATCAGAATGAGCCAATTAGCATTGAATACGTCCCTGGTAAATTTATTTATTTATACTATGGAGATTCTGATTTGTTAAACAAACTAAAGTATTATCCGATTGCTTTAGTTGTCATTATTGTATTATTTGGCGCATTAGTTTACAATTTTTACAGGAGTACCAAAATGGCCACTCAAAATAAACTTTGGGCGGGAATGGCTAAAGAAACTGCTCATCAAATAGGAACTCCTTTATCCTCTTTAATAGGTTGGTTAGAAATTATGAAAGCCGATAACGTTGATGAAACCACTGTTTCAGAAATAGAGAAGGATATCACAAGGTTACAAACCATAACCGATAGATTCTCGAAAATTGGTTCAGAGCCTGTGCTTGAACTTCGTGATATTATTTCAGAAACAAAAGAGTCCTATGACTATTTGCAATCGCGTTTTTCCAAACAAGTTGTTTTTTCATTTAAAGCACCTACAAAATCGATAGCAGTTGCCATAAACCCTGCCTTGCATAGTTGGACAATAGAAAACTTGGTAAAAAATGCCATCGATGCCATGAAAGGAAAAGGACAACTAGCGGTAACTATTGAAGAAGAAGGGAAGTTTGTGAAAATAAAAGTATCTGATTCAGGGAAAGGAATTCCTAAAAATCAATTTAAAACTGTTTTCGAACCCGGATTTACTACTAAAAAACGCGGATGGGGTTTAGGGCTGTCGCTAACAAAACGAATTGTTGAAGAATATCATAAAGGCAAAATAAGAGTGTTGAGTTCAGAAGTGAATAAAGGCACGACGATGCAAGTAAGTTTTAAAATTGAAGCATAAAAAAGGATGTCAACTTTAAGACATCCCTTTTTTCTAATGAAAACCCATTAAGGTTATACTAAAAACATTACTTATCGTCAGAAATATAGGTTTTATTCCCGTTTGAATTGATGTAATATTTTCCGCCTCTAGGACCTGTGTATACTTTTTTACCGTTGTATTCTCCGGTAATTTTATCAGCAACTTTAGGTGCTTTTTCGGATGTTTCTCTAACCTTAGTGGTTGCTTTTTTAGATTTAGAAGTTACCTTATCTTCACCTTTTTTAGTTTCCTTTTTTGCTTTTTCTACAACTTTTCCTGCTGATTCTTTGGTCTCTTTTTTAGCTTTAGCAGTAGCTTTTTCTTTCTTAGCGTCAGCCTCAACTTTTTTAGAAGCTACTTTCCCTTTTTTCTCATTTACTGCTTTCTCTGCTTTTACAGTTTCTTTTTTTGCTTTAGCTTCTGCTTTTTTTGCTTCTTTTTTCGCAGTGGCAGCGGCTTCTTTTTTGGCGTCAGCTTCTGCTTTTTTGGCTTCCATTTTCGCGGCAGCGGCGGCTTCTTTTTTCGCAGCAGCTTTTTCTTTTTTCAATTGTGCGGCTTTCTCTGTTTTAGCTATTTTAGCTTCGGTTTCTTGAGCATAAAAGGTAGTTGAAAAAACAACTAGAAAACACAATAACAATACTTTCTTCATGATGATTTGATGTTTAAGTTATTTAATAGAGATTAAAGTTAATAATTTATCTCAACTCAAGTAATAAAAACTTTAAAAATAAGCTCTCAATTGCACATTTCCTGTATGAATGGCTGGACTGGTTTCACTTTTTCTTCCCTGATAGTTGAGGTTAATGTCTAGAAATTCGGTTAAACTTTTTTGTATAAGCAATCGCCAAGTAGTGTTTTGTCCCGGTTGCAAGCCTTCTAACATTTGAAACCCCGCTGCTGACAATTCACTACCATTAAATTTATTTTCATAAAGCGAAAATTCACCGTTCAGCGTCAGTCGCTTTTCGCTAGCATAATTAAAAGAGGTGCCTATTCGGGTTTGTTGTAGCGTTTCTAATTCGCCAATTTTATTTAATTTATTTTGAAATTCGCAAAATAAATCCCAACTCGCATTTCTAGAAAATAAATAGGAAATTTTTGGAGCAACTTGATACCCTGAAATGGTGTAGTTTCTAAAAGCAAAATTTTCAACTAAGGATTGAGTTCTAATTGTTTTTGAATTCAGTCCAAACAACCAGCTTTTTTTATACAAATGCTGGTACTGCAATTGGTGCGAGCTATTGTTGTTTTCAAGTGAACCCACAGATAATAAATTTTTAGATTGACTATCTAAATACGTATAGGTAATAGAGTGGCCCTGCTTTCCTCTGTTAAAAAACAAACTGTTTCTGAAACTTACATTCAACCCAAATAAATCTTCTTCAGAAGTGTTAAACGGATTTAAATCGAAATTGTTTCCGTTGCGTTCTATTTTTCTATCAACTAAATAAGATGTTTGGTTGTAGAAATAGGAAATAATCTTTCTAAAACCCTTTTCGTTTTGCCATTGATTGGGGTTGAAAGTTACCGTTGCAGAAAACTTATTTTGATGTGTTTTTAAAAAAACTTGATTGGGTAAAAATACTCGAACATACTTGGCTTGATCTGGAAATGGAGCCACTTCAAACTCTTGTAATTCTTGAATTCCGTTACTATTGTAGTCGTTCCAAGTATAAACACCTTGCCCAGGCTCGACTTCTAAATAGGTAAATTCTTGTTGCGGAATGGTTCCAGAAGCGGTTTCAAAAGCAGTTGTAGTTTGAAGAAGTTGTTTAAAAAAACGAGAACTGTACAAAATTCTAGAATTTAATGAGGGCTCATTGTCACGAAGTACATCAACATATTTCAAGTTTCTATAATTAACAAAAACAGCCAAATCACTTCTCTCGTTTTGAATTAATTTCGATTTCAAATAATAGGATTGCGAAGTGTTAACTCGTTTTAAAAATCCACTTTGCAAACTATCATTCTGACGGTGGAGATAGCCAATCTCGGTATAAACTTTGGTACTGTCTCCTCTACCGAGAAATGCACCATATTCAATAAATTTTTGGCTTAAAGCAGAAAATTGGTTCGTAGCTTTTATTTGTTCTTTGTTGTCTTCTAATCTAAGACTGCCACCAACCCAGTTTTTCTTAAAATGATAACGTGTTTGTGCTTGATTTCTGATAAATTTAGAGTCTGATAAAGTGCTACTGCTGTTTAAGAAACTGCCTTGATTTTGAATGTTCCAATTTTTAAACTTAAATAACGCATTACTATTATGGCGGCTACCTGAAAAGGATTTGGTAAAATCGAGTTTTTCTATTTGATAGGTAAATAATCCTTTTTTTGGCAAATTAAAATTCAATCCAGAAACCAGCAAACTTTGATTTCCTGCAACAGTTGTCAAATTCCAATCTCTATTAAACTCAATAGTAAATAACCGTTCAATAGTTCTGAAATCCTGTTGTACAAACTGAAAATTAGCAAAGGCATCCACCTCCCACTTTCCAGTAAAGAGCCGTTTTTTTGCATTTATTTTTCCAGCCAAACCTCTATTATTGCTATCGTCTTCAGAAGAAAATAAATTCAAGTCATTATTGCTCACGCCCAATTCAAAATCAATTGCGCTTTTTTCAGATGGGCTGTAAGCACCTATGATGGTTGCAATTTGAATTTTAGTTGGGGCAACCAATCGTGTAATAGGCTCGTAACTTCCTTGTTTTACATTATTGATTGGCGCTACATAAGAATAAATTTTACCTACCGCAGCTGCATTTGATATTGTATAATTTCCCAAGCCATTTCCAACAAAACTAAATCGAACATTGTATAAAACAGCAGAAGGATTGTCAGAATATTCGAAAATTTCTTGTCCGTTTTGTGTTCCTTTTTCATACAAAATTCTATTTTCAGAATAAGATTCAATTACTGCCGATGGTGCAGTCATTAAATCAGGATTGTCACCAGCAGTTCCTAAAATTTGAGCCTGTTCTGCTGATAATTCTTGTTGTAAAGGTTGGTTTTTTACATCATTTTCAGAATAGACATAAGCACCAATATTCCAATTCTCTTTTTCATGAGTCGCTCCAAAATAAGTCACAAAACGAGTGTAGTTTCTATCAGAATATTGGTATTCTATTGCAATTCGCATTTCTGAAGTAATAGGAAAAAGTGAGGTAAACAATATTTCCCCCGCATTGTAATCGATGGTGTAATCATTGTTTTCTCCTCGCTGGAGTAGTATTCCATTAACAAAAACTCGTTCAGATCCAGAAATTACTAAAACATATAACTCGCCATTAGCACCACGCAACTTATACGGTCCTTGATTGCCTTCCTGACCAACGAAGTTGCTTTTTGCATATTGTCCTCGAACTAATGCTGCCGATGCAAAAATATTGGTTGTGTTTTCAGGAGTTCCTAAAGAAAAATTAGACGATAATCCTTGCACTTTTTTATTAAAATTCAGAAAGCTCGATTTCCTGTTTTCCATAAACAAATCGCCCGCTCTAACCAGCCATTTCTCACTAAAAAGTTCAATAAAAATTTGGTCAAACTCGTCTAGTTTTTGCGAATATCCGCCATTTTGAAGGGGAATATTACTGTCTTGAATGGAAGCTCTCAAACTTACTTTATCGGAAATTTTGCCTGTGATTTGTAAATCGAGATTTGAATTGACAACTGCATTTTGGTTGTTGCCAATAGTGATTCCTCGAGTGATGCTTCCTGAGGTATTTAGACCATCGAAAGGAATAAATTTTTGAATCGCATCATTAGAAACACGATACAAGTTTTTTTCGTTAGTATCATTATCAACTACACGACTGTCGTCGTAAATACTGTATTGCTTGGTTAAATAATCTGGAAACTTTAAATACTGAACCGTTACTGAATCATTATTAGACTTGAAATTTTCTTTTAAAAGCAAGGCTCCTTTTTGAAAATTTATTTTGTAAAACGAGGTGTCAACAACTTTAGATTGATTGTCAAGTAATTTAAAAAAGCTCGAATTGATACTGGTCTTTTCTAAATGAATTGTGTCGTAAGAAACCGGAATTTTTTTGGTTTTATATGACGTATTGATTTCTTGGGCATGAAGTCCCGAAAAAACGCTTATAAAACCAAAAAAAAATAGTTTTTTTAACATAAAGATATAACGCCAACATATCAAAAGTAGTGTGTTTTTTTGATAATTCAAGGAGTTGAAATCTCTAGCTTTAATATGCTTGCAAATCAGCTTGCGTCTTTAGTTACAATTTGCATGGTTTCTCTACTAACTTGTTTCAATAAAACTTCTTTATTTTCCTCGACCATTTGCGAAGCTTTTTCATTAAAATGTCTGATAGTGTAGAGAGATACGTTTTCGTTATATGAAACTTTAAACTTTTTAGCAAGGATGTTTTTCAACTCATTAAAGTTTCCAAATTTGTCTTCCACACAAATAGAAAAACTAATAGCTGAGTTTTGTATTAAACTTACTTTCATCTTGTATTGATGCAACAATCCGAATATTTCACTAATGTTCTCTTCCATAATAAATGAAAAATCGATAGAAGAAAGTGAAACTAATAATTGATTTTTCTTTACAATGAAACAAGGTAGAAAAGGCACTAAATCTTCGCCTTTAGAAACACTAGTGCCAGGCAATAATGGGTTTATAAATGATTTTACAAATAATGGTATTTCCTTTTTCTGTAAAGGCTGTAGGGTTTTTGGATGAATAACACTAGCCCCGTAAAACGCTAATTCGATAGCTTCACGATAGGAAATTTGATTCAGTAAACTGGCATTTTCAAAATATCTAGGGTCGGCATTCATAACCCCAGGAACATCTTTCCAAATAGTTACGCTTTCAGCATTAAGGCAATACGCAAAAATTGCCGCAGTATAATCAGATCCTTCACGACCCAAAGTCGTTGTAAATCCATTGTCATCATAGCCTATAAATCCTTGAGCTATGTTTAATACTTTACGTTTAACGTTTTTTGAAATGTTTTTTTGAGTGATTTCCCAATCCACTTCTGCATCACGGTAAGTAGAGTCTGTTTTTATAAAATTTCGAACATCAATCCAAGTGGTTTTTATTCCCATAAAAGACATAAAGTGAGAAAGGATTGTAGTTGAAATTAATTCTCCAAAACTCACGATTTGATCGTAAACAAAATTATAATTAGGTGATTTATTATGACTTAAAAAATATTCTAAATCGAAAAATAAGTTATTTACAGCAGTAAACACTTCATTTTTATCGTCTTCAAATAACTCCAATAAAATTTGATTGTGGTATTTTTTTACTTCTTGTACTGAAGAATTCAATTCAGCCGATTTATCAAAATAGTTTTTTATTACTTCCTCTAAAGCATTTGTTGTTTTCCCCATAGCCGAAACTACTAGTAAAACATCTTCATAACCTACTTTTTGTAAAACATCATATACATTTTTTATTCCGGCAGCATCTTTAACCGATGCGCCACCAAACTTAAATACTCTCATTATAAATTTCTTAAAAAATTATCAATTCCTATTTCGTTCATTTGTGCTACTCTCCAATCGTCTAAAACGATTGCTCCTGTTTTTTTATAAAAATCAATTGCTGGAGTATTCCAATCTAAAACATTCCATTCAATTCTTCGAACACCATCTTTTTTCCCTTGAGCAATCACTTCTTTATAAAGAGCGTAACCTACACCTACTCCTCTCCTTTTTTCTTTAACAATCAAATCCTCTAAATGAATAGTTCTTCCTTTCCACGTAGAATAGCGGTAATAATACAAAGCTACACCTACAATTTGCTCATCAATTATTGCTATAAAAGTATAAAACAATGGATTTTCACCAAAACCATCACGCTCTAAATCTTCAACGGTAACAACAACAGCATCGGGTTCTTTCTCAAAAGTGGCGAGCTCTTTAATGAGTTCTAAAACCGCACCCATATCCTCTTTTTTACCTTCTCTAATGTTCATTTTGGAGTTTTTTGCTGGTAGAAAATCTTGCTTTTTAGATTAAAATATTTCGTTTAAAAAACAAATATACAAATCCATCAAACTATCCCATAAAAATCATTTCTATTTCACAAAAAAAGCAATATTTGTTTGGTAAGAATGATTATGTAATTTTGACAAAACTAAAACACAGATTTCACTAATTAATTCATGAGAATTAGTAAAATCTGTGTTCAAAAATCTATAAAAGTCTGATTACAAAAAATTAAAATTTTCCTATTTATTCATGTGCTTCATTTCAAAAATAAAAGTATCTAAATCTACTTTTTTATCCACTAACAAAAGAGCTTTGTTAATTATATAATTTATGTTTCCGGGGGTAAACCCTAAAGCAATCCCAAATTTTCTAAGCAATAGCTCTTGTTTGTCGCCTAATTGGTGATCACTATTTACCATTTTTGCTAAATCGTACAAACGTTCCAGTCGCTCTACATATAAATAAGGAGGATTGATAGGGTATTTTAATGGGTTTTCTAAAATTTCTTCATACTCCTTTGGCGAAATTTCAAGATGTAAAGCTAGTTTATCTAAAAAAGCTTTTTCTTCAGCAGTACTTAATCCGTCAGCTAACGCCACACGAACAATTGCTGAAAAATGACCTTTATTTCTACTTTTAAATTCGCTGTCAAATAAATCTGCTATAGACATGATTTCTATTATTTAGGTATATACAAATATAATTCAATTTCGTTTTTTATGGAAACATTTTGCTCAGAATTTTCTGTTTTTTATCCTATTTTCTAATAAATTAAATACTATATCCTATTTTCAAATTTAATTGTAAATTTACATTCCCTAATCTATATAAATCAATATGTGTTATGTCAGACTTTTGGATTTACTTTCAACTAGCATGGAAACATGTTTTAGATATTAAAAGCTATAATTTTATTTTATTTTTAATTGCTTTGGCAGTTCCATACAGCTTTAAAGAGTGGAGAAAGCTTTTATTATTATTAGCTTTTTTTGCAATTGGAGAGCTAGTGGTGCTATTGCTTTCTTTTTTTGGAATTGTAATTATTAAGTTAAATTTGAAAGAATCCTTAATTCCGATAACTATTTTAATAACAGCTTTATTTAATTTATTTGTAATTGGCAAATCCTATAAAGGAAATGGAATTAATTTAATTGGTTTTTTTGTTCTTTTTTTTGGAATTATTCACGGTTTGGGATTTTCAAATTATTTTAAATCAGTAACAACGGGTAATCTTTCGGCAAAAATATTACCTTTATTAGAATATACGTTAGGAATTCAAGTGGCTCAAATAGTGTTGGTTTTATTAGTTCTGATTGTTTCCTATATAGTTCAAAACTTTTTTAGATTATCAAAACGTGATTTTATTTTAGTTTCTTCCTCTTTTCTAATTGGAGTAGTACTTCCTGAAATCATTAAAATAATACTATAGAAATACATCTATTTACATTACATGGAATTAAAAAAATTAAACAAATACGACAAAGCCTATCTCCGAATTGCTAAAGAATGGAGTCTCTTATCGTACTGCAAGCGCAAACAAGTAGGAGCAATAATTGTTCGAGATAGAATGATAATTTCTGATGGATATAACGGAACACCTTCGGGTTTTGAAAATTGTTGCGAAGACGAAGAAGGATTAACAAATTGGTATGTGCTTCACGCAGAGGCAAATGCAATTCTAAAAGTAGCTCGTTCTACACAAACTTGTGAAGGAGCAACATTGTATATTACACTTTCTCCTTGCAAGGAGTGCAGTAAACTCATACATCAATCAGGAATTAGAAGGGTGGTATATCAAAATGGATATAGAGACACGTCTGGTGTAGATTTTTTAATTAAAGCAGGAGTAATTGTTGAACAAATTGAAGAATTAGATTAAAAAAAACACTATCATGAAAACGATCTTATTTGTACTGTTTTTAGTGTTGCCATTAGTTTCTATAATTGCTCAAGAAAAAGGAATTCTATTGCAAAAAAAGGATTCTGAAAGAACTGATTTTTTAGTAGAACATAAAAGAATAAAAGTAGTCACAACCGATGGCAGAAGCTTTTTCGGAAGATTTTCAATTATTGATGACAAAACCATTTCAATAAATAACACATTAATCGCCTTAGCTTCTATAGAAAAAATCAAAAGAAAATCGCTAACATCAACTATTACTTCTCCAGTAGTATGTACTTTAGGAGTTATTCTTATACTTGGAGGTACTGCAGTAGCAGCTCTTGGCGGGACTAGCGCAATAGTAGGATTGGGTTTAATTTCATCTGGTTTTACTTTACCATTAATTGCTCTAATTTCTAATAGGCATCCAAAAAACCAATGGGAATACACTATAGGTGATCTTCCATCCAACTAAATTATTTCAAATCTTTCAAATGAAAAAAAGTAACATCTTTTTTCCTATTCTTCTTTTTTTAACACTTGCAGTTGGTGTTTTACTTGGCGGATATTTAAATTTTCCAGTTGAAAAACCGTTAGCATCAAAAAATAATTATAAAAACAAACTCTATAAGATTATTGATTTTATTGATAATGAATACGTAGATAAAGTAAATACAGATTCAATTATAGATTTAACGGTTAATGATATTTTAGCAAAGCTCGATCCGCACTCTGTTTATATTCCGTCTAGTGAGCAAAAAGGAGTTGCCGAAAGTATGAAAGGTGATTTTGTGGGGATTGGAGTCAATTTTTATATGCTAAACGATACGGTTGCTGTAATAAAACCTTTAGAAAAAGGCCCTTCTGAAAAAGCTGGAATCAAAGCTGGTGATCGAATTTTATATGCCAACTCCTATAAATTATTTGGACGAAAATTACCAACAGACAGTTTATTTGCTAAACTAAAAGGAAAAGAAGGCACAGCTGTAGAATTGACTATTTTTAGAAAAAGCGAAAATAGAAAGTTCAAAATCAAAGTAAAAAGAGATGTAGTTCCTATAAAAAGTGTTGATGTTGCAACAATGATAAACGTTACAACTGGCTATATAAAAATAAATCGATTTGCAGAAACTACCTACAAAGAGTTCAAATCTGGTTTGGAAAGTTTACAAAAAAAAGGAGCCAAATCTTTAATTATTGATGTTCGAGAAAACGGTGGCGGTTACATGGAAATGGCAGCCGAAATTGCCGATGAGTTTCTAAAAGACAAACAATTAATCGTTTTTCTAAAAAACAGAAAAGGCAGAATCGACAAGACTTTTGCAACCGAAAAAGGAAACTTTGAAACTGGAAAAGTATTTGTATTAATAGACGAAAGTTCAGCTTCGGCCAGCGAAATTTTAGCTGGCGCCATTCAAGATAATGATAGAGGAATAATTGTTGGTCGACGATCTTTTGGAAAAGGATTGGTGCAACGCGAAATGGATTTTGAAGACGGTTCAGCAGTTCGATTAACTATTGCGAGGTATTACACACCTTCGGGTCGTTCCATTCAAAAACCCTATCAAAAAGGAAATGAAGACTACTTTAACGAATTTAGCAAGCGATTTGAGAATGGCGAATTATACGAAAAAGACAGTATAAAAATTGCTGACACCTTAAAATTTAAAACGCCAAAAGGCAAAATTGTTTATGGAGGAGGAGGAATTGTACCTGATATATTTGTTCCACTCGAAGGAAATAATGGTAATGAAAGCACCGTTTATATCATGCAGCAATCAGGAATTGTTAGTCGGTTTGCATTTGAAGCCATCGATAAAAACAGAAATAATTTTAAGGGAATGACTTTTGAACAATTTCTAGATAAAATGAATAAAACCGATTTATATTTTAATGGTTTTCAGCGCTATTTATCAAACAATGGTGCAATAGTTAATTTAACAAAAAGTAAACCATTAGTAAAAAGATATTTGGCTGCCGAATTTGCCAAACAACTCTTTGATGAACAAAAATTCTATGAAATTATTTTAAAGGAGGACAAAATGATTCAGTCGGTTTTAAAATTAAAATAACCGCCAATTATTATCTTATACTATCATGAACATGAGTCTCAACACCATTGTTCCAAAAAGTCAAAATATCGGTTGCAACAGCAGCTCCACTTCCTGCGGCAATGGCAAGTTGGCTTCTGTGTCCGGCTAAAGTTCCTAATACATAAATTCCATCAGCCACTTTATGATCATTATTTTTAAGTTGGATTCTTTGTTTTTCTGGCAGTGATTTTTGATGCGGCTCTACATACTGCAGTAATCCTTCAATAGCAAATGTATTTGCTGAGCCAATGCCAATTACAATACTTTTTGTTGCATACGAACTTTTGTTGGTAACAACCCTAAAATCTGGAAAGCTACCCTCAATTTTAAGCACTTTTTCATTCGGAATTTGTGAAATATGAGGATACAATTGTGCCAAATGATCGATGCTTTCCGTTAGCAATTCAGAGCCTAATTTTCCTGGAGTTATTCCGTAAGCATTGTTAAACAAAGCATCTTGTAGAGAGGAAGCTTTTTGATGGGTAATGATTCCTATTTTCTTATCTGCAACAAAAGATTTGTTTTTAGCAGAACCCAAAACCAACGCACATGACATTCCAGAAACGCCACCGCCAATGATTAAAACATCAAACATCAACTATTGATTTTTTGTTCTTTCTTGAATAATTTTTGACATTCTGAAAATTAGAAGAATAAAAACAGCGCAAAATGAAGCAACTATCCCTATTAAAGCAATAACACTATTGCCTTCTAATAAATGATCAAAATCAAGTAGCGTAACGTTAAATCCTATTAAAGCCAATGCCAAAACAACTAATATAGAAGTAAAAATTTTCATTCGTAAAGATTTGTAGGGTGTGAAATTAATACATTTTTATTTATACAAATAATCCTTTAACATTAGCAGCGAATAATTTAACAGCTATTGCTAAGAGAACGACTCCAAAAGCTTTTCTTACCACTCCTAAACCTGTTTTTCCTAACATTTTTTCAATTTTAGAAGACGATTTTAAAACTACATATACCAAAATAATATTTAAAACAATGGCAATTACAATGTTCTCGGCATGATACTGAGAACGCAAAGAAAGTAAAGTAGTCATTGTTCCCGCACCTGCAATTAAAGGAAAAGCAATAGGAACGATCGATGCTGAGCTAGCTTCCTCATCTCTATAAATGCGAATGCCTAAAATCATTTCTAAAGCTAAAAAAAACAATACAAATGACCCCGCTACGGCAAAAGAGTGAACATCAATGCCTATTAACCTCAGGAATTCTTCTCCAATAAACAGAAAAACAATCATAATAATTCCAGCAACTAAAGATGCTTTTTCGGATTCAATGTGACCGTGTTTTTTTCTCAAATCAACAATAATAGGTACGGTACCTACAATATCGATTACTGCAAAAAGCACCATTCCTACGGTAATTATTTCTTTAAAATCTAGTCCCATATCTGTGAAATTTAAAGTGCAAAAGTATTGATTTTATGAAGGTTAAAACCTAAATTGGCGTTAATTTATTTCTCTGATTCTAAATCATAGTATTCAAAATTAACCTTATCTTTGTTAAAAAGCATTTAGAACATGAAAACAACCCTACAATTTCTCTTATTATTTTTTTCTTGCTGTTCTTTTGCGCAAATTACGTTAGAGCATACTTATAATGAAGGTGCGGTAAATAGAGTAAAACTAGAATATTCTGGTGAGAAGTATTACTATTTAAAAAGTGCTACAAATGAGTTGGTATTCAATAATGTTGATCATACATTGTGGAAAACGATACTTTTGCCTGCACCTCCGTCAAATCCCCTAGCTGGTGGCTTTAGAATATATGATGTTTCAGAAGCTAGAATTAATTCAGATGCTAAGATTGAAATTCTATATAGCTATTATAACAATATGTCTAATAGATATGAAAGCAGAATTTCTCAGGAAGATGGAACTATTTTATTAACCATACCAGATGCTTCAAGCGTTTATTTAGATGAAATACCTGGACTTTCGGACAAATTGATTACTGAAAATATTATAAGTAATCCTATTAGTAAAGTGTATTCCTTATCTGACCTTACTTTAGAAAATGCCTACACTGAAGGAACTATTAAAAGAATTAAACTTGAAAATTCAGGCGAAAAATATTATGTTTTAGATAAAACAAATCAAAATACTAAAATTTACAATCCAAATCATAGCTTGTGGAAAACTATCGCATTACCAAAACCATCAAATGCAAAATATGGTGATATTGGAATTATTTCAGAAAACCAAATTAATACAGATGATCTTATGGAAATAGGATACAGCTATTTTACCCTAGAGGGATCAACTTATAATTATGTTGGTAAACTAATAAATGAAAACAATGAAGAACTACTAACAATTCCTAAAGCAAAAATAGTAAGTATTAATAGTATTGAAGGGTTGGAAAATAAACTTATGGCTACTTTAGACAATAATTATATTGATAATCAAATATCCTTTTCAACAAATGTATATGGAATCCCTTCTTTGACTTTAGAAAATGAATACCAAAGTGAAGTTACCAGAATTAAACTTGAATATTCTGGAGAAAAATACTATACTTCTAATAGGCAATTAACTAACCAAGCTAAAATTTACAATAGTAATCATACTCTATGGAAAACTATAAATTTACCTATTCCTTCAGATTCAGACATCAACAATTTTTTATTTACTGTTAACCACATTTCAGAAACAAAAATAGACCCCGACAAACTATTAGAAGTTACCTATATTTATTATCCTATCGTAATTTTAAGTTATCAAACCTACGATTGTAGAGTAATTAACGAAAATGGAGAAATTTTGATAACAGCAAATGGTATAGATCGACTACTTCTTAATGAATTATCAGATTTAAAGAACAAATTAATAGGGTATACTTATGATCCTTTCAATAACAGCTATAGTAGTAAAGTCTATTCGTTAGAAAGCTTAAAAACATATGATTTTAATGAAAAACAAAAAGTAATAATCGCACCAAACCCTGTCAAATCTTTCCTAAACATAAACTCATTGTCTTATCCAATTAAAGAAGCAACTATTTACAACATGACCGGCGCTTTAGTAAAAAGAGAGACGGCCCAAAACATTACTAAAATTGATATCGAAAAACTTCCAATAGGAATATATGTCGTAAATTTGACCGATTTTAACAATCAAAAATCTACTCATAAAATTACTATTTCTCGCTAATTCAAATGTTTCAACTAGGAAAAACCATTGTCTCCGAAGACATTTTACAAAAAGATTTCGTCTGTAATTTATCTGCCTGTAAAGGGGCGTGTTGTGTCGATGGCGATGCTGGAGCACCTCTAAGCTTAGAAGAAACCAAAATTTTAGAAGATATTTATCCAAAAGTAAAACCGTTTCTTCGCAAAGAAGGCATCTCCGCCATTGAAGCACAAGGCACTTGGACCAAAGGAACTGATGGCGATCTTGAAACCCCGTTAATTGAGAATAAAGACTGTGCTTACGTAATTTTTGATGGTAAAACGGCACTTTGCGGTATCGAGCAAGCCTACAATCAAGGAGTAATTAATTGGAAAAAACCTGTTTCCTGTCATTTATATCCAATTCGAGTGAAAGATTTTACGGAGTTTGCTGCCGTAAATTACGATCGTTGGGATATCTGTAACGATGCCTGTACTTTAGGCAAAGAACTAGAAATTCCAGTTTATAAATTTGTTAAAGAAGCCCTTATCAGAAGGTTTGGCGAAGATTGGTATTTAGAGCTCGAAAAAGTAGCCGAAGAACTGAAAAAATAATTTCAAAAGAAGTTTGTTTTTTCTTGTTTTGCACATCTAAAATCCTATATTTTACGGTAGTTTTTAACTTTTTGCAATTTTTAAATAGCTGATTTTCAATATCGTAAAAATTTTAATAAAAATATTGAGAATACTCCCGTTTGTTAAAAACTAAAGCCGATTGTGAATAAGTTTGACTTTCTTTTTTGATTACAAATGACAATCTTTGTACTCGACAGAAAACATAATTTTTCGTTAAAATTTCAAAAAACAAACTTAAGAGATGCCTCAAATTGAACCTATTTTACAAGAAAACAAAAATCGTTTTGTGATTTTTCCTATCAAACACCATGATATCTGGGAATGGTATAAAAAAATGGAAGCCAGTTTTTGGACTGCAGAAGAGATCGATTTATCGCAAGATTTAAACGATTGGAACAACAAATTAAATAATGAAGAGAAATACTTCATCAAACATATTTTAGCTTTTTTCGCTGCGTCTGACGGAATTGTAAATGAAAATCTAGCCGAAAATTTTGTAAATGAAGTGCAATATGCCGAAGCGAAGTTTTTCTATGGTTTTCAAATCATGATGGAAAACATTCATAGCGAAACCTATTCGTTATTGATTGATACCTACGTAAAAGACGAAACAGAGAAAAACGAGTTGTTTACAGCAATTGATGTTTTTCCTGCCATTAAGAAAAAAGCCGATTGGGCATTAAAATGGATTGAGTCTGATTCTTTTGCTGAAAGGCTTATTGCTTTTGCTGCAGTAGAAGGAATTTTCTTCTCAGGAAGTTTTTGTTCGATTTTTTGGTTAAAAAAGCGTGGGTTAATGCCCGGGCTCACTTTTTCAAACGAATTAATTTCTCGTGACGAAGGAGTGCATTGTGATTTTGCAGTGCATTTACACAATCATCATTTATTAAAAAAGGTTCCAAAAAGCAGAATAAGAGAAATTATTGTTGATGCACTAAACATCGAAAGAGAATTTATTACCGAGTCGTTGCCAGTAAGCTTAATTGGTATGAACGCCGGACTAATGACACAATACCTAGAATTTGTTACTGATAGATTGTTAGTTGAATTGGGTTGTGATAGAGAATACAATACCACTAATCCTTTCGATTTTATGGATATGATATCTTTACAAGGAAAAACCAATTTCTTTGAAAAGAAAGTAGCCGAATATCAAAAATCTGGTGTAATGAATACCGATTCTGACGCTCAAAAAATTAGCTTTGATGCTGATTTTTAAAAACCATATCATCTGTAATTTTCCAGATTAAAAAAGAAAATAAAACAAACAATTAATACAAATAACCCAAAAGCAGGAAAGGGATTTCTTGTTTTTTAAAACCTCAATGCTTATGTATGTAGTAAAAAGAGATGGCCATAAAGAGCCTGTAATGTTCGACAAAATCACAGAGAGAATTAAAAAACTTTGTTATGGTTTAAACGATTTAGTAGATGCCGTAAAAGTAGCAATGAGGGTAATAGAAGGGTTGTATGACGGTGTTTCTACCTCAGAATTAGATAATCTTGCTGCCGAAACCGCAGCTTCAATGACAATTGCGCATCCTGATTATGCTCAGTTAGCAGCACGAATTGCAATTTCTAACTTGCATTCTAATACCAAAAAATCGTTCTCAGAAACCATGAACGAGATGTTTCATTATGTAAATCCGAGAACGAACCTAGAAGCACCTTTACTCTCTGAAGAAGTACATAAAGTAATCATGGAGAATGCTGAATTTTTAGATTCGCATGTTATTTATAATAGAGATTTTAACTACGATTATTTTGGATTTAAAACTTTAGAACGTTCTTATTTACTAAAAATAAACGGGAAAATTGTAGAACGTCCGCAGCACATGTTAATGCGTGTAGCTGTCGGAATTCACTTAGATGATTTGAAATCGGTTATTGAAACCTACGACTTAATGTCGAAAAAATTCTTTACCCACGCTACTCCAACATTGTTTAATGCAGGAACACCAAAACCTCAAATGTCATCTTGTTTTCTTTTGGCGATGCAAGACGATAGTATAGATGGAATTTACGATACTTTAAAACAAACAGCTAAAATCTCACAATCGGCGGGTGGAATTGGTTTGTCTATTCATAACGTTCGCGCAACAGGTTCTTATATTCGAGGCACTAATGGAACATCAAACGGAATCGTTCCTATGCTTCGTGTTTTTAACGATACAGCTAGATATGTAGACCAAGGTGGAGGAAAACGCAAAGGAAGTTTTGCTATTTATATTGAAACTTGGCATGCCGATATTTTTGAATTTTTAGATTTGAAAAAGAATACCGGAAAAGAAGAAATGCGTGCTAGAGATTTATTCTTTGCCATGTGGACATCTGATTTATTCATGAAAAGAGTACAAGAAGACAGCTATTGGACTTTAATGTGCCCTAACGAATGTCCTGGTTTGTATGATGTATATGGAGACGAATTCGAAAAATTATACATCTCCTACGAAGAAAGAGGTAAAGGGAGAAAAACCATCAAAGCACGTGAATTGTGGGAGAAAATTCTAGAGTCTCAAATCGAAACTGGAACGCCATACATGTTATATAAAGATGCGGCCAACAGAAAATCAAATCAAAAAAATCTGGGAACCATTCGTTCGTCGAATTTGTGTACAGAGATTATGGAATTTACATCAAAAGATGAAATTGCTGTCTGCAACTTGGCTTCACTTTCGTTGCCAATGTTTGTTGAAAAAGGCGAATTCAACCATGATTTATTATATACTGTTACCAAACGCGTTACACGCAACCTAAATAAAGTAATCGACAGAAATTACTATCCTGTAAAAGAAGCCGAAAATTCCAACTTACGTCATCGCCCAGTAGGCTTAGGTGTTCAAGGTTTAGCAGATGCTTTTATTTTATTGCGCATGCCTTTTACAAGTGATGAAGCAAAGAAATTAAATCAAGAAATATTCGAAACTTTATACTTTGCAGCAGTTACGGCATCTATGGAAATGGCAAAAGAAGAGGGCCCATATTCAAGCTTTAAAGGATCGCCAATATCAAACGGAGAATTTCAATACAATCTTTGGGGATTAAAAGACGAAGAGCTATCAGGACGTTGGGACTGGGCATCATTACGAAAAGAAGTGATGGAGCACGGGGTGAGAAATTCACTTTTAGTAGCACCAATGCCAACAGCTTCTACTTCGCAAATTTTAGGGAATAACGAAGCTTTTGAGCCGTATACTTCAAATATCTACACGCGTCGTGTATTATCTGGAGAATTCATAGTAGTAAACAAACACTTATTAGAAGATTTAGTAAAACAAGGATTGTGGACTGAAGATTTGAAACAAGAAATCATGAGAAATAACGGTTCTGTTCAAAACATAGAACGTATCCCTCAGGATTTAAAAGACTTGTACAAAACCGTTTGGGAAATGTCTATGAAAGATATTATCGATATGTCTCGTCATAGAGGCTATTTTATAGACCAATCGCAATCGCTAAATTTATTCATGCAAGACGCTAATTATTCTAAATTAACATCGATGCACTTCTATGCTTGGCAATCAGGATTAAAAACTGGAATGTATTATTTAAGAACAAAAGCTGCGGTTGATGCTATTAAATTTACATTGAATAATGATAAAAAAGCAGAGCCTATAGAAGTAAAAGAGCAACCGGTAGAGCAAGTGTTACAGCCTATCGCCGTTTTAGACGAACCCGCAGAAATATCAGCAGAAGAATACAGAGCCATGATTGAATTGGCAAAAAATGCCGGTCCTGACGAATGCGAAATGTGTGGGTCGTAACAATAATTTTAAATAATAAATAGAAGCAGCTGTCGAAAAGATAGCTGTTTTTTATTTAAATTATTAACCTATGTTAAATCTAACTCGAACAACCTCCGAAAACCAAGATTTCATAAACCTTGTGAAATTATTAGATGCCGATTTAAAAATTCGTGATGGAGAAGATCATGAATTTTATGCTCAAATAAACAAAACGGCAATCTTAAACAACGTAATTGTTTGTCATCAAAACGACATTGCTATTGGCTGTGGAGCTTTCAGGGAAATAGATGATAAAACGGTAGAAATAAAACGAATGTTCGTAAATCCTGATTATCGAGGAAAAGGAATTGCTTCTAAAATTTTGTCTGAGCTTGAACTTTGGACATCAGAACTAAATTATTTTCAAATAATTCTGGAAACGGGAATCAACCAACCTGAGGCTATTTCATTATACAAAAAATCAGGCTATAAAATCACAGAAAATTATGGTCAATACGTTGGTGCGGAAAGTAGTGTTTGCATGCTGAAAATCTTAAAATAAAGTTATCTTTAACTTCTGAAATCAAAAATCGTTAATCAACAATCTTCAATTCAATGAACTGGGAACAACTATTATCACTAAAACGTCAAGGAGATACAAGCAAACGATTACGAATAGAACAAGACGACACCCGTTTGGGTTTTGAGGTAGATTATGATCGAATCATATTCTCATCTGCCTTTCGTAGCTTGCAGGATAAAACACAGGTAATTCCACTTTCTAAAACTGATTTTGTACATACTCGATTAACACACAGCTTAGAAGTTTCGGTTGTAGGGCGTTCATTAGGACGATTGGTTGGAAAAAAAATAATTGAAAAATATCCGTATTTACAAGAAATTCATGGTTTTCATATGAATGATTTTGGTGCAATTGTTGCAGCAGCATCTTTGTCTCACGATATAGGAAATCCACCGTTTGGACATTCTGGAGAAAAAGCAATTGGAGAATATTTTTCTATTGGGAAAGGGCAGCAATTCAAGGATAAATTATCCAATAAAGAATGGCAAGATTTAATAGATTTTGAAGGAAATGCTAACGGTTTTTCAGTTTTAACAGCAAACCGCCCAGGAGTTTCAGGTGCGCTTAGACTCACTTATGCTGTTTTAGGCGCATTTATGAAATACCCAAAGGAAAGTTTACCTAAAAAACCAACCAATACTATTGCTGATAAAAAATATGGTTTTTTTCAAACCGATAAATCTTTTTTTCAAGAAGTCGCCACAGAATTAGGTTTGATTCCTAATAAAGAAGGAAGCAATATCGGCTTCGAGAGACATCCGTTGGCTTATTTAGTAGAGGCTGCAGATGACATCTGCTATACCATTATTGACTTTGAAGACGGAATTAATTTGGGTTTGGTTTCTGAAGATTTTGCTTTAGAATATTTAATAAAACTAGTAAAAGACAGTATTGACACCGAGAAATACAAGACCTTAACTACAAAAGAAGACAGAATCAGTTATTTGCGAGCTTTAGCCATAGGTAGTTTAATAAACGACGCTGTTCGAGTATTTTTAGAAAATGAAGAAGCTATTTTACAAGGAAAATTTCCATTTGCTTTGACCGATAAAAGCAAGTACAAAGCCCAAATGGATGACATTATTAAATTGAGCGTAAAAAACATCTATCAAAGTCGTGAAGTGATTGAAAAAGAGTTGGTTGGTTATCAAATTATTCAAACATTATTAGATAAATTCATCACCGCTTTCAATAATAAATTTGAAGGAAAAGCATCAAATTATGACAAATTGATTTTGAAAATGTTGCCTGAAAAGTTCCTAGAAGATAAAGAAGATTTATATAAAAGGCTGTTGCATATTTGTCACTATGTTTCGCTTTTAACAGATGGTAATGCCTTAGAATTGTATGAAACGATTAACGGAAGAAAAAGAAATTAATTTAAAACTCATAAACAACTCCTATACCTAAGAGTTGTTTGAGTTGAATCTTTGGACCTATCGTAATTTGTTTTCCATTAACCTCATCTTTAGCTTTTATATCATCATCATAAATAAGATGAGTGCCAATATTTGCTTTTACATATTTATTTACTACCAATTCAAATAAAATATTCCAATCAACATCAATATTCCCAAATTTATTAATGTAATCCGAATATAAAATCAATCTGCTGTCTAAAATAATATTTTTATATACTTCCTTTTTTAGCTGACTAGAAAATAACATTCCTAATTCCACTTTTGATTTTTCTCCACTAATAATCATAGTTCCATTAGCATCAAACTGAGCACCACGAACACCAAAAGCACCTTGATTGGCTAATCTGCTGTCTAAAACCAAGGTGTTTTTGAACGTAAACGGAGAAATATAAATAGTGTAATTCTTTCTTTTATTAATATTCTCGGCACCAATTCCTAAAAAAAGATACGCCGGAGCGAAAGGTTTAGAAATAGAAATTGAAGTATTTGGATAGGCATATCCGTTTGTAAACTGAGTATTAAAATTAAATTTTGAAGAGTAATACCAATTGGTCAATGTATCTTTTCTGTATCCGAAAGTCGAGTTAAACAGCAATACATCGTCTGTTTTTTGTAGTTCTTTTCCTTCTTGTTTGTTTAATCCATATCTTACAATCAATTCGTTTTCCCATTTATAATTTTTTCTACAATAAGTTCTAACAAAATTGGCTTTAGCTAAACCCGAAATTGAACTAGCACCACCAGCGTTCCAATTTACAAATGCAATCTGGGTAAAATCGAAACCAACTTTATTTTGTTTTATCCAATACGAAATAGTATCGTTCGAAACGTTTTTAGAATAGGGAATAATATTGTTTTCTTGAGAAAAGATATTTGTTGAAACAAAGAATGCTATCAGAAAAAAATAAATAAATAAAAACCGCATTAATAAACTATTGAGAAACTTGTTCAGAATTAGTACTATAATTTTTAAATAAGCCAACTAGACTGTTAACGTCTAATTTACAAAATTGTTGTAATTCAGGAATTGTACCTTGCTCTACAAACACATCAGGAATGCCCAGAATATTTATTGATAAAGTATACTTGTGCAGAACTAAAAATTCAGCTATTGAGCTCCCAAAACCTCCAATAATTGATCCATCTTCAATGGTAATTAAAGATTGAAATGAGGTACAGATAGTATGAAGTAAATCATCATCTAAGGGTTTTACAAACGCAAAATCATAATGAGCAAAATGCTCTGAATTATTTAATTTAGACAAAGCAAGAGTTACATTATTGCCAATAGTTCCATTAGATAAAATCGCAATTTTTGTTCCATTTTTGAGGCAAGTAGCTTTTCCTATTTCCATTTTTTGATACGGCTGTTTCCAATTTATAATCTGGCCTCGACCACGAGGATAACGAATGGCTATAGGATGTGGCAAACCAAATTGTGCCGTATATAAAATGTTCCGAAGTTCAATTTCATTCAATGGTGAATAAATAATCATATTTGGGATGCATCTCAAAAACGCCAAATCAAAAACGCCATGATGTGTTGCTCCATCCTCACCTACCAAACCTGCACGGTCTAAACAAAAAATGACTGGTAGATTCTGCAAAGCCACATCATGAATCACTTGGTCATAAGCGCGTTGCAAAAAAGTGGAATAGATGTTACAAAAAACAACCATTCCTTGGGTAGCCATCCCTGCAGATAAGGTTACAGCATGCTGCTCAGCAATTCCTACATCAAAAGCACGTTTCGGAAATTCATCCATCATAAATTTGAGTGAACTTCCTGTTGGCATTGCTGGAGTGATTCCGATAATCTTTTCGTTTGATTTAGCTAAATCCAAAAGTGTTAAACCAAATACATCTTGGTATTTAGGAGGAAGATTTTCTTCTAATTTTGTATGAATTTCTCCTGTAGCGGCGTCGAATTTTCCAGGGGCATGATATTGTACTTGATTATCCTCTGCTTGTTGTAACCCTTTCCCTTTTGTGGTGATAATATGAAGAAACTTTGGTCCTTTTATATTCTTTAATCGTTTCAATTCTTTAAGAACTGCAAAAATATCATTGCCGTCTATAGGCCCAGAATAATCAAAGTTTAAGGACTTAATCATGTTGTTCTGCTTCGGATTTTTTCCTTCTTTCACAGCGGTGAGATACTTTTTTAAAGCACCAACACTTGGGTCAATACCAATAGCATTATCATTAAGTATTACCAACAAATTAGCATCGGTAACCCCTGCATGATTCAATCCTTCAAAAGCTATTCCAGACGCAATAGAAGCATCGCCAATAACTGCAATATGTTGTTTGTTATAATCTCCTTTTAAATTAGAAGCAATTGCCATACCTAAAGCTGCCGAAATAGAAGTCGAAGAATGCCCTACTCCAAAAGCATCATATACACTTTCGCTCCTTTTTGGAAATCCAGAAATACCCCCTAATTGTCTATTCGTATGAAACTGCGTTCTTCTATCAGTTAAAATTTTATGCCCATAAGCTTGATGTCCTACATCCCAAACCAATAAATCTTCTGGAGTATTAAAGATGTAGTGTAAAGCAATTGTTAGTTCTACAACACCTAAACTTGCACCAAGATGCCCTTCTTTAACAGCTACAATTCCAATAATAAAGTCACGCAATTCTTGTGCAACTTGAGGAAGTTGTGCTTCATCGAGTTGACGTAAATCGGATGGATTGAAAATATGTGTAAGTAAATTATTCGACATGAAGCAAATGTACAAATTGAATTCCTATTTTTGCTTTATGGAAAACATTTTCACTGACGAATATTTTATGAAAAAAGCCCTTCAGGAAGCCGAAGTAGCTTTTGAAAAAGGTGAAATTCCTGTTGGTGCTATTGTCGTAATCGATAACAAAATCATTGCAAGAAGTCATAATTTAACCGAACTATTAAATGATGTTACCGCTCACGCCGAAATGCAAGCGATAACTGCTGCAGCTAATTTTTTGGGAGGAAAATATTTAACAGGTTGTACGCTTTATGTTACTCTTGAACCATGCCAAATGTGTGCTGGAGCATTATATTGGAGTCAAATTTCAAAAATTGTTTTTGGGGCAAGCGATGAGCATCGTGGTTTTGAAAAAATGGGAACACAATTGCATCCAAAAACTATTGTTGTTCGCGGAGTTCTAGCAAATGAGGCTTCAAGTTTGATGAAAACGTTTTTTGCTGAGAAAAGAAAGTGAAATTTGATATATTAATTCATAAAAAAAGCGGTTAGAACAATACTCTAGCCGCTTTTTTACTTAATTTTTTATTCTTATTCTTTTATAAAACGTTTTAAGGCAATTTCGCCATTTAAAGTCACTTCTAATAAATAGGCTCCAGATTTAATCATGTGAACTGGAATACTCTCGCCTTCAATTTTTCCTTTTGAAACTTCTTGACCTACAACATTAATAATTCTATAGGTTCCATTTTCAATTCCAGAAATATTTAAAATATTTGATTTTACTGGATTTGGATACACTTTAAAAGTTAACGCTTTAGGAGTTATCGAAGCGTCTTTTGCAACTGATGCAACAATATTTATAGAATAATCTTCAACTTGTCCGAAAGAGAATATTTCACATGAAGTTGGAGAGGCATTATACTTCATAGAGACTCTCATTCGGGTTAGACCTAGTTTCGCAGTGACAGGTATAGTTATCGTTCCTGAAATTGGGGTTGTTTTTGTTCTCGATCTCGACAAAACAGTTTCGCCAGCATCTGCAAAATCACCATCTCCATTATAATCAATCCAGACTCCATACCCTTCGTTGAATGCGGTACTTGTCCATGAAGGAGTTATCGTAATTGTATAGGCCGTTCCTCGAACTGCATTTGTAGATAAAGAAGTAAAATTTTCATAACCGCTAGTCCCTGTTGACGTGTTGTTTATTGTTCCAAAAACTACTCTACCTATTCTCTCATCAGCTGTACTATTTCCTTGTGAAGCACAGTAAGAAGTAACTACAACGGCTAAAGTTGTTAGATTTACTATATTACTTGGTACTGAAATATTTCCAGCTGCATCTTTTGTTCGTATAGAAAATGTATATGCTGTCGATGCCGTTAATCCAGAAACAGCGTAAGAAGTTGTCGCTACACTAGCAATTAATGATGCTCCTTGATATACATCATAGCCTGTTACAGCAACGTTATCTGTTGCGCCAGACCAAGACAAATTTGTAGTGGTTTGAGTTGTTCCTGTAGCTATCAACGTAGGAGCCGTTGGCAATGTTGTATCTAAAACTGGCGCTAAAGTTGTAACGCTAACTAAATTACTCGAAAGCGATATATTACCAGCTGCATCCTTAGCTTTTACTGAAAAAGAATATGTTGTTGAAGCCGTTAAACCAATAACTGAAAAGGTTGTACTTGATGTTGAACCCAACAAAGTTGAACCTCGAAACACATCATAACCTGTTACCGCAATATTATCGGTTGCCCCAGACCAAGACAAGTTAGTTGCTGTTTGTGTAGTTCCAGATGCTGCTAATATTGGAGCGGTTGGCACAACAGTATCTGTAGAGCCCGCAGTTATGGTAAAGTTTGCATTAGAAATATCAAAGAAAATATGCCCGCTTCCTCTAACCATAATTCTGTTCTGTGTTCCTGCAATATTTGGTATTGTTACTACTTGACTTCCATCATTCGGCGTTCCAGCTAATAGTGTAATAGGAAATGTATTTCCACCATCTCTAGATAATAATATATCTACATTAGCAGTATTAACTCCGTTTGCAGTTGTTCCTGCAACTGCCCAAGTTACAGTTTGTGAAGATCCTCCAACATAAGAAACAGCAGTATTAGGAGCACTCACTGTAAATGGCCCTGCTGTTGCGTTAACCGTTACTATCATGTCATCACTATTATTTGCAGGTCCGCCAGATCTATTGTCTCTAACGGTTAATCTAAAGTTTAGAGTTCTTGCTACATTTGGAATCGCTTCCCAAGTCCAAGATGTTAATCCTGCTTGTATTGTTGATAATCTTGGAAAATATCTTGTTGCACTAGTAGATGCAGTAAAAGAACGAAAAGCAGGCCCAGAAGTTGCCGTCGTTTTCGGATTTGTCGTAGTTGATGTTCCCCTATCCATTTGTTCCCAAATGTATGTTAGTGCGTCGCCATTTGCATCAGATCCAGAACCTGTTAAAACAAATGGAGTTCCTTTAGGTATGGTATAGTCCAAACCCGCATTTACCGTTGGAACTGCATTTCCAGTAACTGTTGTAGTTTGACAAGTAGTCGATTTTACATAATTAGTTATTTGCTGAATACTAACCGCATGAAAAAACGGATCGCTACGGGCTTGAAGATCGGTTGCTCCTGTTATTCCAGCATATCCCATAATGGTGGATCCACTTCCTGGTTCGCACTGTGCAATTGTACCTTCATTACTGAATGTAAAGGTATGATTACCTCCAAATTGATGTCCCATCTCATGCGCAACATAATCAATGTCAAAACTATCGCCTTGAGGAATTCCATCTGCTGGAGAAGTAATTCCGCTACCTTTAGAACCATTTACGCAAACACAGCCTATACAACCTGCGTTTCCTCCTCCTCCTGTAGCTCCAAATAAATGTCCGATATCATAGTTTGCTTCTCCAATAACTGAAGTCAATGTAGATTGTAATTCAGCATTCCATCTAGACATATTAGACGATGCAGAATAGGGATCTGAAGATGCACTAGTGTAAACTACTAAATCATTATTAGCAATCAAATTCATGTGTATTCCAAAATCTTTTTCGAAGACACCATTTACTCTTGTCATAGAATTATTTATTGCAGCTAATGCCAACGCTTTTGTTCCTCCAAAATAAGCCGTGTACTCTCCAGTTACAGATAATGCCAAACGGTAATTTCTTAAATTACCATCATCAGCATTTGGTCTTGCAACAAAATTGGTTAATGTATTTGGACTTAATTTGTTCACTACTTTACACTCAAACTTGTTTAATGAAGCGATTTTATCTGTTTTTCTAAAAACACTATATGTTTTTAAATCCTTAGTATAAGGCTCAATAAAAACAGCTGATTGATCTGCTTTGATTATCATACTTTGAAAACCAAGAGGAGATAAACTAAAGTAAATAGTAGATGTTGGATTTTCTATTCCTTGTCCTACATAGGATTTTATTTCAGGGTACTTACTTGCCAATTCAGCATCCATATTAGAAGATTCCAAAATTCGATAACTCTCTAATTGCCCATCTGAATTGGGGAAAGAAACAATAATGTTCGATTTTTCTGAAGCTTCAAATCTTTTAGGAGAAGCAGATAGTTTTTGTTTTAAATTGACGATGTCAAGATCAAATAATTTCGGATTCTTTATCTGGTTTTTGTTCTTAAAAATTTCCGAAACTAATTTATTTTCAGAGGTTTCATTCCATAGAGACTTGCTAATTTGTGCGAA
>CANGUZ010000004.1 GCA_947457255.1 Flavobacteriaceae bacterium
ATTCTAATATTTGTACATGCAAATATGTTGTGGGCAAATAATATGCTGGCTCATCGGTATTTTATACCATTCAACATTATATTTTCATTACTATGCGCAACCATTTTATTTTCAGATTATGTTAACATAAAATTAAAATATTCATTGTCTATAGTATGGCTAATAGTATTATTATCGGGAAATTTTTGGATTTACCCTCCTAAAATTGCAAAAGGTTGGGATTCTACTTTAGCTCATTTACCTTACTATAAATTAAGAAATCAAACTATTTCATATTTTGAACATGAACATATCAATTTTAAAGATGTGGAATCTTTTTTTCCAAATACAGCAACCTTGGATAAAATTGATTTAAATAATGATTCAAGAAATTTTAACAATTTTGAGGGAAAAAGCAAATATGTTTTTTATTCCAATATTTTTAATATCGACGATACAATTTATGACAGAATTACAAAAGAATACAAAGTAGTTAAATACTTTAAAAACAGAGGAGTTTTTATCACTATTTACAAGAAACCTAAATAATCTCCTCGACCATGTAGTGTGTCCCATTAATCTCAAACGAAAAACCCACTTGATTTCCCATCAGTTTATTTCCTAATGGCGATTGCGGAGATAAAGCAATAACATTGATTTCTTCAACAACAATTTTAGGAAGTGCTGCACTTAAATAAAGATAAAAACCATTGGCTTTAACTAAGCTTCCCACGATAATGGTTGTGGCAATTGTTGTGGAATCAATCTTGTCTAAAACCGCTTTTTGAGCTAACACTTCTTTCAATTTGTGATTGAGTTTTTCCTGCTCAATATGCATCATCGACAAAGCAGTTTCGTGTTTGTCACCAGCAGAACCTTTGGCATCATTTTTAGAATCTTCAGTCAAAGCAACAATCATATCTCTAAAAACATCGATTCTATCTTGGACTAGCTGTAGGTACTGTTGATGTATTTTTTGTTTGAAAGTCATTTTTTTACCGCTAAGACGCTAGGTCGCAAAGAAAAGGAAATTATTTTTTATTTATTCAAAAAAAATTTGCGGCTTTGCGGCTTTGCGGTTAATTTCATTTAAAAATCAAATTTATAATTCCCTCCTAACATAATCTGAAATGATTGTACTGGAAAATTCAACCATCTTTGGTAGGCTTGATTGGCTATATTGTTCAATCGTAAAAAAGCCGTAAATCGATCGCTGTATTTATATCCAACATGTGCATTAGCATCAAAATAACTGTCAATTTTCAGAATTTTTGATTCAGGTAACAGTGGCAATACATTTATTTTTTGAATCAAATCTTTTCGCTCTCCTACAAAAAATACCGCTGCTCCAGCATACCACTTTTGGGTGATATTAATATCCAAATTTGTACCCATTTGTATGGCTGGCAAATTCCATGCTTCTTGCTGATTTGATGTAGAAAAAGAACTGAAAGTTCCGTTGATTCCAAACGAAATGTTTTTAGAAAAATCGGCTTTCAATTCTCCGAAAAAACTCAACGTTTTTAACTTGTCATAAACAACCCCAAATGAATTTCCATATTGATATTCCTCTTGAACAGGATTGGTTTCATTGAATGAGTTACTTTTAAACAATCCCTTATTTTTTTCATTTAAGTAAGACCCTTTTACATTATAGCTTACATAGTTTGATAATTTCCCTTTTAATCCTGCAAAAATATCGTATTGCCTATCCGTTGGAGCAATCAATATATTTGGAGATAAAAATGAGTTTATATTCGTAAAATCGCGATATGAATTTTGATCTAAACTGCCCTCAATTCCGGTATAAAAAACCATTAAATCGCCTACAACTTTTAGAGAAGCATTAACTTTAGGATAAAAGAATAGTTGATTATTACTTCGTTTTGTATCTAAACTATAAAAAACTGATGCTCCAATATTTATAGCCCAATCGTCTTTTTTAACAGCAAAACTTGGGTTTATTCCAAAATTAGCAAAACCATAATCTATAGCAGTTGTTCCTGAAAAATCTTTGGCAAAAGATCCGCCAACATAATCAACAATCAAATTGGTTTTTATCACTTTTTCTACAATATCAATCTGAAAAGAAGGCTTTGCAATAAATCGGTTTTCAGACGAGCTGTAGCCATCCCAAAAACGATTGTATTTTAATGAAATTTCATTGAAAATGCTTTCGCTAAAATTAATTTTTCCGCCTAAATAAAAATTATGATATGTTTGACCTTTATCAATACCATCATAAATAGCTTCTTTTTGCTCCGTACTTAGTGTAGTCCCATAATCTGAAGGCAAACCATACCAATGGTAGTTTTGAATTTGATAGCCTAAATCGGTAGTCCAAGAATAATCACTTTTTTTACTACCATAAGTTAAGTCTAATGAAGTGTTTAAAAAGCTATCGTTTACAGGAATATTTTCTATTCCGCCATTAGAAGACAAATGCTTTAACATTCCGGCAAAATAATCATTATCGCCAATGTTTTCTGTAACATAAAGCTCACTAAAAACAGTTAAATAATTGCCCAATCCACCCGTAAAATAATTTTTATATAATCGTTCTTCTTTCGATTTATCCACATTTGCAGCCTTTCCTTTTGATGGCGAAAACGTAGAAGCTACTGGAAAAGAGAAAATGGTATATTTAATATTTTCTGTTTTAGTATTGTCATCATCCTCTAGAGTTGGTGTTTCTTTAATTTTAAATGCATCCGAAATTGTAGGTGTATACGGCTTTACCACGTTTACTACTTCAGTACCTATATTTTCATCTTTTTTTTGCGACGAAACGATTTGAACACTTGCAAGAAGTAAAATAGTAGCAATTGTATATTTATTTTTGATTTTCATATTTGTTATTATTTTTAAAAGTTTGAATAGTAAGACAAAATATATTCTATATCCTTTTCTCTTTTTTCCATCATCAATCTGTCTAATTCTGAATTGATGAATTGGTTTTTGACTCTTCTGCTTTTATTTCGTCAAGTTCTTTTTGAGCATCTGAAACTACATCAGGAAAATTGATAAAATTTTTAATTACACTTTCTAGAATGTACGTGGCTTGGAAACTGTCTTTTAATCCGTAAAAGTTTTTTGCCATTATAACTAATCCTTTTGCTCCAAAATACTTATAGCCTGAGTAATCTTTAGTTAGTTTTTGAACTGTAGTATTTGAAGCTTCAAATTTTGCATCTTTATTTTTAAAATAGGCATCATAATACAAGGCTTCGGCTGCTAGTTCCCCTTTTGCAATGGTTAGTAATTTTGCATAAGCCACTCTCGCTTTTGGTTCATCGTTGGTTTGAATCGCAGAACGTGCTACAATAATTTGAGCATCTGATTTTACTTTATCGTCCATTTTAGGATTTGCCAAGACTTTCTCAGCATAAATTACAGCATTGGGATAATCCTTTTGCTCGTAATAGGTTTTCATCAAATTAGATTGTGCAAAAGTGACATTTTGAGGAAAATCGGCTTCGGATTCTAATCGTTTTAATGTTGTAATTGTTTTTGAAACATCATTTTTCTTTAAATAAATTTGGGCTAATCTTGATAAAGATTGCTCCGTAAACTCGTTTCTAGATTGCGCAATTACAAATTCATAATTAGGGATTGCATTAGTTTCTAATCCGTCAGCAAAATAGGATTGTGCCAAATAAAAATTGGCTTTCAAAGCATGAATTCCGTTAGGAAATTTCGAAACATAACTACTAAACGAAGCGATAGATTGCTTTGAATTATTTTGCAAATATTGTTTTTCTGCTGCTTCATAGGTATCATTATCTAACTCAGCATCTGACACATTCACAAAATCTAAAGTACGAACCCAAGTTGCATATTCATCCACTTTTCCGTTATCAACATAAATTAATCGTGCTGTTGCTACTGCTTCGAGAGCTTCGGGGCTTTTAGGATATTCGGCAGCAATTTTTTTGAATTTCACTAAAGCCAATGCATCATTTTCTGCATTATAATAAATTAAACCTTGACGCAAAATTGCTTTTGACGCATAAGACCCTTTTTTAGATTCACTTATTAATTGATCATAAGTTTTAATGGCCAAATCATTTTTCTTTTCGGTAACATAGGTGTTTCCTAGTTCGAACAGAGCATCATCACGATATTGCGATTTAGTATACGTTGCTACAAACTTGTTTAAGTCTTCTATTTTTTTATCATTTTTAGCAACAAATCCGTAACTGATTGCTTTTTGAAAAGCAGCATAGTCAGCATCGACACTTTTTAATTCAACTACTTTATTGTAGGCATCCATTGCTGGCCAATATTTAGCAGTTACAAATCGGCAATCTCCCAAACGCAAGTAAGCATCATTCAAACGAAATTTATCGTCTTTTGTTACGTCTATTTGACTTTGAAAATAATTTCCTGCCTGGTCATACTCCTTTTGTTTAAAATAACAATAGGCGATATTATAATTGACATTTTTGTTTTCAGGAGTAGTTTTAGACTCTGGAAAAGCAACAAACTGTTTGTAACTAATCAAAGCGTCATTAAAATTATCGAGAACATATTGAGTTTCTCCTTGCCAAAAAGTAGCTCTTGCAGTAAACTTTGCATTTCTAGGTTCGGCAATAGATTTTTTAAACATTGGCAACGCTTCTTTATAATTACCGTCAGTATACAATTCTAATCCTCTATAAAAAGTTACTTTTTGGTAGGCTTCTTTATTGGCGAAATTTTTATTTTTTTCTAATAACTCTAAAGCTCCTTTGTAGTTTTTTGAAGTAATAAATGAATTTATTAATAAAGTCTCCACTTCTTGTTTATTCGGAGAATTTGGATATTTACTAATAAATGCCGACAAAACATCAGGAACCGATTGATATGAATTTCCGATTTCGTAACTCAATTTAGCATAATTTAAATTCGCATCTTCCTGAATTTTTAAGTCATATTGCATTTCAGAAGCGTTCTTAAAAGCATTCAAAGCTTGCTGCTTTTTATCTGTATTCATATAACTTTTACCTAAATGATAATAGGCGTTTTGAGCAACAGCATCTTTACCTTCAATGATTTTATTGAATTGTGAAATAGCATTTTCAAAATCATTTTGTTCGTAATAGGCATATCCTAATTGGTAAAAATCGGTGTTACTCCATCTTCCTTTTTTACCTTTATAGGCTGATAAATATGGAATTGCTTTGTCGTACTGTTTTAAATTGAAATAACTTTCACCAATTATTTTATTCAATTCTGATTTTTCCAATGCAGTTGATTTTGGCATGGCTACCAATCCTAAATCGATAGCTTTTTGGAAATTTCCTGATTTAAAATTCATATCAGCTTTAAAATAGGAAAGCTTTTCACTGTACTTTTCTTCACTAGAAACTTGATCAAAATACTTAGTTGCATTTTTATAATCATCATTATCATAAGCCATAAAACCGAGATAGTATTTGGCTTGCGAACCAAATTCTTTTGAATTTAGCACTTTATTAAAGTACGGAGTCGCTTCTTTTTTCTTATTGGCACTAAAATAACTGTACCCTTTTTGAAAATTGAAACGATCTAAATCATCATAACTCAAACTGCTTTCGTCTATTTTATCAAAATATTCTAGTGCTTGCGGAAACTTACCTTGATCAAAATAATAATGCGCCACTTCAATAAAAGCTTGGTTTTGTTTTGGACTTGTAGGATAATCTCTAACGAAATTCTCCATAACAACGTCTGCATTACTCTGATTCAGATGAATGGCACAAATAGCACTATAATAAGCGCAATCAGCCTGTATATCAGTACTTTTTATTGCTGATTTTACTTTATCGAAAATTATTTGAGCTGATTGATATTGATTTTCTTTGTATAAAGAAATAGCTCTATTAAAGTCCTGCAAATCATTAGTGTAAATTGCCGTTTTTTGGGCGGAAACCACAGTGAACATCATTAGAAAAAGCAGAAAAAATAACCTTGAAAATTTACGCATCTTATTTCTATTTATTGATTCAAAAGTATTACTCTGTATTGCATAACGAAGTAAATGCTATTTTTATTATGAACATCTTTTTTAACAATATGATTTCAATTTTAATTAGTTCTAAAATTTATTTTGAATACCAACGTTATCTTATTACTTTTACCCCATAAACAAATTCATTATGTCTGAACCTATTTTATTTTTAAGAAACGTAACTATTTATCAAGAAGATAAAGTCATTTTATCAAATATTAATCTTGAAGTAAATAAGGGAGATTTTATATATATTATCGGGAAAACAGGATCTGGAAAAAGTAGTTTTATGAAAACACTTTATGCCGATTTGCCATTAAAAGAAGGGCAAGCAAGTATTGTCGACTATGATTTGGCGGGACTCAAAGATGATGATATTCCGTATTTAAGACGTAAATTAGGAATTGTTTTTCAAGATTTTTTGCTATTACCTGACCGAACTGTAAAAGAAAACATGCTTTTTGTTCTAAAAGCAACAGGCTGGATTGATAAAGTTGAAATGGATAATAAAATTGATGAAGTTTTAGATAAAGTAGATTTGAAATTAATTGCCAATAAAATGCCGCATCAACTCTCTGGAGGTGAACAACAGCGGGTAGCCATTGCAAGAGCATTATTGAACGACCCCGAATTAATATTAGCAGATGAACCCACTGGAAACTTAGACCCTCAAACTAGTGTGGAGGTTTTAGAAGTTTTACGAAAAATAAATGCAAACGGTAAAACGGTTATTATGGCAACTCATGACTATGCTTTATTGATGAAATTTCCATCTAAAACACTAAAATGTGAAGACAGCAAAATTTTTGAAGTAGTTCAGCGAACAGTTTAATGTTATCCATACTCATTCCAACATATAATTATAATATTTTAAAACTCGTTTCAGTTCTTCACGAACAAATAGAGAAATCTGGAATTGAATTTGAAATTATATGCTTGGATGATGCCTCTGAAACTCTTTTTCTTGATAACGACAAAATAAATGGTATAGAAAATTCTAGTTATAAAATACTGGAAACAAATATCGGAAGAAGCAAAATAAGAAATTTACTAGCTAAAAAAGCAAAATACGATTGGTTGCTTTTTTTAGATTCGGACGTATTACCTAAAAATAAACATTTCATTTCTGAATACATTATGCATATCAATAATGAGGAGAAAATAGTTTATGGTGGTATTCTTTATCAAGAGGAAAAGCCTAGCGAAGATAAACTGTTAAGATGGATGTACGGGAAAAATAGAGAAGCATTATCTTTTGAAACTAGAAATGAAAAGCCATATTTAAGTTTTTTGACATTGAATTTTTTAATTCGGAAATCTATTTTTGAAAAAGTATCTTTTAATGAAACAATCCCTAATTTAAGACACGAAGACACATTGTTTTCCTATGATTTAATGCGAAAAAAAATTAAAATAGATCAAATTGACAATCCTGTTTATCATTTAGGATTAGACGATTTTGAAATTGCTATTAAAAAGGAAAACGAATCATTATCAGTTTTGAAACATTTAATTGATAACCAATTAATTGCTTCGGATTATGTGCGAATTTCAAAACTAGTGTCAAAGATTAAAGATTTTAAATTGCTCTTTGCTTTTTCATTTTTTTACAAAACAACAAGATTAGTATTTCTTAAGAATCTATCAAGCAGAAATCCTTCACTCTTTATTTTTGATTTATATCGATTGGGATATTTATGTAATATTGAAAATAAATAACTATGTATCAAGCTATTAAAAGTATTATTACTCAAATTATTCCTAGAAAATTAATTATTAATCAGGAAGTGAATTTAAGAAGCTTATACTCTTTTTTATATAGAGGAAATATATATCAATGCAATATTTGTGGCAAAAATTTAAGTCATTTTATAACTACCTCAAATAAAGATTCATTGTGTCCAAATTGTGGAAGTCTAGAGAGAAATAGAAGGTTATGGCAGCTATTAGAGAATGAATTTTTAGTACCTAATAGTTCTATTTTAGACTTTTCTCCATCGAGATGCTTGTATCGTAAACTTAAAAAAATTAAAACTCTTAATTATCAAAGCACCGATTTGTCAGGAGATTTTATTGCCGACCATCAATTTGATATCACAAATTTAAAAATTAATGATAATAGTTTTGATTTAGTTATCTGTTACCATATTTTAGAGCATATAACAAATGATATTAAAGCAATAAAAGAGTTATTTAGAATCCTGAAACCAGGAGCTAAAGCACTGATTCAAACTCCATACAAAGAAGGAACTATTTATGAAAATTATTCTATTGTGACTGATGAAGAGCGATTAAAACATTTTGGGCAAGAAGATCATGTTCGCATATATTCAGTATCTGGATTGAAAGGAAGACTGGAAAGTTGTGGGTTTTTAGTCGAGATAAGAGATTCTTTTAAAGATGAAAACAAATATTATTTGAGTGAAAGTGAAACCATTTTTGTGATTACCAAACCATCAAATTCATAAAAAATGCCATTTTTTTCAGTCATTATACCTTTATACAACAAAGAAAAGTTTATTGAAAATACTTTGAATAGTGTTCTCAATCAAAGTTTTACAGATTTTGAACTGATTATTGTTAATGATGGTTCGACTGATACCAGCGAAGAAAAAATTTTACAATATACTGATTCTCGAATTCGCTATTTTTATAAAGAAAATGAAGGCGTTTCAAGTGCCCGAAATTATGGTATTTCAGTCGCGCAATCAGAGTATATTACTTTTATAGATGCTGATGATTATTGGTTACCAGATTTTTTACAAGAAATGCTTCAGAATATTAATCAATTTCCAAATGAAAAAGTATTTACGGCAGCCTTTGAAATTGAAACTTTAAAAAAAATAATTCCTGCAGTATACTCTATCAAGAAATCTAGCGATTGTCAAGTTGTAAATTACTTTGAAGCCAGTCAAAAAGAAAGTGTTATTTGGAGTTCATGTGCCGTTTTTCATAAGAGTGTCTTTGAAAAAATAGGAAATTTTGATGTTAATCTTAAAAATGCAGAAGATATAGATTTATGGATTCGCATTGGACTTATTTATCCGATAGTTTTTAATTGGAAAATATTGGCTAAATATGTTTATGATACCAATAGCCTATCCAAAAATTATACTTACAGTGTTAACCCTTACTTTTTCAATAAATATATTGAATTAGAAAAAAGTAATTTAAGTCTTAAAAAACTTCTTGATTATAATCGCTTTTCAGTTGCTTTAAAATGCAAGTTAAATAACGATATGCGAAATTTTTATTTTTTCTATAAAGGAATTAATTTAATGAATTTATCCATTAAAAAAAGAGTACTACTCCATCTTCAACCATTTGCTCTCAAAATATTAATTAAATTAAATCACATTCTAGCCAGAATGGGTTTAATGAATTCTGTATTTAAAAAATAAACTTTATTTTAATAAGATTTTTTGCCACTCATTTGAAATAGATTGCAATGATAAATGAGAAACACTTTTCGAAGCATTATTTTTACAATAATTATATAAAACAGAATCTTCAATAAATAGATTCATAGCTTTTGTCAATTCATTTGGATTATAATTTTCAATCAATAATCCATTTTGTCTATTTTCAATAATTTCTCGAGGTCCTGATGTACAGTCTACTGAAATTACTGGAGTTCCTAGTGCTAAAGATTCTATGATTACTCTAGGAAATCCTTCATGTCTACTTGTTAAAACAGTAAAAAGAGCCGATTTTACATATCCAAAAGGATTAACCAATTTTGGCTTGAAAATAATTTTATCCTCTAATGCTAATTGTTTTACTTTGTGCTTTAATTTCTCAACATCTTTACCATCTCCAATAATGTATAAAGCTATATTATTCTTAGGCAAAATCGATTTTGAATACCCTTCAATTAATAACGAATAATTTTTTACTTCATCATCAATTCTTCCATACGAAAGAATAAAATTCCCTTCTTTAATTTCGTCTTTAGCTGCATTCAATAAAGCTATTTTATCTATAGGATTGTATATTCGCAATACGTTTTTATAACCATACTCTTTTTGAATTTCATATTTTGTATCATCACAAACAGCAATTATATAAGGCGATTCTTTATAAATTCTTTTAGCAATAAATTTAATTTTAGGAAAATACAACCCAACATTAAAATTTCTTACAACATAAATAACACGACTAGGATTATAAACAAATCTAGAAATCACTAATTCAGACCAAGTTGATGAGCGAATTCTATTGTCAATTATCCAATCGAAATTATTTTCTTTTAGAAATTTATTAAAAACTATTAATCTATTAAATCTTCCAAATAAAGTATCATTATTATTCTTTAAACTCCCTAAATTTAGTAATTTACCTTTGTAATCATAGGTAATATCATCTAAGACAGTTACAACATGAATATCATACCCCAAGTCTGATAATAGTATAGACAATAATGCACTAGACCGTTCAGCACCTCCTCCTCCTAAAGAGGTAGTGATTATGGCAATTTTAGTTTTAGAATGATTCATTATTCTGAAAATGTAAATATATTTGTCAAATATAAAAATATAAATGAACATTTTACTTGTAGGAGAATACAGTAGACTTCATAATTCTCTAAAAGAGGGTTTAATAAAATTGGGGCATAATGTTGTCATTATTGGATTTAATGATGGATTTAAAAATTATCCCGTAGACTATCCAATAGGATTAAAATGGAATTCTACTTTTCTAAAAAAAATAAAAGTTGGAATATATAAACTTACTGGATATAATATTAACTCTTATTTTACATATAAACAATTCAAAAAATATCAATCAAACTTCGTTGGCTTCGATGTAGTTCAGCTCATTAATGAAAACAGCTTTTATTGCGGTTTATATTATGAGAAACGCATATTAAAATTTCTTTTCAAAAACAATAAAAAATCTTTTCTATTAAGTTGTGGCACTGATTACTTATCTGTAAAATATGCTTTTGAAAACACTGCTATAAAATCAGTTGCACAACCTTATTTAAATGGAAAAATAAATAAAAAAAAATACCAGAATGTTTTAAAGTTTAGAACTGAAACCTATAAAAAGTTACATTATTTTATTGTAAAAAATACAATTGGAATAATAGCTTCTGATATGGATTATCACATTCCTTTAATTAATCATTCCAAATATTTAGGATTAATACCAAATCCTATTAATATTGATAAATTCAAAGTTTTACCAATAAATTTTACAGAAGAAGTTATTATTTTTCATGGTATTAATTCAGAAAGTTATTTTAAAAAAGGAAATGATTTTTTTGAAAAAGCATTAGAAATTATTGAAGAGAAATATTATCCAAAAGTAAAAGTTGTGATTACTCGAGATGTTCCTTATGAAAAATATATAGATTTATACAATAAAGCGCATATTATTTTAGATCAAGTATATGCCCATGACCAAGGTTACAATGCACTAGAAGCAATGGCAAAAGGAAAAGTAGTTTTTACAGGTGCCGAAACTGAATTTGTTAATCACTATAAATTAACAGAAAGAGTCGCTATAAATGCAGTACCCGATGTTACATATTTAGTAAAAGAATTGTCGTTTTTGATTGAAAACCCTAAAGAAATTGAGGCTATAAGTAAAAGAGCTAGAATTTTTATAGAACAAGAGCACGATTATGTTAAAAGCGCAAAAAAATACATTGATTTATGGAATAAAGAATTGTCTTAATCACTTTAAACCTCGTGATAATTCGATATTTTATAGATAATTGTTAGATTTATATAATATAAATTACAAATTATCGTTGTCAATAGAAAACGTTAAATATGCTTGATAATTTAAAAAATAAGTATATTTGCACCATTAATTCGCCCCAGAATTTACCTTAAATATTTCTTTAACTTAAAACTATGAAAAATGGACGCTGCAAAAAAATTCCCCCAACACAATGATGTGGTAAATGACAATGATTTACGTTATGTTAAATTTAAATTCAATGGTACTGCACAAATTCAAGAATTACTTCTTAGTGAAATAAAATCTTTATATTATATAGAGAAAGCGTTACTAATAGCTTTTCCAAAAATTATAAAAAATTCCTGTTCATTTGAACTCATTGAAGCAATTACCATTCACTTTGAAGAAACAAAAAATCATGTTATCCGATTAGAAGATGCTTTCTTATGTTCAAACGAAAACCCTATTTTACAAAGAAATAAATCTATTGAATCTCTAATTAATGAAATAGATTCAATCATTGAAACCACAAAATTTGGTAGTGTTAGAGATGCAGGAATTGTACTTGCTTTAAGTAAAATAGAACATTATGAAATTGCAACTTATAATATCCTTTCTACTTATGCCGCAAGTATGAATGAAAATGCAATTGCTGAGCTACTTGCAGAATCTCTAAATGAAGAAAAAATAACCGAAATGCGTTTGAATAAAATAGCTGACTCTTTAAAATTTTAAAAATTAAACAATAAATCATAGCCTATTTCGATAATTTGAATGTTTTTTTAGATATTTGTTATTCATTTAAATAAATATGAAAAAAATCACTTTACTAAGTTTACTATCTTTCGCCATTTTAAGTTGTGCCAGTCAAAAAAAGAATAGTACTGTTGAAGTCAGTAAATACATTAACTCTATAACTGCAGAAGAACTAAAAAAACATCTGTATGTAGTAGCTTCAGACGAAATGGAAGGTCGAGAAACGGGATCTAAAGGTCAGAAAAAAGCTGGTGAATACTTGATTAATAATTATAAAGATAATAACATTCCTTTTCCTAAAGGAGCTCAAAATTATTATCAAAACATTCCTGCTGCATTCCTAAATGCTAAAAGAAATGAAAATTTACCTGATTCAGAAAATATTTGGGCATTTATAGAAGGTTCTGAAAAACCAAATGAAATAGTCGTGATTTCTGCTCATTATGACCATGTAGGCATAATAAATAATGAAATTTATAATGGAGCCGATGATGATGGTTCAGGAACAGTTGCCTTATTAGAAATTGCGCAAGCTTTTGCCCAAGCAAAAAAGGACGGAAATGGACCAAAGCGTTCAATATTAATTCTTCATTTTACTGGTGAGGAACATGGTTTACATGGTTCACGCTTTTATTCAGAAAATCCTTTATTTCCTTTAGCTAATACTGTTGCCGATGTAAATATTGACATGATTGGTCGCCGAGACGAAGCGCATGCTGACTCTAATAATTATGTATATGTTATTGGTTCAGATTATCTTTCAAGTGATTTATATAACATTTGTGAAGATGTAAATAAAAAATACATTCATTTAAATCTCGATTACAAATACAATGACAGAAACGATCCTAATCGTTTTTACTACCGTTCTGATCATTATAACTTTGCAAAAAATGGAATTCCTTCAGTTTTCTTTTTTAATGGAACACATGACGATTATCATCAAGCTACTGACGAAGTAGATAAAATTGAATTTGATGCATTATCAAAAAGAACACAATTGGCTTTTGCTACCGCTTGGGAAATAGCTAACCGTGAAAATCGATTAGTTGTAGATAAAGACGGAAAGTAAGATATGTCCTGAAATAAAAAAAGTATAAAAACAAAAAAAGCTTCGAGTTTCCTCGAAGCTTTAACATTTTGGGTGGCTGACCGGGTTCGAACCGGCGACCCTCGGCACCACAAACCAATACTCTAACCAGCTGAGCTACAACCACCATTTTTAACGAGTGCAAATGTATTGCAAAAGTTTTATTTTACAAAGAAATAATTAAAAAAAATTATATCAAATCCCCTAAACTATTGATGGCCAAATACCTCTCAACAGTAAAACCTTCTGCATAATCTACTCCTATAATTCTACCTAAATCTTTAGCACGATAATTTAAACTCTCTAGAAAATTTTTTGAAGCAATAGGCGTTTCTGGTTCATCAGAATTGGGATTATAAAACTGAGAGGTATATGCCAAAATAGATTCCACTCTCTTGTCATTATAGCCAGTTATATCTACTACAAAATCAGGCTGAAGATTTTTCCATTGTATGTAATGATACACTAACTTTGGTCTCCAAGCTTCTTGTTTAACTTCATTGTACTGAGTCTCAATTTTTATTAATCCCGAAAGAAAACAAGCATCTGAAACTAATTTACTTCCTTTACCATGATCGACATGACGGTCATCAACAGCATTGCACAAAACAATATCTGGTTTGTATTTGCGTATGATTTTAATAACTTCTAATTGGTGTTCCTCATCATTTACAAAAAATCCATCCCGCATATTCAAGTTTTCGCGTATGGAAACTCCTAAAATTTTTGCAGCCGCATTTGCTTCTTGATCCCGAATTATCGCAGAACCACGAGTTCCTAGTTCTCCACGAGTTAAATCTATAATTCCTACTTTTTTTCCTAATGCTACTTCTTTAGCAATTGTTCCAGCACAACCTAACTCAACATCGTCAGGATGGGCTCCAAAAGCAAGTATGTCTAATTTCATATTTTCATTTTATTACTAAACCAAAGGTACAAAGATAAAATTCTAAATATCTAAATCTAAAATCTTCTTAATTGTCATCGATTTATTTACCGTTTCTATCCATTCTTTTTCAGGGATGCTTTCTTTTGTTATGCCACATCCAACATAAATATTTGCTTTTGTCATTTTGAGATTCGAAGCAATCTCAAATTTTACACATCTCAAGTTAACATACAAATCAGTGCTTTTTTCCTGAGAACTAAAATCTTTGTTCAATTCACCTAAAAAACCAGAATAGTATTCTCTATCATAACCTTCACTTGCTAAAATAAAATTTTTAGCATTATTAGTTGGAAGTCCACAAACCGCGGGTGTTGGATGTAAAATTTCTAAAAGTTCTTTTAAATTAAAATTTGCATCTAATGTTCCTTTTATATCCGTTTTTATGTGAACAACATTACCCGCTTTTAGAGTATATGGCTCAGAAACAGTACAATTAGAAGAAACTGTTTTAACATTATCAAAAATAAAATTGGTTACCAATTGCTGCTCTTGTTGCTCTTTACTTTTCCAAACTATTTTTTCCGAATCTAAGTATAACTGTGTTCCAGCTACAGCAGCGGTCTGAAAATTAATACCCTTTAATTGTAATAACTGCTCAGAAAATGCGCCCAACCACAACCCTACTTTTGGATGAAAAAAACAATATGTAAATGTCGATGGATATTCGTTTAGCAATCTTTGAAACAAAATCATTACATCTAAATGAAAAACTTCAATAACTTCTTTACGAGACAAAACTACTTTCGTTAATTCATCTGATTCAATACCTTTAATTCCCTTTTCAACAAGTTTTATAAACTTATTTTTAGCCTCAGCATCTTCTTTTGGATTGAAATAAAATTCAGTTTCAAGACTACTATTTATTTCAAAATAAGCAGTTTGATTTTCAGATTGATTTTCGGGAATGAAAACCTTTTTTCCATCAAAAGGAGCAAAAACAAAACCTACTTCCTCGAAATTTTCAACAAAATGTAAAGAATCATTTTTCTGAAAAAGTCCAATTAACTGATTTGAATAGGGTTTATTGTACAATACAAAAGGTAATTCTGCTTTTATTTGATGATTTGCTTTTTCTAAAATTGCAGTCAAGGTCAAATTTTCGAGTGGATTCATTATACTTTTTTTCGAGGCAAAACCATATTGGTTAACTTACAAAGTGAAATCAAATTATTTTCCTCATCGGTAATTTTAATTTCCCATAAATGAATACTTATTCCTTTATGAATATTCTTTGCAGTACCAATTACAAATCCCTCTTTTACAGCCTTTAAATGATTGGCTGAAATTTCTATTCCACGAATTTCACTGACTTCATGATTTATAAATAACATCGATGCTGCACTACCAACGCTCTCCGCCAAGGCAACACTTGCGCCACCATGCAATAAACCCATAGGCTGATAAATTCTTGAATTGACTGGCATTCTAGCCACAAGAAAATCTTCTCCTGCATCTATAAATTCTATTTCTAATGTTTCCATTAAGGTGTTTTTAGAAAATGCATTGCATTGTTTAAGGATTTTATCTTTATCAAAACTCATTAGTCTGTTTTTGATGTAAAAATAGTACATTAAGAGTATACATAAAAGCGAATAGAATTAAAGATGATTGAAAAAAGACTATTTTTAAAAATTTTACGTTACAATTAAATAAATCAAGAAATAAACCAGTAAACATTTTTTACTATTTTTACCAAAATTCAAAAAACAATGCCTAAATTTATTTATATCCTTTTTGTGGGAATTCTTATTTCAATGAGTTCTTGTCGAAAAGACTTTGATACAGTTCCAAGTTCTGGAAACCTACAATTCTCAAAAGACACTGTTTATTTAGATACCGTTTTTACTAATATCGGTTCTAGTACCTATACCTTAAAAGTGTATAATCGCAGTAATAAAGACATTGCGATTCCAACCATAAAATTAAAAAATGCAAATTCTAAATACAGAATGATGGTTGATGGCATGACTGGTGAAGATAAAGATGGTAATGGAATTGGAGACGGGAAATCGTTCAATAATGTTGAGCTTTTAGCCAAAGATAGTTTGTATATTTTTATTGAAACTACTGCTAGTATATCTGACGCAAATCCTACCGATTTTCTTTATACTGATGAGATCCAATTTGATACGGGTAGTAATTTGCAAAAAGTAAATTTGGTAACTTTAATTCAAGATGCAATTTTTTTATATCCACAAAAATATGAAGATGGAACGAAAGAAAATTTGCTTTTAGGTGTTGATAAAGATAATTTGGAGGTACGAATTAATGGTTTTGAACTGAATGAAAATGATCCTATAAATGGAAACGAATTTCATTTTACAAATAAAAAACCCTATGTTATTTATGGATATGCAGGTGTTCCAGAAGGAAAAATTTTAAAGATAGATGCTGGAGCTAGAGTACATTTTCATTCAGAATCTGGATTAATTGTTCAGCCAAAAGCACAATTAAGAATTAACGGAACTGCATCGCTAAATCCTGATAAACCTCAAGAAAATGAAGTGATTTTTGAGGGCGATCGTCTAGAACCTGAATTTTCGGATGTACCAGGACAATGGGGTGTTGTTTGGCTAAGAGATGGAAGTACCTCTTTCGTTAATCATTTAACCCTAAAAAATGCTTCTTTAGGATTTTTGATGCAAAAAAGCGACTTAACTATAACCAATTCGCAAATTTATAATTCCTCTAACTACGGTATTTTAGCGAGAGTCTCCACAATTCTAGGAGAAAATGTAGCCATTAATTATGCAGGTCAAGCAGGATTAGCTTGTACTATAGGTGGAGATTATAGTTTTACACATTGTACTTTTAATAATAATTGGAACAGTTCAAAACAATTGTCAGTTTACATTAGTAATTTCGAAAAAAACGAAGACGAGAGCATTACAGTTTCGAATTTAGATCGAGCAACTTTCAACAATTGTATAATATATGGTTCAAATAATGTCGAATTGTTTTTAGACAAGGTAGATTCTGCGTCTTTTAATTCATCATTTGAAAACTGCTTGATTAAGTTTAATGATAGAGGAACAGGAATTGCCAATGACGAAATTTATAATTTTATTAGAAATCAAGAATCAGGAAATATAAAAAATAAAGAGCCTAAGTTTTATAATGTAAACCAGAATAAATTGAATATTGATGAAACCTCATCAGCGTTTCAGAAAGGAAATACTGCATATAGAATTCCAACTGATATTTTAGGAGTTACAAGAACAATTATTCCCGATATTGGAGCTTATCAAAGTGCTGCATTTCCAAAATAGTATGTTAAAAACTCTTTATAACTGTACATTGTAGATTGTGATTTTTTAGACTAAATTTGCAGCAACAACACACTCGAGGCGCCCGAACTGTATGGAGCGTAGCGGAATAAAACTACAAAACAATGATTCATTTCTTCGAAAACCCAACAAACACGGTTTTTGCTGTACAAACTACAAATCAAATTTCAGCTCAAGACGTTTTAAAACTCAATTGGCTTTTTGCTAACTCCAATAAAATAGAAAAATCCGTACTTACGGATTTTTTTGTTGGACCTCGAGCCGCTATGATAACTCCTTGGAGCACTAATGCAGTCGAGATTACCCAAAATATGGGAATCACTGGAATCATCCGAATCGAAGAATTTTATAAAGTTTCGGAAGATTTTACAGATTTCGACCCAATGCTTTCGCAAAAATATACCGAGTTGAATCAAGATATTTTCACGATTCACATGCAACCTGAATCCATTCTAAACATTGACGACATAGCTGCTTACAACCAATCAGAAGGTTTGTCATTGAGTGGTGAAGAAGTAGATTATTTAGATAATCTATCAAAAAAGTTAGATCGAATATTAACCGATTCAGAAATTTTTGCTTTCTCGCAAGCCAATTCAGAACACTGTCGCCACAAGATTTTCAACGGCACTTTCGTAATTGATGGTGTAGAAAAAGAAACTTCTCTTTTCAAATTAATCAAAAAAACATCTCAGGAAAACCCTAACGATATAGTTTCGGCATACAAAGACAACGTAGCTTTTATAAAAGGTCCAAGAGTACAACAATTCGCTCCAAAAACGGCTGACAAACCAGATTTTTATGAAATAAAAGAATTTGATTCGGTTATATCCTTAAAAGCAGAAACACACAATTTTCCAACAACTGTAGAGCCATTCAACGGAGCTGCAACAGGATCGGGAGGAGAAATCCGTGATCGTTTAGCAGGTGGACAAGGTTCATTACCAATGGCTGGAACAGCAGTATATATGACTTCTTATTCAAGATTGGAAAAGAACAGACCATGGGAAGATGCTGTAGCCGAAAGAAAATGGTTGTACCAAACTCCAATGGATATTTTAATCAAAGCTTCGAATGGAGCTTCTGATTTTGGAAATAAATTCGGGCAACCACTGATCACGGGTTCAGTTCTAACTTTCGAACACGAAGAAAACAACCGAAAGTTGGGTTATGACAAAGTAATTATGCAAGCGGGTGGAATTGGTTACGGAAAATTAGATCAAGCCATAAAAAAGAAACCACAAGAAGGAGACAAAATCGTCATTCTTGGTGGAGAAAATTATAGAATAGGAATGGGTGGCGCTGCAGTTTCCTCAGCCGATACTGGCGCTTTTGGTTCAGGTATCGAATTGAATGCTATCCAACGTTCCAATCCAGAAATGCAAAAACGTGCTGCCAATGCCATTCGTGGTTTGGTGGAAAGCGACCACAACCCCATTGTTTCCATTCACGATCATGGAGCTGGTGGACATTTGAATTGTCTTTCGGAATTGGTGGAAGAAACGGGAGGATTGATTGACTTGGATAAATTGCCTGTGGGTGACCCTACCCTTTCGTCCAAAGAAATCATTGGTAACGAATCTCAGGAAAGAATGGGATTGGTTATTGGTCAAAAAGATATAGATATTTTACAACGAATTGCAGATAGAGAACGTTCTCCAATGTACCAAGTGGGAGACGTAACTGGCGACCACCGTTTTACTTTCGAGTCCAAAACCACTGGATTGAAACCAATGGATTATGCTTTGGAAGATTTCTTTGGAAGTTCGCCAAAAACGGTAATGATAGACAAAACCATCCATTACAATTATCCCGCTTTAAGATATGATGTAAAAAAAATTACTAGTTATTTAGAGCAAGTATTACAACTGGAGGCAGTTGCTTGTAAAGACTGGTTGACCAACAAAGTAGATCGATGTGTAGGTGGAAAAGTAGCCAAACAACAATGTGCTGGACCATTACAATTGCCATTGAACAATTGTGGTGTCGTAGCTTTGGATTACATAGGAAAAGAAGGAATTGCAACTTCAATTGGGCACTCTCCTATTGCTTCCTTAATTGATCCTGTTGCTGGAACAAGAACCGCCATTGCCGAATCGTTGTCCAATATTGTTTGGGCTCCAATTAAAGGCGGATTGAAAGGGACTTCTCTTTCGGCTAACTGGATGTGGGCCTGTAAAAATGAAGGAGAAGACGCTCGTTTGTATGCTGCGGTTGAAGCTTGTTCTGATTTTGCCATCGAATTGGAAATCAATATTCCAACAGGAAAAGATTCACTTTCGATGAAACAAAGATATCCAAACGACGAAGTAATTGCACCGGGAACGGTGATTATTTCTGCAGGTGGAAATTGTATCGATATTAGAAAAGTAGTAGAACCTGTTTTGCAAAAAGACGGTGGCTCTATTTATTATATTAATTTGTCCCAAGACGATTTCAAATTAGGAGGCTCTTCTTTTGCACAAACTTTGAATAGTATTGGAAACGAAGCGCCAACTATTAAAGATGCACCTTTCTTTAAAAATGCCTTCAATACGATTCAAGAATTGATTTTAGACAATCAAATCTTGGCAGGTCACGATATTGGAAGCGGTGGTTTGATTACTACTTTATTGGAAATGTGTTTTGCTGATGTGAATTTGGGAGCAAAAATTGATTTTTCTGTTTTCGGAGATAAAGATTTGGTAAAAATCCTTTTTGCAGAAAATATTGGTGTTGTTATTCAAGCAAATGAAGATACTGTTTTCGAAAATAAATTAAATGAAAATGGAATTGAATTCTTTAAATTGGGTCAAGTTACCCAAAATGATTCATTACAAATAACTCACAACTCACAACTCACAAACTATAACGTTTCTGAATTAAGAGATATTTGGTTTAAAACATCTTTCTTATTAGATCAAAAACAAGCTAAAAACGGTACGGCTCAAGCCCGTTTCGACAATTACAAAAACCAAGTATTAAACTACACTTTTCCTACACATTTTACAGGAAAAAAGCCTTTAATTGACAACTCAAAACTAAGACCGAAAGCAGCTATCATTCGTGAAAAAGGAAGTAATTCCGAGCGTGAAATGGCCAATGCAATGTACTTAGCAGGATTTGACGTAAAAGATGTTCACATGACCGATTTGATTTCGGGACGTGAAAATCTGGAAGATATTCAGTTTATTGGAGCTGTTGGTGGATTTTCCAATTCGGATGTTTTGGGTTCTGCCAAAGGTTGGGCTGGAGCATTCAAATACAACGAAAAAGCAAACACAGCATTGAAAAACTTCTTCAAAAGAAAAGATACATTGTCGGTTGGAATTTGTAACGGTTGCCAATTGTTCATGGAATTGGAAGTAATCAATCCAGAACACAAAGTACATGGAAAAATGTTACATAATGACAGTCACAAACACGAAAGTATATTTACATCTGTTATTATACAAAAAAACAAATCGGTAATGTTATCTACATTGTCTGGTAGCACTTTAGGTGTTTGGGTTTCGCACGGGGAAGGAAAATTCCATTTGCCTGAGCCAGAAGAAAACTACAACATTGTTGGGAAATACGGTTACGAGAGCTATCCTGCCAATCCAAATGGTTCTGACTTTAATACTGCAATGTTATGCGACACAACAGGTCGTCACTTGGTAATGATGCCTCACATTGAGCGTTCTACTTTTCAATGGAACTGGGCACATTATCCAAAAGACAGAAACGATGAAGTTTCCCCATGGTTAGAAGCATTTGTTAATGCTAGATTATGGATTGAAAAGCATTAAAAAAATGAAAAGAAATTTCATTATAATTTTAACAATTTTATGAAAGTAAAATACTTCACATACGATTCAAAATTTATATATTTGAAATAAAATCACAAAAGTCATGAAATTAAAAAATACAATTCTAATTACATTGCTCTTTTTTGCTTCAAAAAATTTCGCTCAAAACTCATTCACTTCAATAGAAACTAGCGATGGAACACATTATATAACTCCAAATATTGACTACCCTATTACTGGTACTTATTACTTTGAAGGTGCAGAACCTGTTGTAGAATTGAATGCTAATGGTACGGGTGTTTATCAATTACACGACCAGCCTAAAAGAGAAATGGTTTGGGGAATAGAATGTGACGAAAATGGTGCTCCAATTTATAATAAAGGATATGATAGTGCGGCCTATTCCCTTTGGTATCAATATACTTCAAACACTGAAAATGATGCTTTTGAAGGTTGGAGAAAAGTGCCTTTTTCTATTCATTTTAATACTTTAAAAATGTATATTCAAGGAGAGCGAATGAAAGACTATTCTGAAACATCAGAAAAGTAAAATTTATAAAAAATTCATTCTTCTTGAATCAGTTTTTTATTTTAAATGAGCAAGGGCAACTTGCTATTTATGGCTAAACAATCCTGCTCTACCCACAAAAAAAAGTCCCATAATGTTTGGGACTTTTAATTATATAAAATTACCGCTTATTTATTCTAAAATAAAACTTACACTTACATTTACAATAATTTCTATTTCGCCAGTTGCTAAAGTTTCTCTTGATTCTTGAGAATCGCTAGCCATTGCCATAGTTTTCATAGCGTAACGAATAGGTTGAGGATTGTAATTTTGGGAATTATCAGATATTGTAATCGCTTTTCCTACTTTTTGACCTAAAACAGATACAAAATCTTCAGCTTTTGCTTTCGCATCTTTAATCGCTAACTTTCTGGCATCCGATTGCAATAAAGCAAATTTAGAAGATTTAAATTCAACATTATCTATTCTATTGATTCCTATTTCTACTATACCATCTACAAGAGCATCATATTTAGACAAATCTTTTAATAAAATTTGTACAGTTTGTGTGGCTAAATAATTGTGTTTCTTTTTTTCATAATCGTAATTTGGATTCAAAGAAACACGTTGCGTTTGAAAATCTTCTTTAGCAATATTTGCTTTTTTGATGTATTTCAAAACAGCATCCATTTTGATATCGTTTTCTTTTTTCACATCAGCTGCATTGGTTCCTTTAGTTTCTAACGAAATTGAAACTAAGGCTTGATCTGGAACCACTTTTATTTTTCCTTCGCCCGATACATTAATCATTGGTACTTGCTTCAATTCTTGTGCTTCTAAAAGTGTTGTAAATGCCAATATAAAAATTAGTGCTGTTTTTTTCATTTTTCTGTAAATTTAATTTGTTTCTAAATTCATATACAAACGTTATGCCAATTATAACTTTCCCGTTTTTGCCATAACAAAAAGAATTACGATTGGAATAGCCAATAGAATAACCATAAAAGTATTTTCTGTTAGCATTTGTGGTTGTTTTAGAATGGTAATTAGAAAACCCCCAATAGCACCACCAAAATGAGCCGTATGTCCTATATTATCATTCTTAGCTTTCATTCCGTAAATAGAGTACAACAAATATCCAATTCCAAATAAGTAAGCCGGTATCGGAATTGGTACAAAAAACAAATACAAAGTCATGTCGGGTTGCAATAATATTGCTGAATACAAAACTCCAGTAACAGCACCTGATGCGCCAATGGCTCTATAACTGTAATCGTCTTTGTGAAAATAAAGTGTCAGTAAACTTCCAAAAATTAAACTTCCTAAATAAACGGTTAGAAACGAAAAACTCTCTAAATGATTAATGACTACAGGAGCAAACATGTATAAAGTAAACATATTAAAAAACAAATGCCCAAGATCTGCATGCAAAAAAGCAGAGGAAAACATTCTAATTTGCTCTCCAGCACGTATGCTTCCGATGTGAAATTCGTACTTTCTAAAAAAGGATAAATCTCCAAATCCTTTAAAACTAACGATAAGATTTAATGCTATAATTGTTAATAATATTGTATTCATATTGAGTTGCTATTTGTGGTAAAAATAGTCAATGTTTGTTTAGCTTTTGTTAAACTGGATTATATAAATAGGGTTTTAAATGTATATTTGTAAAAAATTTAACTTAATGCAATTTTTAATTTATCTTATTTTATATCCAATACTTTGGATAATATCTATACTGCCTTTTCGAATATTATATCTGTTTTCTGATTTTGTTTATGTTTTAGTCTATAACATTATTGGTTACCGAAAAAAAACAGTCAGAGATAACATAGCTTTAGCCCTACCTCATTTATCTCATAAAGAACGGTTGATTATTGAAAAAAAATTCTTTCATCACATGTGTGATATGTTTCTTGAAATGATAAAAACGATGACTATCTCTGAGAAAGAAATTGATAAGCGTTATGTATTTACAAACATGGAAGTATATAAAGAGCTAGAGAAAAAACAAAAAAGTATTGCCGTTATGTGTGCGCATTATGCGAGCTATGAATGGGCAGTAACATTGAATAGGCATATTGATTTTAAGGGATACGGTATTTATAAAAAAATAAACAATCCCTATTTTGATAAACTAGTTCATGATATTCGATCCCGATTTAAAGCGTATCTTATTACTACTAAAGAAACAATCCCTGTTATTGCAAATAATTACAGGAATAAAGTGTTGAGCATTTACGGATTTGCTAGTGATCAATCTCCTAAAATTTATTCTGTTTTTCATTGGCATTCCTTTATGGGCATAGAAGTTCCCGTTCACACTGGCGCAGAAATGCTATCTAAAAAATACGATATGAATGTGATTTTCTTAAGAACTAAAAAAGTAAGAAGAGGGTATTATGAAGCCAGTTTTGAAATTCTTTCCGATGATGTGAAAAAAATCCCTAATTATGAAATTACGAATCAATTTCTAAAATTAGTAGAACAACAAATTTATGAAGCGCCAGAGTATTATTTATGGACTCATAAACGTTGGAAACACAGACGATAGCTTTAGAATAAATTTCTGTTTTTTAAAGTTTATTCATGTTTTCGGCTAGCGTTTCTATGAATTTACTAATAGGCCCTTTTATCATCATGGCCATCATAGCATTAAATTCTCCTTCAAAAAACAATTGTACTTCCGATGTATTATCTGAAATACTATCAATATTGGCTTTCAATGTAAAAGGTAATTTATCGCTTGCTGCTCCTAGAATAATAGTGTTAGGAGCTATTTTTTCTTTCATTTTCAATTTTATTTCCGGCATTCCTTTTAATCCAAAAATAAAAGCATCCTCTCCTATAACTTCAAACTTAGCAATAGATTCAGGCATTAATTTTTCAAAATTTCTAACATCAGATAAGCAATCAAATAGATATTGAGCCGATTTTTCTATGCTAACTTTAGGACTTTCTAGGTTCATATTTTTATAATTATTTCAATAGTAACATTCAGTATCGAGTAGTGAACTATTTTTTATTTATTAAGGTTTAATTCTTACTACAAATTTAAAAAATTATAAATGAAAATTTGCGAATTTGCAGTCAATACCCTAGGTTATGAATTTAGGTTATTTATAGCTATACTTCAACACCCCAAGACGCAGGGTCTGCATTCCATTCTTTTAAGATGGCCTGCTCATTTTCATTAATATATTTTTTATTTACCGCTAAGTTTAGTAAATTTTGATAACTACTTAAAGTATACAAGTCTACATGAGCCTTTTTAAAATTTTCTTCTGCAATAGCAAAACCATAAGTAAAAATAGCTACCATACCTTTCACGTTTGCACCAGCTTCTCTTAAGGCTTCAACTGCAAGTAAACTACTATTTCCTGTACTAATTAGATCTTCAACAACGACTACACTTTGACCTTTATGCAAGAACCCTTCTACCTGATTTTTTCTACCATGTTTTTTTGGCTCTGGTCTAACATATACAAACGGAAGTCCCATATACTCAGCTACAAGCATACCAATACCTATTGCTCCTGTGGCAACACCTGCAATAACATCAGGCTTCCCGAATTGCTTTTCGATATTCTTAGAAAACTCTTCTCTAATATAATTTCTTATGGCAGGAAACGAGAGACTTAGCCTATTGTCACAATAAATAGGTGCCTTCCAACCCGAAGCCCATGAAAAAGGATTTTTCGGATTCAATTTAATTGCATTTATTTGCAAAAGCAACTCGGCTGTTTTTTCGGCTGTATCTTTATTAAAAATCATATTACAAATGTATAAAGTTTTTGTCAACGATAAACCTTTTTTCTTAACGAATCAAATTGTTAAAGAGACTGACTTTCAATTATTTTTACTCGAAAGCACTGATATAGAACAGCTTGTCATTAAAATGTTTAACAACAAAATAAAAAAATGTTATTTATATTATCCTGACGAAAAAGTAATTTTTAAGAAATTGAAAGAAAAAATCCCTGTTCAGCGAGCTGGAGGAGGTTTTGTTTACAATAAAAAAGGGGAAGTATTATTTATTTTCAGAAACGGAAAATGGGATTTGCCCAAAGGAGGCAAAGAAAAAGGCGAAAAAATGTCTCATACTGCTCTGCGCGAAGTGGAGGAAGAGACGGGTGTCAATAAATTAGTAGTTACGAAAAAACTACAAAAGACCTACCATATTTTTAAACGCAACGGAAAATACAAACTCAAAATTACCCAATGGTTCGAGATGACTTCTGATTTTGATGGTATTGCTTCAGGTCAAGCCGAAGAGGGAATAGAAAAAGTCGCTTGGCTCAACCCCGAACAAGTTAAGGAAGCATTGACTAATTCCTATGAAAATATAAAATTATTGTTTGTGCAGGAGAAGTTTGTATAATCTAGGTGTTTGTAATTTCCATAGTTTGAATTCAAAATATTATTTATAGCAGGATGCCAAAAGTAATTTAAAGTAGGTGTATGGAATTTTAGAAATAATAAAAAATGTATTTGCTTTTTCATTGTTGCCCTATAAAAGTAAATAAAAAAAACAAAAAGAAGTTGGGAAATATAATACTTAGATTCTATAAAATTCATCTTTTCAATCTTATTCAATTGTTTAAATTTTCAGAAAACCCATATAGAGATTGGATTATTGATAGGCTTGAAATAGAAAATTGTTAATTACTTGATATTTAATTTTTAAGAAATATGAGATTAAATTTAAAAATCTTTATAACAATTAGATAAACAACAAAGAAACAAGAAAAAGTATGATTGTATTTGGGAACTAAATTTTACTTGATAAATTATTTTAATTCTACTTTTATATTTAATTAAAGTTTTTCTTACAGAAAATATCTAAATAAACTAAGTAGGATATTTCATTTATTACCATCATTTTAGCTATTTTATAAAGTAACATTAAATAAAGTCATTTAATTTGCTCCTTTTAATTTTTAACCAATTTAAAAGGCGACCTTTGTAATAGAAAATTATTTTCAATACAATCGCTTAGTGCGAATTTTGATTAAAAAGAGTAATGTTCTAAACAAAATGGATACTTCCGAAATTGAAAAAGCCAAATCTCATATTATTGTCGAAATCATTCAGTACATTCCTAATGCTGTTTTAAGTAAAACAATTATTAAAAAAACTACCGGTAACATTACGGCCTCCTCTTTTGATGCTGGCGAAGAATTAGCGGAAAAAACATCGCCTTTTGATAATTACATTCAAATCATTGATGGTACTGCTGAAATTATTATCAACGAAAAAATACATAAACTAACTCTAGGTCAAGGGATCATTATTCCTGCCCATGCTACTCATCAATTCAATGCGAATGTGCAGTTTAAAATGATTTCTACTATAATAAAAAGCGGCTACGAGGACTAAAAGTTAATTCTTATCCAATTTTGGCCTAACTAAAATAACCAGTAATGAAACTCTATATCAAATACATGGTTAGCATCCGCTGCAAAATGGTGGTAAAAGAGGAGTTAAACAAACTCGGGCTACATTATGTTATTTTAGATTTAGGTACTGTTGAAGTGATGGATGATTTGACTGCTGATGAACGTCAGCAATTAAAAATCGGACTGTTGCGATCCGGTTTAGAATTAATGGATGATAAAAAAGCGGTACTAATCGAAAAAATTAAAAACGTTATTATTGAAATGGTTCATTATACGGATGAACTTCCTAAAGTAAATTACTCTGATTACATAAGCGAAAAGCTTGGTCTAGATTACACCAACATTTCTAAAATATTCTCTGAAGTAAAAGGAATTACTATAGAACAATTTATAATCGCTCATAAAATTGAACGTGTTAAAGAATTGCTTTTATATGATGAATTGAATCTTACTCAAATTTCATACATTCTTAATTATAGTAGCGTTTCGCATTTATCAAGGCAATTTAAAAAAGTAACTGGACTTACACCAAGTTTTTTTAAACACCTCAAAGACAAAAAAAGAGTCAACCTTGAGAATGTCGGAATTATATAACTAAAATCGGCTATAGTACAACAGTTTCAGATTAGAAAGTATAACATTTGTTAAAATTAGTTATACAATCTAGTCTTGAAATTATTCATCAAATACATGGTAAGCAATCGCTGCAAATTAGCGGTTAAAGACGAATTGAAAAAGTTAGGTCTGCACTACATTTTTGTCGATTTAGGCGAAGTGGAGATCATGGAGAAAATCACTTTCGAAAAACGGGAACTCTTAAAGCAAGGTTTACTTCATTCTGGTTTAGAACTCATGGATGATAATAAATCGATTATGATTGAAAAAATTAAAAATATCATTATTGATATGGTACATCATACAGAAGAAAGCATTAAAATTAATTTTTCAGATTTTTTGAGCGAAAAACTCAATCATAATTATACCTATCTCGCCAATCAATTTTCTGAAGTGCAAGGCACCACTATAGAGCATTTTATTATTGCACATAAAGTAGAACGCATTAAAGAACTCATTATCTATGGTGAGCTTAATGTTACAGAAATCGCCTGGAAAATGGGATATAGTAGTGTAGCCCATTTGTCTTCTCAATTCAAGAAAGTAACAGGACTATCGCCTTCGCACTTTAAACAGTTAAAAGACAAACGTCGGAATCCAATCGAAGATATCTAATCAAAGTAGTATTTTTTTATCATGATAAAGTCAAAAGAAAGTAATAATCTCTCCATCGATATCTTCAAGCAAGCACCTGTGGCTATTGTTATTTTTCGAAGTGAACAATATATAATCGAATTTGCCAACGACTATTATCTTCAAATTCTTGGAAAGACAAACGTTATTATTGGCAAACCCCTTTTTGAATCATTCCCTGAATTGAAGGAACAAGGATTAAAGGAAATCCTAGAAAAAATAATGAGTACTGGTATTCCTTATACTATAGACGAACACGAATTTCTTGTAAATAGAAACAACAAAGCAGAAAATCTTTTTTTTAATTGTGCCTACCAACCTTTACGAGAAAAAGACAATAGCATAAGTGGTATTATAGTAATTTTATCGGAAGTTACTGAGCAAATTAATGCCCGAAAATTAATTGAAGATAGTGAAAAACGCTATAGTAACATGTTTGTAAATTCGTCTTTTGCTTTTGCAATTATAAAAGACAAAAACATGGTCGTAACATTTGCAAATGAAACCATTAAAGAAATATGGGGAAAAGGCGATACAATAATTGGAAAAGAATTATTTGAAATTTTACCAGAATTAGTTCAACAAGGTTTCCCCGAAATAATTAATAAAGTATATCGTACAGGGAATCCATTTTATGGTTACGAAATGCAAGTTTTTGTACAACGAAAACAAAAACTAGACGAATGCTACTTCAATTTTGTGTATCAGGCCATTCGCGAATCCGATAACCGTATTTCTGGCATCTCAATTATTGCCTATGAAGTTACCGAACAAGTTTTGGCCAAAAAAATAGTTGTAGAAAATGCCCATAAATTTAAATCAATGACCGATTTGATGCCTGTAAAAGTAAGCTATGGCGATTCAGACGGAAACACTAATTATTTTAATCAACGATGGATAGATTATACAGGACTAACTCTAGAAGAATTAGTTCTATATGGTTGGGATAAAATTATTCATCCAGATGATGCAAAAATATCCAATATGAATTGGAAAGCTGCTATAAATAAAGGCATTGATTTTGAAATGGAAGTTAGAATTTTAGATAAAAACAAGCACTATAATTGGCATTTAAACCGAGTAAAACCCATTAGAGAATCTAATGGAGAAATTTCGCATTGGATAGGTATTAATACTGAAATTCATCATCAGAAAATCGAAAACGAAGTCCTAACTGAATCTATAAAACAAAGCAATCAAGAACTGATCATTGCCAACGAAAGTCTAATTCAAAAAAATATTGAATTAGAAATCTCACGAAAAAAATTACTATCTGAATATTCTAGAAAGTTAATAGAAGCCAGTTTAGACCCATTGGTAACTATAAATACTGATGGCAAAATTATGGATATGAATAAAGCTATGCTTGAAGTAGTGGATAAATCTCGAGAGCAATTATTCAATACTAATTTCTGTAATTATTTTACAGATTCAGAAAAAGCCAAAAGAGTCTATCAAGAAGTTTTTGATAAAGGATTCGTCTCCAATTTTCCGTTGGTAATGAAAGATGGAAAACTAACTGATGTGCTATTCAACGGCTCTGTATATAGAGATGAAAATAATGAGGTAATTGGTGCCGTCGTAGTGGCGCGAGATATAACAGATGAAAAAATTGCTGAGAAAAAATTACTACAATCTCTAAAAGAAGTAACCGATTATAAGTTGGCTCTAGATGCCTCTACAATCGTAGACATTACTGATAAAGACGGAAAAATTTTATTTGTTAACCAGAACTATGTAACCATTTCTAAATATTCCTACGAGGAATTGATAGGCGGAAATCATAAAATAGTGAACTCTTCCTTTCATCCTGAGGCATTTATGAGTACGCTTTGGAATACTATTTCTAAAGGAAAAGTGTGGCAAAATGAGATTAAAAACAAAGATAAAGAGGGCCATTATTATTGGTTAAACATGACCATTGTGCCTTTTCTAGATGAACAAGGAATTCCATATCAATATGTTGCCATTAGCATAGATATAACCAATCAAAAAGAATTAGAAAAAGAACTCACAGAGGCTAAGATTTTTGCCGAATTGGCCACTACAATTGCTGAGGATGCCAAAGTAACTGCCGAAACAGCTACTACCAAAGCAGAAGAGGCTGTGAAATCAAAACAGCAATTTCTTTCGAATATGAGTCACGAAATTAGAACACCTATGAATGCCATTATTGGTTTTACTAAAGTGGTGCTTAAAACTGAACTCACTGCCAAACAAAAAGAATATTTAATGGCAATAAAAATGAGTGGAGACGCACTCATTGTTTTAATAAACGACATACTTGATCTCGCCAAAGTAGATGCTGGAAAAATGACTTTCGAAAAAACACCTTTCAAACTTAAATTGTCTATTAAAGCCATGCTGCATCTGTTTGAAACTAAAATCCACGAGAAAAATTTAAAATTAATTACCCATTATGACACAACTATTCCTGAAGTCTTAATGGGAGATTCGGTTCGATTGCATCAAATCATCTTAAATTTAGTGAGTAATGCAGTAAAGTTTACCAATCAAGGCGAAATAACAGTGGGTGTTAAAAAAGTTTCTGAAAACGATAAAGAAGTTGCCATACAATTTGCTGTTACTGATACGGGTATTGGAATTAAAGACAAAAAAATGGAACAGATTTTTGAAAACTTTCAACAAGCTACTAGCGGAACCTCACGAATTTTTGGAGGTACGGGATTAGGTCTAGCCATTGTAAAACAACTCGTTCAAGCTCAAAACGGAACCATTAATGTGAAAAGCGAGTTTGGCAAAGGTTCTACGTTTAGTTTTAACTTAAATTTCATAAAAACAACTGCCGATGCCGTTCTTGAACCAGAAATAGTCGAACTAAATACCGATATCAAAGACACAAAAATACTTGTAGTAGAAGACATGGAACTCAATCAGTTACTCATGAAAACCATATTAGATGATTTTGGTTTTGAATGCGAAATTGCTGGAAATGGTAAAATTGCCGTAGATAAATTACAAAATAAAGAGGGAAATAAACCTTTTGATATTATTTTAATGGATTTACAAATGCCCGAAATGAATGGTTTTGAAGCAACAGATTACATCAGAAAAACCATGAAATCTAACATTCCAATTATAGCCCTTACCGCCGATGTTACTACGGTAGATGTTGCCAAGTGTAAAGCTGTTGGAATGAATGATTATATTTCTAAACCAGTTGATGAACGGTTATTATACAGCAAACTTATTGGGCTTATGAAAAAGCCAGTTGTCATCATAGAACAAAAAATGGTAGGCAACTTTCATGTAGAAAATGTAAAATATGTGGATATGACGTATTTATTACAATTAACTAAGTCAAACCCAGTATTAATGTCAGAACTTATTACCTCCTATCTAAATCAGACACCAACATTAATAAAAACGTTGAAACAAAGTTTTCATGAAAAAGATTGGAAATTGTTGGATGCTACCATTCATAAAATGCTTCCTTCTTTTAGCATTATGGGAATGAGCACCGACATAATTGAAATGGCAAAGAGAATACAAGAGTATGCCAACGCCATTAAGCTCTCAAACGAATTAGGAGAGCTAGTGCTTGAACTCGAAAAAGTGTGTTTACAAACCTGCATTGAACTCGAAATTGAACTTACTAATTTAAATTAATACCATCGTGCTAAATAAAAATAAAAATAAAGTAAAACTATTCCTTGTTGATGATGATGCTGTTTTCTTAAAAATACTCGAAATTCAATTACTAGACCATGCCGATTTTGAAATAAATTCCTTCGAAACAGGAGAGTTATGTATAGCTAGCTTAGCTAAAAAACCAGATATCATTATTCTTGATTATCATTTAGATGGCATTGTAAAAAATGCCATAAATGGAATACAAACTCTCGATGAAATTAAAAAATTTGATGTAGAGATACCAGTTATAATGCTATCTTCACAAGACAAAATTGACGTAGCTGTAAGATGCATGCATCACGAGGCATACGATTATGTAGTGAAAAGCGAAACTGCTTTTGTGAGACTAAAAAAAATAATTTCAACCATTTTTTTCTACAAAAAAATGAAAAAAGAATTGAACTGGTATATGGAAAGGATGTAGCGATTTGAAATTGAAGATTGCAGATTTAAGAAAGAAAGAAAGAAAGAAAGAAAGAAAGAAAGAAAGAAAGAAAGAAAGAAAAAAATAGATTATTTGAAATTGATATTGTCATTGAAATTGATATTGAAATTTCGCTGCTTTTGATTTTAAATAATAGGAATATTATAACTCTTTATAAAAATTTTATAATACTTTTTATTCATTACTATCTCAACTTTGTAAAACAATTATGGGAATATAAATAGGTAACATAATAATTGATGGCAAATCAATTAAAAAGCGAGAATATAATCTCGCTTTTTTTAATCTGTGAAAATCTGTGGTAAAAAAATTATGCAAAAAAAACAAAAGATAATAGTAATTGGTGGCGGTTTTGCTGGAATTCAATTCGTGCACCAAATAGACGAAAATATATTTGATGTTTTACTAATAGACAAGATAAATCACCATCAGTTTCAACCTTTATTTTACCAAGTTGCAACTTCACAACTCGAACCTTCTAGTATTTCTTTTCCGCTTAGAAATATTTTTAAAGGCAAAAAAAATCTTCAAATCCGATTAACAGAAGTATTGAATATCGATGAATCAAACAGTACAATAACGACAACAATTGGCGATTTTCATTATGATTATTTGGTTATTGCTATTGGGTGTAAAACGAATTTCTTTGGAAATCAAGAAATAGAAAAATGTGCTTTTACGCTCAAAACGACTTACGAAGCTATAAAGATTAGAAATCATATTCTGCAAACTTTTGAAAATATAATTTCAGCAGATGAAAACATAAAAGAAAGTTTATTAAATTTGGTAATAGTTGGAGCAGGACCAACAGGTGTTGAGCTCGCAGGTGCCTTTGCCGAAATTAGAAAAAACATTTTACCCAAAGATTATCCAGGAATCGATTTTTCGAAATTTAAAATAATTCTTATTGAAGGAAGCAAAAATACGCTGAATTCTATGAGTGAAAAAGCCAAAATAGCTTCCAGAAAATACCTCGAAGCTATGGGCGTAAGCATCATGACCGAAACAATTGTAGCGAATTATGATGGTAAACTATTGACTTTAAAAAATGGAGATAGTATCAAAACCAAAACTGTCATTTGGGCTGCTGGTGTAAAAGGAAACACCATTTTAGGGTTACCAGAATCTTATTATGGCAATTCCAATAGATTAAAGGTCAGTGTGTTAAATAAAGTTATTGACTCTAAAAACATCTATGCTTTGGGAGATATTGCATTAATGGAAACTGATATATACCCAAAAGGACATCCACAATTGGCAAATGTTGCCATTAATCAAGCAAAGAATTTAGCCTATAATTTTAAGAAAATGATGCAGCGCAAACCAACAAGAGATTTTGATTATAAAGATTTAGGTTCGATGGCAACAATTGGGCGAAATAAAGCTGTTGTAGATTTGCCATTTTTTAAATTTCAAGGTTATTTAGCTTGGTTGGTTTGGATGTTTTTGCATTTAATGCTTATTTTAAATGTCCGAAATAGATTAATCATATTTATCAATTGGGCATGGGCATACTTTACAAAAGACACTTCTCTTAGATTGATTTTGAAGGAGAAAACGAAGAAATAAAGTAATCATTATGGAAACAAATAATTTCAAAATCAATGGTTTAACAAATGAAGAAGTCATTGCTTCAAGAAAAAAAAACGGTGATAACTCAATTGTTTTCAAAGAAGAAAATCATTTTTTAAAGTCAATTCTAAATTTCTTAAAAGATCCAATGATAGTATTATTATTGGTAGCCTCGAGCATTTATTTTATCAGCGGAAAAACGGCCGATGCCCTTTTTTTGGTATCAGCAATTGTATTAATATCCTTAATCTCATCCTATCAAAATGCTAGAAGTCGCAATGCATTAGCCAAACTAAAAGATTTTACAAAACCCAATTGCAAAGTCATTCGAAACGGAGAAACTTTAGAAATAAAAACAGAGGAATTAGTGATTGGCGATAGTTTGTTGGTAGAAGAAGGAAGCTCCATTGCTGCAGATGGAATCATCATTCACTCTAACGATTTTTCGGTAAACGAAGCTATTTTAACTGGTGAGTCTATGTCTGTTATTAAAGACAAATTGTCGAAAGAAAATACTATCTTTCAAGGTACAACTGTAGCAAGCGGATTAGTAATTGCAACAGTCACAGCCATTGGAAGTAAAACTAAATTAGGTACCATTGGTAAAAGTCTTGAAAGTATTAAAGAAGAAAAAACACCATTAGAAACACAAGTTGGCAATTTTGTAAAAAAAATGGCGATTGCTGGTGCGATAGTTTTCGGAATCGTATGGGCAATTAATTATTTTCATTCCTATAATTTATTTGATAGTTTACTTAAAGCATTAACCTTGGCAATGAGTATTTTGCCTGAAGAAATTCCCATTTCATTTACCACATTTATGGCATTGGGTGCCTGGCGAATGATGAAAAAAGGAATAATTGTAAAGCAAATGAAAACGGTAGAAACATTAGGAAGTGCCACTGTAATTTGCATTGATAAAACAGGAACAATTACTGAAAACACCATGAGTTTGGCAAAAATATTCACTTTAGAATCTAATACAATTACAGACTTAGAAAGTGATTTATCTGATAATGAGGCAGAATTAATATCAATATCAATGTGGGCAAGCGAATCTATACCTTTTGATCCAATGGAAGTAGCGTTGCACGAAACGTATTCAAAAGTTATCAAAAATGACGAACGCTCGCATTTTAAAATGGTGCACGAATATCCGTTATCGGGAAAACCTCCAATGATGACACATATTTTCGAAAACAAATCTGGAAGTCGAATTGTTGCAGCCAAAGGTGGTTCAGAAGCCATAATGGCAATTGCAACACTTTCAGAAAAAGAGAAAAAACAAATTGAGCTAGCTATACAATCATTATCAACAGAAGGTTATAGGGTTTTAGCTGTTGGTGAAGCCCATTTTGAAGGTAAAAACTATCCGAAAACACAACAAGAATTCAAATTAAAATTCAAAGGATTATTAGCCTTTTATGATCCTCCAAAAAAGAATATTCATCACGTTTTAGACCATTTTTATAAAGCAGGAATTGGAGTAAAAATAATTACTGGTGATAATGCCGAAACAACAGCTTCTATTGCAAAACAAATAGGATTTATAGGATTTGAGAATTGTATCTCTGGCGATGAATTAATGAAATTAACTGATGCAAATCTTAAAAAGAAAGTTTCAGAAATCAATTTATTTACCAGAATGTTTCCCGAAGCCAAACTTCGCATCATCAATGCTTTAAAGTCGAATGGTGAAATTGTAGCAATGACTGGAGATGGCGTTAATGACGGTCCAGCTTTAAAAGCGGCTCATATCGGTATTGCAATGGGCAAAAAAGGAACAGAAATTGCCAAGCAAGCAGCATCATTGATTATCATAAACGATGATTTGGCTAAAATGGTCTACGCTATTTCTATGGGAAGAAAAATATATTCTAACCTTAAAAAAGCCATTCAATTTGTCATTTCCATTCACATTCCAATAATCCTCACAGTATTTATTCCGTTGGCTCTAGGTTGGCTATACCCTAATATCTTCTCTCCTATTCACATTATATTTTTAGAACTGGTAATGGGGCCAACATGTTCTATAGTCTACGAAAACGAACCAATCGAAAAAAACACCATGTTACAAAAACCACGTCCATTTACGGACACTTTTTTCAATTGGAAAGAACTTTCAACGAGTATAATTCAAGGTTTAGTTATTACTATTGGAACATTATTTTGTTATCAATATGCTATTTATCAAGGATTTGATGAAGTGGTAACACGAACTATGGTTTTTGTTGTTTTGGTAACTGCCAATATATTTTTAACCTTGGTTAATAGGTCATTTTACTATTCAGTTTTTACTACTATGTTGTATAAAAATAATTTAGTTCCCATCATTATCGGGATTACTATTTTCATTACTGGCTTATTACTTTATGTAAAACCATTAACAAAATTCTTCTATTTTGAACATTTAAATAGCACTCAATTGTCAATTGCGATTGGGGTTGGGGTTGTATCAGTTCTATGGTACGAATTGGTAAAATTATGGAAACGAAATTTTAATACCCAATAAAATTATGACAACATCTTTATCATCTGTTATAAAAAAAACTGTTAGTTCTTTTTCTGGTATTTTCAGGATTATACTTTGTGCAGGTTTTCCTTATTCCTTTATTCATTGGTGGTGTTTTGGCCACTTTATTTTTACCTTTTTGTAATTGGATGGAAAAGAAAAAAGTCCCAAAAAGCATAGCCGTTTTTATTTCACTGTTAGGATTACTGCTTTTAATTTTTATAATAATTTCACTTTTAGGTTACAAAATTGTTGAACTCATTAGCGATATAGAAATTTTAAAACAAAAAGCGATTGAAGCAGGAACTAAAATACAGCAATACATTTTCGATTCACTTAATTTGACCATAACAGAACAAAACAAAATTTTAAAAAGCGAACAACCCTCTTACGGAAATATCGCTCAAATGATGCTGGGTTCAATGTCCAGCTTTTTATCGAGTTGTATTTTGTTATTGGTATATTTTATTTTCCTATTGTACTACCGCAGTCATATAAAGACCTTTTTAGTAAAACTAACTCCAAAATCGCAACAAACAGAAATGCAAGAAATTATTCAAAAAGTGGCTACTGTTTCGCAACAATATTTAATTGGTCTTTCTAAAATGATTTTTTTGCTTTGGGTTATGTATGGCATTGGTTTTAGTATTATTGGAGTTGAAAACGCTATTTTCTTTGCTATCATGTGTGGATTATTAGAAATTGTACCTTTTGTTGGTAATATCATAGGCACCTCTTTGACCGTTTTAATTGCAGCCATAAATGGCGCAAATTCACAATTATTGTTTGGAATTGTAATTGTTTACGGAATCGTGCAATTCATTCAAGGTTGGGTATTGGAGCCTTTAATTGTGGGTTCGCAAGTAAAAATTAATTCATTATTTACCATTATTGCATTAGTACTTGGGGAACTACTTTGGGGAATTCCGGGCATTATTCTCGCTATTCCGCTTACCGCAATGTTCAAAATTGTTTGCGATCATATTGAGGCTTTAAAACCGTATGGCTTTTTGATAGGTGAAATTGAAACTTCTAAAATAGAAATTAGGTTTGTTGATAAAATCAAAAAATTAATAAAACCAAATAAATGATTCCTTTTAAAATAAAAGATTTAGTCCAGCTTTTTAAAATTTCTTTCAAAGAGTGGTATGCCAAAGATCCGTTCCGACAAAGTGCTATTATTGCTTATTATGCCATATTTAGCATCCCAGGTTTATTAGTTTTAATTATTGCCATCGCAGGATATTTTTTTGGTCAAGATGTTGTAAATCAAAATTTAATAGCACAAATAGCGGAAACAATTGGTTCAGATACAGCCATGGAAATTCAAGGGGTGCTGTCAAAATCGACTGCTGAAAAATCGACAACTTGGGGCTCAATTGTTGGAATAACTATTTTATTAGTGGGTGCAACAGGTGTTTTTGTAGAACTTCAAAAAACATTGAACCTGATTTGGAATGTAAAAGTAAAACCACAAAACGGCATTTGGCTTATCATCAAATCACGACTATTCTCCTTTGGATTAATATTGGCAATCGCATTTTTATTGACTATTTCTTTAGTAATCTCAACGGCATTGGTTGCTATTAGTAATTATATTCAATTTGAAAGTTCAAAATTAGTCATGACCATTTACGGAATATTAAATTTTATCATTTCGCTTATAGTAATTTCTGCATTGTTTGCTATGATTTTTAAAATTTTACCTGATGCAAAGATTAGGTGGAAACACGTTTGGTTGGGCTCTTTGGTTACGGGAATTTTATTTACAATTGGCAAAATGAGTTTGGCCTATTATTTTGGAAAAGCAGAACCAGCATCAGTTTACGGTGCTGCAGGCTCCATAATTCTCATTCTACTTTGGGTTTCTTACTCATCAATGATTCTATTTTTTGGTGCCGAATTTACTGCGGCTTACGCCAAAATGTTTTCAGGAATAATTGCTCCAACTGAAATTGCAAAAGCAGAGATTCCGACAGCAACTGAGAAAACGATGTGAATCTTATAACTTTAATTAATGATTATGAAACTATCGCTAGGCAATAAAATCTAATTTTATAACTACTCAATTGCCTAAAAAAATGAAGAATACTCCATTTAATCAAAACGAATCAATCCACAATTTGGTTTTTCAGTAAAGGAACAATTTATCGGTAAATATATTATCCACAAAAATGTGCACACGGTTTATTTTCAAGGATATAGATAAATTAAACGTTGATTTACCTGAATTTATAATAAAATAAAAAGAGACTAAATATGACTTTCGAAGAAATAATCAATTACCGACGTTCAGTACGGCATTACAAAAATGAGATTATTAATGCCGAAAAAGTTAAACGTTGTATCGAACTGGCAACTTTAGCTCCCAACAGCTCTAACATGCAACTTTGGGAGTTTTATCATATCACCAATCCAGAAATTCTGAAAAAACTCTCAGAAGCCTGTTTAAAACAAGAATCGGCAACTACTGCCCAACAAATGGTTGTTTTTGTAACTAGGCAGGATTTGTTTCGAAAAAGAGCTAAAAAGATGATGGACTTAGAAACCCAAAATGTTCTAAAGAACAGCCCAATAGAAAAACAAGAAAAAAGAGTCAAAAACTGGAAAAATTATTACGGTAAAATAATGCCGTTTCTCTATACTAGCTTTTTTGGATTTTTCGGTATCATTAGAAAAACCATCGTGAATATTGTTGGTATTTTCAGACCAATTGTTTATCAAGTAACTGAAAACGACATGAGAGTTGTTGTGCATAAAACATGTGCATTAGCAGCCCAGACATTTATGTTGGCAATGGCTAGTAAAAAGTACGATACTTGCCCAATGGAAGGTTTTGATAGTAGAAAAGTTAAAAGCATTTTAAAATTACCCTGCGGTGCCGAAATCAATATGGTAGTATCCTGTGGAATTAGAGAGGAACATGGCGTTTGGGGCGAAAGAATGAGAATTCCATTTGACGAAGTGTATCAAATGATTTAAAAAAGATAATAGAATAGAAATACGCTAGAAATTATTAATTTTAGGTCTTCTTTTCAAGTATTTACATATGAAAACACCCTATAAAATCCCGGCTGAAACCCGTATTGGTCATGTTCATTTAAAAGTTTCTAATTTGCAACGTTCACTCGAATTTTATTGTGATGTATTGGGTTTTGAAATTACCACAAGGTATGGTACCGAAGCTGCTTTTATTTCGGCAGGTGGTTACCACCATCACATTGGGTTGAATACGTGGTACAGCAAAAATTTTCCGTTGGCGCACGAAAAAGGCGTTGGCTTGTTTCATACTGCCATCCTCTACCCTACTCGCAAAGATTTGGCAACCATTTACGACCGATTGCTAAAAGCCAATTATCCGTTAACAGGTGCTGCAGATCACGGTGTTTCACAAGCTTTGTACTTAAATGATCCTGATAATAATGGGGTTGAATTGTATTGGGACAGGCCAAAAGACCAATGGCAATACCATCCAGACGGAACTGTAGTGATGTTCTCTCATGTTTTTGATTTAGTAGATTTGTTAAAGGAATTAGAATAAAATGTTTAAACATCAAGGAAAAGCAAGAACATTAAAACACAATTTAAATATTGCTTCTTTACTCTCTTTTGTTGCAGGAATAGTAAATGTTGCAGGTTTTTTATCCGTTCAAAAATTGACTACTAATGTTACTGGTCACTTTGCTTTTTTTGTAGATGAAATTTTTCAGTTGCATTTCTGGAATGGGTTTGTCTATTTTCTCTATATTTTTTTCTTTTTATGTGGTGCTTTTGTTTCTAGTATTCTATTAGAAGTAAAAATTCGCAAGAATAGTCCAACATTTTATACGATTCCTATAGTGGTAGAAATTGTAATATTAATAACTATTGCTCTTCTAGGCAACCATTTGCAAATAGATAATCCCAATACTATTGCTTTCAGTTTATTGTTTGCCATGGGATTACAAAATGCCTTAGTAACAAAAATATCTAACGCTACTGTAAGAACTACACATTTAACTGGACTCTTTACCGATTTGGGTATCGAATTATCTCAGTTATTTTTTTATAAGGAAGTGTATCAAAAAGAAAAATTATATGCATCAATAAAACTTAGATTTACTATTATTAGTTTCTTTTTTACAGGCGGTATTATAGGCGGTTGGTTTTATTCTTACATAGAATTTAAAGTATTGCTCCTTGCAAGTGCTACTTTAATTTTTGGTTTAATATACGATTATATTAAACTGAAGCTAATAGTACTTCACAGAAAACTTCATAATACTTAAAAGCTATAAATTATTTAATAGCAATTTCACAATCATTAATAAGTTGTAAAAGACTTTTCTTATTGAATATCTTCTCTTTAGGTGTGAATATCACAACAATCAGTAAAAGTTGTGTAACAGATAGACATCAAATGTCCACAACCTTTGTATAAATAATTTAAACAAAAAACGATATGAAAAAATTACTATTATTAGGTATATGTATAGCATCTATATGTAGCACAAAAGCACAAACCGAAGAAAAGAAATGGAGTGTTGGTGTACACGGAGGTTTGACACAATTTAACAGTGATTTGGGAAGGGATTGGTACAAAACCGATAACACCATGTATGCTTTTGGGGGTGTATCTCTTTCTAGATATTTAAGCAAATTGTTCGATGCGAACCTTTTAATATCTAAAGGTACCATAGGATATAATGACGGAATATCAAGCTTTAAATCAGATTTTAACGCTGCTTCCTTAAGCCTGAGATTCAATGTTGTAGCTCCAGAATACATCATTCGCCCATACGTGTTTGCTGGAGTCGGAACTATATTGTTCGACAACGACATTAATTTTCATAAAGAAGACTACGATTACATTTTACCATCAGCAGGAGCTGGTATAAATTTTAGATTAACCCCTGAAATAATGCTTAATATCCAGGAAACCTTTATGTTTTCTAATACGGACAGACGTGATGGTATTGATAATGCTGATGGTAATTTTAAGAAAAAAGACAGTTATTTAACGCACATGGCAGGATTAACTATTAATATGGGTAATTCTAAAGATTCTGATAATGATGGTGTGCCTGATAAAAAAGATAATTGTGCAGATACTCCAGCGGGAGTTAGTGTCGACAAAATGGGTTGCCCTTTAGATAAAGATAGTGATGGTGTTGCTGATTATTTAGATACTTGTCCTGAAGTTAGTGGTTCAAAATTATTAAATGGTTGCCCAGATAAAGACAATGACGGAATTGCAGATGCCGACGACCGTTGCCCAGAACAAGCAGGAACAACAATGTTAAGAGGGTGTCCAGATGCTGACGGAGATGGTGTCGCGGATTTAGATGACATTTGTCCAAATACTAAACCAGGTACTAAAGTAGACACAAAAGGTTGTGCATCTGATAGTGATAATGATGGTGTTACCGATGACATAGATCGTTGTCCTACTGTTGCAGGCCCTGCAAGTCTAAAAGGATGTCCAGATACTGACGGTGATGGAGTAGCTGATATTGATGACCGTTGTCCGAATTCAAAAGGATCTGCAGAAAACAAAGGCTGTCCAGAAATTGCGAAGGTAGATGCTGTTCGAATTACCTACATTGGAAGTAAAATCTTTTTTGAAAACAATAGCGACAAGTTGAAAGTGGCGTCTTTATCACAATTAGATGAACTAACAAAAATTTTAAACAAATACGAAGGCGCAAATTTAACAATAGAAGGGCATACTGATTATAATGGTTCCGACGAATTTAATCAAACACTTTCGCAAAAAAGAGCCGACTCTGTTAAATTTTACCTTGTTGAAAAAGGAATTGCCGATACCCGATTAACTGGAATCGGATACGGAGAAAGCAAACCAATTGCAGACAATAAAACGGCATTGGGTCGTGCTAAAAACAGACGTGTTGAATTAAAAACAACATATTAATAAAGATTAGGTTAGGTTTTAGTTTTTGTTAAGAGCTGCCCAAATGGGCAGCTCTTTTTTTTTGATTAAAAATAGGCTGTATCAAATTAATGATTTAATGCAATTTGAATTGCAATTTTACAAAGTTTTGAAAGAATTGTACAACATCACTTTTATAGAATAACACGAAATTTACTAATACGTAAAATACTGAAATTCAGTATACTAAATCATTTAATTCTTAATAATTGTATCATGAAAAAAGCATTACTTTTATTGTTATTCATTGTGGGAACAGTGCAATCACAGACGGTTAATTATACGGCCAACACCGTTAATTTTTGTAATCCTGAAAGAGGATTTTATAAATATACCATAGGCAGGAGTTTAGGTACTTTTTCACCTTTAGTACAAACTACGCTGCTTGGGTATCGCAATACAGATAAAGTTACATTAATCCTAAGAATGTATTCTTTAGACGCTTTTAAAACCACTCCTATTTCAGCTGATTTTTTAAGTAAAATAGAAAATGATTTCGCTATTATGAGAAGCTCTGGCGTAAAATGTGTTTTGAGATTTCGATATACTGATGTTGATGGCGAAGATGCCACAAAAGCTCAGATCATAGCTCATATCGAACAATTGATGGCTGTTACTATTCCAAATCAAGATGTGATTTCTTCTGTTTCTGCTGGTTTTATTGGCCAATATGGCGAATGGTATAAAAGCAATAATTTTGGTACTGAAAATCTTACGGCTCAAAATTTAATCGATAGAAAAGAAATTGGACTCAAAATTATGGAACTTGCTCCAGATAGAATGGTTGCTTTTAGAACTCCTTTTATACAAAGAAGTATAGCTGGTAACACCCCTATAGTAGTATCTAATGCTTATGACGGAAGTATTAAATCACGAATTGCTTTACACAATGATGCGGTTTTATCTAGCGATTCAGATTATGGAACCTATACCAATACCGCGACCGATTACCCCTATTTAGAGGCGCAATCTAAATATACTTATAGTGGCGGAGAATCGAATGATTTAGATCCTACCTACTCCAATTGTACCAATGCTTTATATACACTAGATCGATTTCATTACAACTATCTTAACTCAGGTTATTTCCCAGCAGTACTTACCCTTTGGAAAGATGAAGGTTGCTTTAACGAAATTCAAAGACGATTAGGATATCGCTATGAATTAATCTCATCAACAATTACCAATAATAATCTAAGTATCAATTTTAGAAATGTAGGCTTTGCCAATTTATTTAATGAGCGAAATGCCTACATCGTTTTTAGAAATTTTAATACTGGTGACGAACACACCTCGCAATTAAATACGGATCCTAGACTTTGGCGCGCTGGCACTTCAAATCAACTTGTTAAAAACTTAACAGATGTAAATCTTCCGGGCGGGAACTATCACCTTTTTCTAAACGTTCCAGACAAAGTAATAGCAGGACCATTAAATGCCATTCAATTTGCTAACAATAATGTTTGGGAACCTATAAAAGGCTATAACGATTTGAAACAAATGTATGTAGTTGCCAATTTAGGAACGACAGCTTTTATTGAAAACAACACCCTAATGGTTCCTAATTTAAATGACTATAAGGTACACCTTTTCGATTTAACAGGAAGATTGGTGTCCAATTCGCGTGATGTTTCTAATCTGCAAAAGGCCGTTTACATTCTAAAAATTCAATCGGACAAAGTCAATTTTACTCAGAAAATATTCAAACAATAAGAAAATCTTAAAGAATAATTATACAAGAGTAAATACAAATAGTATAACATTTAAAATCGAATGTTGAAATAGATTTACATCACATATTTAAACTGAATTAAATATCTAAAACAAACAAATTATGACTAAAAATGTATTAAAAATAGGATTGCTCACGGTAATCCTTATCGGAACTTTTTCTTGTAAAAACAAAGAAAATGAACTGGCTGAACGACGTATTAGTGCATTAGAATCGTATATCGATTCGCTAAAAACAGTTTCCTCTGAAGACATGGAGAAAAATTGGGATAACATTGCTGCCGATTATGACAGAAAAAATATGGAAGCAAGTGAGGCTCTTGCTAGCGCTGATGAAAAAACGAAGAATTCTTCAACAGCAAGAGTGGATGCTTCTGCTGCTAAATATGATGAATTTAAAGTTAGCATTCAAACCAAAGTTGCAGCTAATGAGACAGCAAAAAATCCTTCTCAATTTTTAAGAGACCGATTGTTTGGAGCCGGAAAAATTGGAAATGATATGAGCTTTGCTTGGGTCAATAAAGATAATATTCTCGATGTATACGATAAATTCTTCGAATCATACAAAGAAAACAAAGGCGATTTCTCTCGGGAAGATTATGATGAAATTAAATTGATGTATGAAGCCCTGGATAGCCGAAAAAACACGGTTGAAAAAGAAGGTTTATCAGGATCTGATAATGGTAAAATTGCTTCTATCAAATTTAAATTTGGTCCTATGTTTAAAGCAAACAGAATGGGTGCTAAAAGTAGAGAAACATCAGAAGCTAAAGAATAATTAGTTGACATTAATTATTTTACAAAAAAGACAATCAGCAATGGTTGTCTTTTTTGTATTAATAAAAGCTAAGAATAATACAACATCTAAAAAAAGTTATATAACACATTTATATGCGCTGTGTTCGACCTTTATAAGTAATGAAATAGTAAAAATAATAACCTAGAATATCATGATAAAGGTAAAAAAAGAAGGAATAATTATAAACAAAACTACACTGCCATTTGAAAATGAAGGGGTTTTAAATCCGGCAGCAATTCGAGAAGACAATTTTGTACATCTACTATATCGAGCTGTTAGTGAGGGCAATCACTCCAGTATTGGGTATTGCCGTTTAGATGGACCAATGAAAATAGAGGTCAGAAATGAGCAACCCATTTTAATTCCGGAGTTTGATTATGAAAGTCACGGCATGGAAGACCCAAGAATTGTGAAAATTGAAGGAGTCTATTATATGACCTATACCGCTTTTGATGGTGTAAATGCATTGGGATGCTTGGCAACATCAACCGATTTAATTCATTTTGAAAAGAAAGGAATAATCGTTCCTGAAATCACCTACGAAGAATTTAATGCACTAGCCGAAACCAACGATTCCATCCATGAAAAGTACTTTCGTTTCAATGAACACAGAGGAATTTTAGAAAAAGATGGCATAAAGATGCTCGTTTGGGACAAAAATGTGATTCTCTTTCCTAGAAAGATAAATGGAAAATTTTATTTCATGCATCGCATTCGACCTGAAAGCCAAATTGTTCTTGGCATTGAAAAGTTCGAAGATTTAACGCCTGAATATTGGAAAAAATATTTTCTGAGCTACAATGATTATATTTTCCTTTCTCCTAAATACGATCATGAAATCAGTTATTTAGGTGGCGGTTGTCCTCCAATTGAAACGCCTCAAGGTTGGTTGATAATTTATCATGGTGTACATGACAGTGCAGAAGGTTATGTGTATTCGGCTTGCGCAGCTTTATTCGATTTAGAAGATCCGCTTATAGAAATTGCTCGATTACCCTATCCTTTATTTCAACCACAATTTTCTTGGGAATTAAAAGGAGAAGTTAATAATGTTTGCTTCCCTACTGGAGCCGTTGTCTTTGAAGACCGATTATACATCTATTACGGTGCTGCCGACGAAAGAATTGCTTGTGCTTCTGTACAATTATCTGAATTATTAAATGAATTAGTATCCAACAAAAAATAACATGAAAAATAAAACAATCACTGGCGCGCATTTGGATTCTATATTGTATAACAATGTTATAAATAAGAGTTACTCCAATTTTAATTTAAAAAAAAACGAATCTAAACTCCCAGAAATTTTATTTATTTCCTCATTTCCGCCACGCGAATGTGGCATTGCAACCTATACTGAGGATTTAATTTTTGCTTTGAATAATAAATTTAAAAAATCATTTCAACTTACTATTGCTGCTTTAGAATTAGAGTCAGATACAAACAATTATGTTGACACTATAGACTATATTTTAAAAACAGATAACAAGTATTTCTATTTAAAATTAGCTCATGATATCAATGAAAACAATGCTATTCGAATTATAGTTATTGAACACGAATTTGGGTTATTTAGAACCAACGAATCCGATTTCAACCAAATGCTCAAAAAAATTGAAAAACCAATAGTTATAGCTTTTCACACTGTTTTACCCAGACCTACTTTAGAACTTCAAAAAATGATTTCAACAATAGATGAATCAGTCGATTCGTTTGTTGTAATGACACAATCAGCAGCAAAAATTTTAACGGATGAATACCATATTGATACCGATAAGATCACTGTCATTGCTCACGGAACACATTTGGTTGAACATTCAAATAAGGATATTTTAAAAGAAAAATACCAGCTTACTGGCCGAAAAATAATTTCAACTTTTGGACTTTTGAGTTCAGGAAAATGTATAGAAACTTCCATCAGTGCCCTACAAACTATTGTAAAAAAAGAGCCTAATGTGTTGTTCTTGGTCATCGGAAAAACCCATCCAACCGTTGTAAAAAATGAAGGAGAAAGCTACAGAGAAAGCTTGCAAAAAACGATAACAGAGTTGCATTTAGAAAAGAATGTACTATTTATTAATCAATATTTGCCACTCGACAAATTATTAGAGTATTTGCAACTAACTGATATTTATCTATTCACTTCAAAAGATAGAAATCAAGCTGTAAGCGGAACATTTTCGTATGCAATAAGTTGTGGTTGTCCCATTATTTCAACACCTATTCCTCATGCTTTAGAAGTTTTACGAAACGGCACTGGAATCATTGTCGATTTTGAAAATCCGCAACAATTAGCGCAACAAGTACTTAAATTATTGAATGATGAACAATTACGAAAAAGTATTTCAGCAAACGGAATACACAAATTAGCACCAACAGCTTGGGAAAATTCAGCTATAGCTCACGCACAATTATTCAAAAAAATCAGCGATGAAATTATATTAAGATATACGTTACCTAAAATTAATTTAAAGCATTTCAAAAATTTAACAACTCCATTTGGGATGATTCAGTTTTCAGTAATCAATCAACCCAATCTCGATTCAGGGTATACACTTGATGATAATGCGCGAGCATTAGTTGCTATTTGCCAGCATTTTGAATTAACGAATGATACAGACGATTTAGAATACATAATGTTGTATTATAAATTTATTAAACATTGCCTACAAACAGAAGGCTATTTCTTAAACTATGTTGATGAAAACAGAAAATTCACTACTCAAAACAACGAAAATCTTGCTGACGCCAATGGAAGAGCGATTTGGGCTCTTGGGTATTTAATCTCTATAAGCGATTTGTTACCAAAAGATTTGTGCCCAGATTTACAAATTACAATGCAAAAATCACTTATTTGTGTCGACAAAATTCATTCACCTCGAGCAATTTCATTTATAATTAAAGGTCTTTATTATAGCAACAAACACAGTAAAAAATTTTTTAGCACAATGACTATCGAATATTTAGCCAACCGATTGGTGCAAATGTTCCGACATGAATCAAAGCCAAACTGGGAATGGTTTGAAAGCTATTTAACCTATGGCAATAGCACATTACCTGAAGCCATGTTGTGTGCCTATCAGGAAACTGGAAATGTGATTTATCGTGACATTGCGAAAAAGTCATTTGAATTCTTATTGTCTAAAATTTTTACAGAAACCCAAATCAAAGTAGTTTCTAATAAAGGCTGGATGTCTAATCATTCTAAAAAAAATCAAACTCAAATTGGTGGCGAACAGCCTATTGATGTTGCGTATACAATTATTGCCTTGAGCCAATTTTATGAAGTGTACAACGATACTGCCTATTTACAAAAAATGGAATTGGCTTTCAGTTGGTTTTTGGGTAATAATCATTTACAAAAAATCATATACAATCCTTGTACAGGGGGCTGTTATGACGGGTTGGAGACAGACTATGTCAATTTAAATCAGGGTGCTGAATCTACCGTAAGTTACTTGATGGCTAGACTAAAAATGGAAAAATATTTTAATACCAAACTTGCTGTATCCTTTCGGAAACCTAAATTTAAAACACAAACAATTTATAGACAAGAAATTCCTAATTAATAACTATTATGAACACTAAAAAAGTACACCTCTTCACTCCCAAAAAAAGTGATGCAAAGAAAAAAATGGAAGCTACAAATTCTAAAACAAAATCGAATAATTCCAAACAAAATATTCGAAAAAAGTGGAATGAATTAGGCGATAACGATTCACTTTAAAATGTAAAAAGTATGACAAATCAAACCCAAAACCTATTTATTGTTGAAGATGATCAAGAAAATTCGTTGAAACTGCATGAATTTCTCGAAAAAAGATTCGGAACAATTTATACCATTTTTACTTATACCAACGCTGTTCAAGCATTAACTAAAGTCGATGAAAACACCAGTGTAATTGTTTTAGACTACAATTACTTTGGAGAAGAAGGCACAAAGATTGTCAATTTCATTAAGAATATCAACAATAAAACTAAAGTAATAATTCTATCCAATAACGAAGATATTGGTGCAACAATAGACTCTTACAAAATCGAAGACAATGCATATTTATCGAAAGGCAAAGGCATTAAAAAGAAATTGAATACAACAATATTTAAAATAATTGCTTATCCAGCAAATTATTTACAAGAAAGATATAGTCTTAGTCAAGCATTTGTTTACACGGTTTTTGTATTTATTTTATTTAGCCTAATTATTTTTATTGGAATGCAAATTTTATAAAACCTAATAATTTTATAAATGATTGATATATTTATATAACATATTAAAAATCAATATTTAGCAACTTTGCAATTGAATTTAAAATTCAAATAAAAATGAACACCGATAAAGTATTAAAAAAAAAATTTGAAAACAATTTAGACAGGAATTCGATAACTAATTCTATCGCAATAAAGGTTTTAGGTTCAGAAATTACACTTCAAGGAATGGTAAATTCATACGATGAAAAGATAAAAATTGAATCAATTGCTTGGAACACCTTTGGGATAAACGCTGTAAACAATGAGTTGTCAATCTATAATGAAAATTAGAAATAATGGTATTAAATGAACATATTTTAAATATAATTAACAGTTATGAAACAAATAAATATTGTAGTGAATATGTAAAAGAATTAATGTTGAATTATAACTCCGAAAAGAATTTAAACCTGTTATTACCCAAAATGATTTTAAATGCTAAATCTCCAGAAATCGCTAATTTATTTACAAAACACCTAAAATTTACAAGAGAACATTTAGTAGCAATGGAAGCCCTTTTTATGAATATTGAAAAACCCTTAAAAACCTAAAAACATGATACCAAAAATTGGAATATCTGAAATTAATTTAAAAAAAAGCATAAGCTTATTATCTATCATCTTGTCAGACGAAATGACTTTGTACATTAAAACTAGAAAGTTTCACTGGAATGTTGCCGGGGAGAGTTTTATGGAGCTGCACAAACTTTTCGAATCACAATATACTGAATTAGAAATTATTATAGATGAAGTTGCCGAACGAATTAACAAATTAGGAGGCAAGACCATAGGAACAATGAACGAATTTACTTTGCTTTCTCGGATTGTAGAACATCCAAATAAATATCCTGTTAAGAAAGAAATGCTATCAGAGTTATTGTCTGATCACGAAATGATAATTTCTGAATTGCGCAAAGATATTGATGTTTGTGCAGAAGAATGTCACGATGTAGGAAGTGCCGATTTGCTAACAGGATTTTTACAACAACATGAAAGTATTGCATGGATATTACGAAGATATTTGAGCTAACATTTAAAATTTTAACGATTATGCACTACGAAAATTATTATTGGGGAATGAATCTTATTTGGTGGGCTTTATGGATAATCCTATTGTTTTGGATTTTCGTAATCCCCTATGACATTCCTGGTCAAAAACGCAAAAAGGACTCTGCTTTTGATATTTTAAATAAGCGATACGCAAACGGAGACATATCAATTGCTAAATACAAGAGTAAAAGAAAAAATATAGAAGAAAAATTACATGATATTTAATTTTTAATAAAATGGCAAAAGAAAAATTTCCGAAAGCTTCAAATGAGCTATTAGACAACAAAGACGGCTATCCCAAATATCCTGAAAGCGAAGACATTTATAACAAATTTGACAAAGAATTTGATATCGATCCCGAGAATACTGCCAAGAAAAAAGACATCATCAAAATTGATACGAATCCAACTTGGAATGAAAAAAATTTTAACCAAGATAAATCAGGAAGCGATTTAGACATTCCGGGTTCAGAGCTTGACGATGAAGCAGAAAATAATGGCAACGAAGATGAGGAGAATAATTTTTATAGCATTGGAGGCGATAACCATAACGATTTAGAAGAAGACAAAGCGTAAAAAAATAAAAAATGATACGAACAGCAAAAGCCCATTGGGAGGGAAATCTCAAAGAAGGAAAAGGAACATTATCAACTCAAAGTGGTGTTCTAGAAAGTACAAATTACAGTTTCAAAACCCGTTTTGAAGAAAGTACAAAAGGAACCAATCCAGAGGAATTATTGGCTGCCGCTCACGCAGGATGCTTTACTATGGCAGTTTCTTCCATGTTACATGCAAAAGGATTTATAGCTGATAAATTAGACACCGAAGCCACACTCACCATGGAAGCATTGAAGATTACAGGAATTCATTTGAATATTGCTGGAGTTATACAAGGAATTACAGCCAAAGAATTCTCTATAATTACAAAAGATGCGGAGAGAAATTGCCTAATATCTAAAGTTTTGAATATCCCAATAACGTCTGAGGTACATTTTGAAATTTAAAACACCTAAAATGAAAAATATAATTTTTGCGCTAACACTGGTACTTGCAGGACTAAATTATTCCGAAGCACAAAATACCGATTTCAGGATTTTTAATTGGGGAGACCCAATACAAAAAGTGAAATCTGAAGAAAAGGCAAAGTTCTATGCGGCTAAAAACGGAGATGAACTGATGTATGATGATAAACTTGGAGGCTCTAAGTTTAAAGTACTTTTTATATTCAATGAGAATAACAAACTCATTAGCGGCACCTATATTTTCGCCAAAGAATACAGCAATACAGAACTTTATTACCAGGATTACAGTGTGTTTTTAAAATTACTTAAAGAAAAATACGGAAACCCTACCAATGAAAAAGAAACATGGAATACAGTAGATCCCTTGTATGATAAAGCCAATAAAAGACAAGCCATCTCAGATAAAAACCTTAATCTTTATGCCGTTTGGGATACTGAAAGAACCACTATAAAAATTACCTTAATCAGTATCGGAAATGAAATTCCAAGCATGCAAATACATTACACCGCATCAGTATTAAATGACTTTAAAAGTCAAATCGATTTAAAAGAAGCGCTGGATAAGTTGTAGAAAATATTCTTTTAACTACAAAAAAAGCCAACACTCCCCCTAATATCTAAAGTTTAAAACATACCAATAACGTCAGAAGTACATTTTGAAATTAAAAAAACATAAAATGAAAATAGTAATTGTTCTAACATCGCACAGCAAATTAGGAAACACAGACCAAAAAACGGGTTTTTGGATAGAAGAATTTGCCACACCTTATTACCTATTTAAAGAAGCTGGAGTTCAAATCACATTAGCAACTCCTAATGGCGGACAACCTCCAATTGATCCAAAAAGTGATACGCCAGAAAACCAAACCGAGTCAACAATTCGTTACAAAAAAGACGAAAGTCTGTTAAATTTAATGGCCAATACGGTAAAACTACAGGATATTTCTGCTAAAAATTTCGATGCCGTATTTTATCCCGGCGGTCATGGACCACTTTGGGATTTAGCAACCGATAAAAATTCCATAAAACTAATTGAAGATTTTTGGGATGCTAAAAAACCAGTAGCAACAGTTTGTCATGCACCATCGGTGTTATTGAATGTCAAGGACGAGGATGGAGAATTTTTAGTGAAAGGAAAAAAAGTGACAGGTTTTTCTAACACTGAAGAAATAGCAGTACAACTTGATACAATTGTTCCTTTTTTATTAGAAGACGAACTGAAAAACAAGGGTGGAATGTATTCTAAAAAAGAAGATTGGGCAAGCTATGTGGTAAAAGACGGTTTATTAATTACAGGACAAAATCCTGCATCATCAGCAGAAGTGGCAAAAGAATTGTTAACACTTTTAAAAAATACGCCTAAGATAGCGAGGGTTTAAGGTGCAAATTCGCTATCGGAACTTGAATTCAAAAACAAACCTCGTTTATCCCGAAGTTTCGGGAGCTTAAACGAGATTGTTTTTTATAGTTATTTTGATCCCGAAGCAACGGGATAGTTTTTTAGGATGGTTGCGCAACAGCTACTGCTGGTTAGCTTTAGCCTTAATTCCACTACTTATCGTAATGAAAAGCAATAATTTCTAGAAAGACTTTTTTGTTTTCGTCTTGAGGTAACCTAAAAATATAGCTAAAAGAAGATTCCCCTCTTTTTCCATTTTCTTTAATAAAATATGGATGAGTTTTAACTTCGCTTTTAATTGTACTTAAAACATTGCTAAAATCCTTGTTAGTAACAAATAATATTAATGAAACTTTAGAATCTCGCCAAGTTAGATATCTGTCGAATAATTGAGAAATTGCTTTTAAAAATTCAGAATTTCCGTGCCAAAATTTACATTCCGCGACAAATAAGTTACTATTATCATTCGCATATTTAAGAATAATATCTGTTTTTCCACCACGATTAAATGTTTCTCCAGTAGCTGTCGTACCATCATATCTTGTTTCTAAAAATAATAGTATTTGGTCTCGCAAAGATTCTTCATCTTTATCTTGATATGTTGATGGTTTTTTTTCCATACTTTTCCCCAAATCATAAATTACCTTAAGGATATCTTCATACATTATTGTAGACATCATTGGCTCGTTAGCAAATTCAGCATTTTTTGAAACTATAGGCTGAGGAATATTTTTTTTCACAATTGTTGGAGTAGTGAAAACTGATGTAGTATTTTTATTTACGTTAACATTTATAGCAGCGAAAAAACTATTTTCCTCCTTGAATTTATTTTTTTCCTGTAAGAAAAGTGATTTTACAGCATATTCAAAAGAGTTTGTAATTTCTTTTAAGTTATCATTTACTCGATATAAATTATTAAATGCTTCATCATATACCTGTGATTTACTTTTTTTAAATTCATCTACATCTTGTCTATATATTGAAAATGAAAATGAAACATATTGATTTCTTACCGAAATGTCATAGCTACTATAAGTTCGCGGATTTGGTACAACTTGAAATAATTCTGCGCTACCAGTAAATTGATATGTTACAGTAAAATTAAAAACTTCTGCAATGTAATTTTCACCCCAATGATTCGTTCTTCTTTCCGTACCTTTTATGGGTTCTGAGACAGATTCGGTTTCAAAAAGAATATGTAGTGGTTCTAATCTATATTTTTTTACTAAGTACTCTATAAATTCATTTTCATCAACTTGAAGTATGTAATTTTTACCTTTAGATAATATTTCATCTTTAATTTGATTGAAATGCTTTTTGGGAAAATCAAACCAAGAAATTTCTGAAAATGATTTCATATATTAATAGTTTTTGATTATTTATGCGATTTGTAAAAAGGTTACTGCTAACGTTTCCCTGTAAGATATCGTGGCGGCTTATGGAAATCTTTTTTCATAACCTTACAGCGAAGTTATGAAAAGTAAACAAACAATTTACCAAATAACTAGTCATGAGTTTTAGAAAGTGTAGTAAGCCGTTTGATTATTTATTTTTTAAGGAATTTCAATAACTTTTCAGGTTCTTGTCTATTGTCCCAAAAACCAGTTATTATAATCTTAAAATTACTTTTTTGATAAAGAATACAATAGTGTCCAAGAGAAACTGCTCTAGTATTTTTGAAATCTGTTTTTTTGCCCAACAAAGGATTTTGCTTTAAAAGATCTGTTCTTTCTTTTATTTTCTCATTGAGTTTCTTTACGTAAGTTGTGCTTTGATTTCTTTCAATCCAATATTCGAAAATAAAATTTCTTTGTCTAATTGCTGTTTCGGTCCACTGTATCGTTAACTGAGCCATTTAGAATCTCTTTTGCTTAATTCAGATTCTGAAACCAATTTTCCATCTTCAATATCTTTTTCACTCAAAGATAACATTTCAATTTGTTCAGTTGAAAGAGAAATGACTTCTTCTGATTGAGTCGAGTCAAAAATAATTTTAATAGCTTCCAATAATTGCTCATTTCTTGTTGCCAGTATTCTGTCTATTAAACTATTTTTTATGTTTTCTAATGCATTCATGATTTCTTTTTTTGTAAAGGTCGAAATTTAGTATGGGAATTCCAAATGGCTCACAACTTACTATATGTAAAACAAACCTTCGTATACACACCAAAATTGGGAAGCTTGGAGCATGTTTGTTTCGCTATATTTTATTCTCAAATATAAAAAAAAAGTACAAATCTTCGAAATTTGCTCTGCGAAGTTCCCAACTTCGTAGCTAGAAAAATAGGCAACTAAAGTGGTGCAACAAAAAAGCGTACTAGAATTGTAATGATGCATAGAAATGATGATTAAAACAGTATACTTCGTGCAGCTGGGAACACAATTGCTCCTACTGTATTTTACTCGTTTCAACGAAGCGTTAGAACTATGAAAAGCAACTTTGTAAGCATTATTTCTAATTATTTTTAAACACCAGCCCTTTTTTCTGGTGTTTTTTTAGAATTAAAATACGCGACAAAATAGTGCGCGGAAAAAAAACGCGCACAAAACAAAAGCGCAAATTGAATTTGGTATTACATTTAAAAAATACTATGATTACCAATGAATTACAAAATTTAGGCATTCAAAATCAGGAAATAGCAGTTTTGTTATTTGTTCCCGAATCAACATTACGGACTTGGTTTAAAAGAGCAACTACTATTCCGCTTGAAGCATTGGGATAGTTTTTTAGGATGGTTGCGCAACAGCTACCCGTGTTACCTGATGGGCTTTTTGTTAGTTTGATATTTTTCTCATTAATGTTTCAAGTGGCCCGTGTTTAAATTTTTTACTCCAAAATAAACTGAACAAAATGCTAAAACTATAAAATAAGATGGAATACCCTAAGATATAAATCGGCTGTGTAGGTTCTTCGTCTTCAAGTAATCCTGTATAATCTTTGCTAGTTAAGAAAGCCATTAAAACCATACCCAATGTTAAATGAATAACATAGTGGGAAAGTGTCATTTGTCCTGTTTTTTGTAAAGCTAAAACAAGTTTGTTATTTGAAAACCTATCTCCGATAACCATACAAATCGGAATTACCATAAATGCAAAAGCCATTGTTACTAAAACAAAAGGCAAATATGGCGGGAAATATTCGGACATAACATAATCACTCCAGAATGGAATAAAAAAACCTTGTCGAACCACTAATCGTAATGCTTGAATGATTATAAAAACAGTAAGTCCGATTAAAAAAATGTTGCGTTTAATAGATCTGCCATTCCAATTTAATCTTCCAAGCCACATTCCAATAAGAAAGTATGAAAACCAAGGAAACATTGAATTCCACCCATTATAAAAAGTATTTCTTAAAAAGCCAAGTGGTGTCCAAAAATCGTTGTACTTGAATGTTGTAAAATCCCAACCTGTGGTGATTGGAATAATAAACAGCAGAATATGAAAAACGAGAATTACAGAAATGGCAGCCACTAAATAATAATTTTTCGGAACGAACAGAAGAAATGCTGCAAAGTGCATATAGCCACCATAAAAATGCAAAATATCGCCCGTCCACCAATTGTATAGTAAAAGTCCTAATGCGAATAAATACAAAGAACGTTTCAGTATTCTAGATTTTAATTTTTCTTTTTCTTCTTTACTGTAGTCATTATTATTTGTCATTAACGAAACGCCCATTCCAGCGCAAATAATAAAAATTGCTGTTGAGTTTCCTGTAAAGACATTAAGAAAGTGTCCAACAGATTCAGTTGGTGCCATAATAGAACCAAAGCTGAAATTAAAATTGACTATGAACATTCCAAATATTGCGTATGCTCTCGCTAAGTCAAATCCTATTATTCGTTGTTGCATTATTAGTCGTTTATTTTCGCTGAGTGCGTTCTTTTAGCCTTGCCCATAACGATAGATACTAGAGCTTGTGGCGGCTTATGGAAAGCATTTTTTTCATAACCGCCCGAGCGAAGCTATGAAAAGTGAACGAACAATTTAACAAAAAACTAGCCAGGAGTTTTAGCATTTGGTATCGCAAGCTTTAGTCATTTAAAAATGCTGAAATCTGCTTATGAATGTCTGGAATTTTGTTTTTCATAACATCCCAAACTATCGAATAGTTTACTCCAATATAATCATGGATTAATCTGTCACGCATTCCAGCCATATTTTTCCATTGAATTGTATTCCATTTTAATTTAAAGTCAGCTGGAATTTTCTTTGTTGCTTCTCCAATTATTTCCAAACTTCTAACAACAGCGCGTTTCAGAGTTTCATCATCCATGAAATCTTCATGCGTTAAATTCTCTGTTACTGAAGTGATGTATGAACATTCATCCTGAATATGTCTTAGATATTCCTTAGGCTCTTTAGACATATTGAACTTCATTTAAAATTTTTGGACCTATGTATGGGCTTAATCCATTTACAGTGACAACTTCAATCTTTTCATTTATAAATATTTTTTCAAATAAATCATAAACTGCCATAAAATTATCGAAGTTCTCTTTTTCCGGTTCAAAATCAATCAACAAATCAATATCGCTTTCACTTGACTGTTCATTACGTATGTAAGAACCAAACAAACCAACATTTCGAATACCAAATTTCGAAAGCTTAAGCTTATTAGATTTCAGTGTTCTCAATATGTTATCTTTTGTTGTCATTTTAAACTTTTTTCAAATATACAAAATTTGTTGTTTGAAGTTCGCGAGTCTCAAAAATGAGCGCTAACGTCACTTCATCTAAAACTTTCATTTTCAATCGTCCTTTTGTTATAGGAACAAAATTATACTATTTTTCAAACCAAGAAAGCGCTGATTTGCAATCAGTGCCTACAATAAATATAAAATCTTTTATAGTAAACTTTTTTATTTTACGTTGTTTTTGCTAACAAAACTTTATTTTCACGGATTGCAAATCCGCGATGTCGGCGGTTGTGCACAGTTATTTTATTTTCTCCTTTATTGCTTTTAATTCATTTTTTAAGTTTTTGTTCTTTCCTTTTAAAATCTCTAGATTTTTATAACCCACCTTTAATTTGTTTGCTTTTTTATAAATTTCAACATATGATTTACCATTTGATTTTATTAACTGACGAATTGAATTTTGGTCATTTTCATTTACCATTTTTTCTAAATACAATAATGCATTATCTAAATCGTTGATTTCAAAAAAGAGGATTGCTCTAACATATAAATTATAAATTTCATGTTTTTTATCTTCAAAATCCAAATATTGCTTTAGAATTTTTGGATTATTACTTTTTTTTATAATTTCAGATACAACTGATGTAGAAGCATCATTTTCAACATACGGTTTAATATATTTTTCATTTTTACTTAAAAAATTTTCTTTAATCTCTTTGTAGTTGAAGTCTTCAGAATTTATTTTTTCTTCAAATAGTCCATAGTCTTGATAATCCAAAAATATATATTTAAATGCATCATATATCGAATAGCCTATTAAATCAACGTGCCAACTTTTGTATATATTTTGTTGGAAAGAAACATATTTATTAGGGAAATTTTCAATAATGTTTTTAATTTCTTGACCACTCGGATAACGATTTGGATCATCATATTTGGCAGAAGCTACAAAGTATTTTATAGGTTTTTTGTTGTTTTTTAAGAAATCAATATACTTGTTTTTTATTTTTTCAATTTCACCATTTTCTAAATCAACCAAATTCTCGCTAATATTGATAAAAGCATCAAAAGGATTATCCTTTTCAAACATTAAATGGTGATTATATTCAGCTCCGTTAGAATGTCCATAAATTGCTTTAAAATTACTCGTTGAGTATTTTGAATTAATGTAAGGTATAACTTCTTTAAAAATATAGTCCTTAAATTTTTTACCATTTTCTCCAAATTGGATGTCTAACTCGTTATTTCTATTTTGAATGTCAATGTAAATGCCAACAATAATACAGTCAGGAAAATTGGAAAAATTTGATTGTTGTCTTACTGTTTGAACAACTATTTCAAAAATATTCAAAATATTAGCATCTGTTACATAAATTACTGGATAGTCAATATTTTCATTATAATTTTCAGGTAATGAAACGTAAATTTTTTTTTTGTGATTTAAAATAGTAGAACTTATTTCTGAAATTGTAAATTTACTGTAAGTAGAGAATGTATCAATTTGATCGGTCCATCCTTGAATGCTATAATATTGCTCTATTAATGGGTTTTCTTTTAATATGAAGTTTGGCTGTTCAGTAAGTCGGCTAATAATAGCTTCACTTTCCCAATTTCCGCGAGTAAATTTGTATTCAGCTGGAAATGCTAAATTTAAAGATATTTCTCTTTCATAGTCTGAAATTCTGCTCATCTTAACCTTTTCAGGTTTCCAATTTCCTAAACTTTCTTGATTACCAACGATGAATACTTCGTCTGATTTATTTGGAACCGAAACTTTAATTGTAGTTAAATCTTGTCCAAAAGTAATTATGGAACAAAAGAGTAAAATTTGAGTTAAGAATAATTTCATTTTTATTACTTTAGGTTTTTAAATTTCTATTCTGCGATATATCGTTTTGCGGCTAAAAGAAGTTGGCGATTTAGAAGCACTTCACTGCAAATCAAGCACAAACTTTGATAGAAGCACAAAGCTTGATTTAACCACTGAACCGCCACTTTTGGGTAGGTGCTGTTAGCGGTTGTTTTTCTATCGTCATTTAGTTTGATATAATGCAATTCTGTTTCCTTCTGTGTCTTCAAATTCGGCAACAAGTCCAATTCCATTGTCCGTTTTGGAATATAAAATTTGTCCACCATTTGATGTAGCCAATTTAAGTGTTTCATCAATATTTTCTGTCTTGAAGTAAATCACAACACCATTTTTTGTCGGCTTGTATATTTCTCCTTTTGCCAATGCACCTGAAATTCCAGAATTTTCGTCCACAAAGGGAAACAACGCCATTTCATTGTTGTCAATATTTTCTTTGTCGAAGTCAAAGTGGAATACTGACTTGTAAAACTTAATTGCTCTGTCAATGTCAGTCACTGGGATTTCAAAATAAACAACGGGGTTTGATTTTTTTGTCATAACATTTTTATCAGTTTGTTTAATTGTTGTTTTTGGATTGTCGCCACAAGAAGTTAGAAGTTGAATTAAAACTCCAAAAATTATCGTTGTCAATATGTTTTTAGTTCTTTTCATTTGTTTATTTTGTCAATTTTTTGGTCGTTTTAAAATAACCGCTAACGTTTCGCCTTTAGTTTGCATAATGAAATAAATACTTATTTTTCCGAAGAAGAAACGGGTGAACTAAAACGTTTTTTTATTCAGATGTCCTTTAATTTAATTAGTAGTTCATAGTTTTTTAAACAAAAAAAGTAAATTATGATTAATCCAAAATAATTTTCAGAGAATCTCTTTCACCTTTTTTAGCACTAAGAGAAATATCATATTGTTGAATGTCAGTAAATATGCTGACAGAACTTGTGTTTGGGGAAACATTTCCTTCATTTAGGGCTTCAACTTCAATAATGTTGATGCCTGGAATAAGTTCAATTTCTAATAATTCTCCTTTTTTGGTAACTTTAAGATTTGGAAATATAATTTTACCATTCAAATATAAATTGATAATATCTGCGTCTTCTTCAAATCGATCCCAAACTTTGATTTTTACACTTTTTGTGAAGAGCTTAATTTCTTTTTTATCGATTAGTATTATTTGACTTTTGTTTGCATTTGTTTGTTTACTAGAATCTTCTACAATTAAACTTTGATTTTCGTTATCACGGTATTTTTTAGTTAGTTTAGTAAAAGTAGGGTGACAAATACCTTCGGAATATGTTTTGCTCTTTAAATCATATATTAAGTCTGTGCCATAATTTTTTAAATCCAATATTAACATATTTTTGATTTCATCAACTATTAATTCACCTTTAAAATTACGAAAGCAAAGGATGCTCCAAGTAGTTTGAGGATAATCAACCTTTAAAACTTTATCAAGAATTAATTTCACTTTTCCGTTTTTTACCGTTCCGCTAAATTGTATGACGAAATGGTTTTTTGTACCTTCTTCCACTACAAGTGTTTTACCAGATAGTTTGTTTCCGTCCTGTTTGATAATTGTTTCTTTATTGAATGTAAACATTCGTCCATTAAGTTCATGAGAATCTCTACCAGTCCATCTACCATTCAAATCTTGACCTGACAAAAAAAGTGGTACTAAAATATGCAATAATAAAAATGAAATTTGTTTCAAGGTTTGAAGTTTTAAAATGTTTTACAACATATTTATACGCGAAACAAACCTTCATATACAAACAAAATTGGGTAGCTTGGCGAAGGTTTGTTTCGCTATATTTTATTCTCAAATATATAAAAAAAAGTACTAATCTTCGAAATTTGCTAAGCGATGTCCCCAACTTCGTAGCTAGAGAAATAGCCAACTAAAGCGGTGCAACAAAAAAGCGTACTAGAATTATAATGATGCAAGAAATGGGCATGAAGACAGTATACTTCGTGCAGCGATTTAAAACGTATGAATTACATAACTTTTCATAATTTATATATAACAGGAACATACTTTTTGATTGTCATATTTGTTTCATCTTAAACTTATAAAACCATTCAAAATGTATCACATCTCAATCATCTCATCCAGTATTAGAACGGGCAGAAAAAGTCATGCTGTTGCACTCTACTTGCAACACTATTTAAATGAGAATAAATTAGCAACTGTAGAAATTTTGGATTTAGCTTCCTATAATTTTCCCATTTTTGAAGCACCATTAAAATACCAACCCAATCCGAGTTTTGATGCTTTAGAATTCAAAAATAAAATTATTCAATCAGATGGGGTAATTGTAGTTACTCCAGAATATAACGGAAGTTTGCCCGCCAGTTTAATAAACGCCATTGATTTATTATATGAAGAATGGCATCGAAAACCTGTAGCTTTTTCAACGGTTTCATCAGGAGATTTCGGAGGGTTGCAAGCGCTCACTCAGTTGCAATTTATCTTTTGGAAAATAAGAGCTTGGACCTTCACAGCCAATTTTCCTATATCGAGAGTACAAGAAAAATTTGACGATTATGGTGTTCCAACTAACAAACAAGAAAGTGACGCGTTTGCAGAAATTTTTATCGACGAATTTATTAAATGCATCGAGTCAAGTAAAAAATGAGTCTTTGAAAATGATTCTCAAAACCATTTAATAAGTAGAAAACACAGATAAAATCTTGAAAAAATACAGAAACAGATATTCCAATTAAACCAAAGATGCCTGCTTATATAATTCACTTTACCGCTTGGGTTAATAGTAAAAACAATTTAAATTTTCGAAACGATAGTTATAGTTTAAACAAACAATTGGGTAAAGACCTTTTTAAAGAAAATTAAATATATGAATTCTAATACTTTTTTAAAAAGTTATATAACAAATTAACAATCAAATATATAGAATTTTACCATTATAAAATCATTACTATTAAATTCAAATTAAGATGGAAATCCAAAAAACAATTGAAGCACTAAACTCCTTAATCGTAATCAATAACGACCGAATAGAAGGATACAAAACAGCTAATGAAGAAACAAATGAAACTGACTTAAAAATGCTGTTTTCAGACTTAATGCAAACCAGCGTAGCATGTCGAAGAGAATTGGTTGAAGAAGTAAAAAAACTTGGAGGAACTCCAGATGGAGGAACAAGAACCACAGGAAAATTTTTTAGAGTTTGGATGGATGTTAAAGCCGCATTGACAGGAAACGATCGAGAATCAATTCTGAACTCTTGCGAGTATGGTGAAGATGTAGCTTTAGAAACCTACAAAAAAGTATTAGTGCACGACCCTCAAGAAACAAACTCGAAAGAACAAGATATGTTGAATAAACAGTATGCATTACTAAAAGCAGATCACGACAAAGTAAAGGAATTGCGTGACACAATTGCCAATGAAAAACAGCACGCAGAATGATCAATGTTATTTGTCAAGAGAAGAAAACATTCACCAAAAATTGAGACTTTTGGTACTAACAGATGACATTGATAGTTTTAAAACCTACAAGATTTTTATGATTTTGTAGGTTTATTTTAATCACAAAACAAACATATGGACAAAACAACTACATTATCCAATACTTGGAAGCTAGGCATTTGCATCATAATTTGCCAAGCTACTGGGATTATTTCAGGCTTATTGACCAACACCCAAAATAATGAATGGTACGACAAAATCGTAAAACCCTCTTGGAATCCTCCCGGATATTTATTCGGACCTGTTTGGAACATTTTATACTTGTTGATGGGAATTTCACTTTGGCTAATTTGGAAAAGTAATGCGCCTGAAAGTCAGAAAGCAGAAGCTTGTCTCATTTTTGCGATGCAACTGTTTTTAAATTTTTGGTGGACGATTTTGTTTTTCAAATTACATTCTCCTATTGCCGCTTTTGCCGAAATTATTGTGATGATCGTACTAATTGTACTTACTATCTATAAGTTCTCAAAAATTAGTACAACCGCTGCTTGGTTACTCGTTCCTTACATTTCATGGGTGTGCTTTGCTGCAATCTTAAACTACAACCTTTGGAAGTTAAATTTATAAAACATGCAAACCTATATCAAAAGCCTATTAGAAGATACCGGGAATATTTCATTATTTACAGGAAGATTTTTTAAGGAAATCATTAGACTTCCCTTTCCAATCAATGAATTTTTACGCCAATGTTATGCTATTGGTTATAAATCATTACCTCTAGTTTCTATTACTGGCTTTATCATGGGATTGGTACTTACCATTCAGTCAAGACCAACGATGACCAAATTTGGAGCAGAATCATGGCTTCCGAGTATGGTTTCCTTGTCACTAATCAGAGAAATAGCACCAGTAGTAACAGCCTTGATTTGTGCTGGCAAAATTGCTTCAGGCATTGGTGCCGAACTAGGTTCTATGAAAGTAACCGAACAAATTGATGCTATGGAAGTTTCTGCCATCAATCCGTATAAATATTTAGTGGTATCACGCATTTTAGCCACTACTATCATGGTACCTATTTTAGTGATTTTTGCTGATTTTGTTGGCATTTACGGAGGCTATGTGGGTTATAATGTTCACGGCAGTATGGGGGTAATGCGCTATTTTTCAGAAGTGGTTGAAAATCTTGAATTTTTAGATGTCGTTCCAGCTGTAATTAAAACCTTCTTTTTCGGCTTCTTTATCGGACTAATAGGCTCTTATAAAGGATTTAACGCCTCAAATGGAACTGCAAGTGTAGGAATAGCAGCAAATGAAGCCGTTGTTGCAGCTTCACTTTCTATTTTTATTATAGACATGCTAGCGGTACAAATAACTGATTTATTTTTCTGAAATTATGGAAAATAAAATCATAATTTCTATAAAAAATCTACACAAGTCTTTTGGAAAAAATGAGGTTCTAAAAGGAATTAACCTCACTGTAAATAAAGGGGAAGACTTAGTTATTCTAGGAAGATCAGGTTCTGGAAAATCAGTAACCATAAAATGTTTGGTTGGATTGGTCGAGTCAGATAAAGGAACAATCAAAGTTTTTGGAACAGATATTACCCAATTAAGAGACAATGCATTAAATCCTATTCGGATGCGAATTGGCTTTATGTTTCAAAACGGAGCTCTCTACGACTCAATGTCGGTTGCACAAAACTTAGCCTTTACCTTAAAACACCATACTAAAGACTTGACAAAAGAGCAAATCGAAAAAAAAATTATCGAAGCCTTAGACAATGTAGGTTTGAAAGAGGCCATAGACAAAATGCCCTCAGAATTATCTGGCGGTATGCGCAAACGAATTGGATTAGCAAGAACTTTAATTATTGAACCTGAAATTATTTTATATGACGAACCCACCTCGGGTTTAGATACCATAACCTCTAGAGAAATAAGTGAACTCATCGTCTCTGTTCAAAAAAAATTCAAAACAACATCAATTATAATTACCCACGATATGGCATGTGCAAAAATAACCTCAAACCGTATTATGATTCTCAACAACGGTATCATTCATGCCGAAGGAACCTATGCCGAACTTGAAAAAAGTAAAGACCAATGGGTTCGGTCTTTTTTTATTTAATTTAAAAATAGTCAGCTATGAATCAATCTTCAAGTTATAAGTGGAAATTAGGAATGTTTACGATTGTAGGACTTTCACTCTTGTTCATTACAATCTATTTTATTGGAAAAAATAAAAATATGTTTGGTTCAACCTTTGGGTTGACCACCCAATTTAGGAATGTTAGCGGACTAAAAGTAGGCAACAATGTTCGGTTTTCTGGAATTAATATTGGTACGGTAGATAGAATCGAATTCCTATCCGATTCTTCGGTTTCGGTACATTTAATTATCAAAGAAGAAGTTCAAAAATTTCTTAAAACGAATGCAATTGCTAGTATAGGATCTGACGGATTAATGGGTGATAAAGTATTGACTATTTCCCCTGGTAATTCGTCTAATGAAATTATAAAAAACAACGCAACCATTGCTTCTGCCAAAGCGATTGAGATGGAAGATATAATGAAAAGTGTAAAAATGAGTGTTGATAATGCAGTAGTTATAACGGATGAGCTAGCTAAATTTACAGTGAATATCAATAATAAAGAGGGGGTTTTATCAAAGCTAATAACAGATAAAACCTTTGCCAACGCTTTAACAAAAACGCTAACCAATCTGGAATCAAGTTCTCAGGAATTTTCGGTTTTTACCAAAAAAATGAATTCAAGTAAAGGGGTTTTATCAAAGCTAGTGACAGATGAAAAATTAGGAAATTCTGTAGACTCCACCATCATAGATTTGAAAGAAACCGTAAAGGCAGCACAAAGTAATTTTCTGCTGAAAGGGTACTTCAATAAGAAGAAAAAAGCAGCTGACAAAAAGAAAAAAGAATTGGAGAAGACTATAAAATAGCAGGACAATACTATGAATTTTAAAACAATTTTCCATATTTATATAAGGTAAACTACAAGAATTCGCCTCAATTTTATAGTATAACTTATAAATTATAAACAAATGAAAAAAGCAACTCTTTACTTAATGCTATTTCTAGTATCAGTAAGTATATTTCCGACTTCTGCTTCTGCAACAGAAAAAAATTCAACTTCAATTAGCAATACACCAAAAGAGGTTCCCGCTGAGGTTCAAGTGTTGCTTAACCGTTTGAAAGAGATTAAAGCAATGGATAAATCACACATGAATCGTGTGGAAAAAAAAGCGCTTAGAAAAGAAGTGCGGGCAATTAATACCAATTTAAGAAGCTCGGGTAATGGCGTATATCTTTCCGTTGGGGCGTTAATCATTATTATTTTACTATTAGTCATTTTATTGTAAGACGATGAAAAACTACATCTTTCTATGTAGCGCATTGCTTTTGATGCTTGTTTCTTTAAAGGCTCAAGTTAATGTAAATGTTTCTCTGCCCTTTTGGGGACCAGCAATTACAACAGAAGAATACTATTATTTACCTGATATTGATTCGTACTATGATATACGTCAATCACAGTTTATATACCTTAATAAAGGCGTCTGGATTCGTTCTAGAACATTGCCAAATCGTTATAGAAATTATAATTTAAATTCGGGTCGAGTGATTGTTTTAAAGGAATATCGTGGCAATAGTCCGTATGCTCATTTTAAAAATCATAAAGTAAAATATTACGGTAATACTAGTCAATGGAAAGGCGTTGGTGAAGGAAAAGCGCTTCGTGGAAAAGGAAAAAACAACCGAAATAAAAAAGAGAAATAGTAGGAATCAAAATTTCTTATTATTTCTTTTTTATGAAATGATTACAGGTAAAAAATAGTCCATATCGATTTCAAAATAGAAACGATATTTACCAATCAAATTCTTAAAATCTAGGAATGATATAAAGAATTTAATTAGTTGTATAACAAACTACACTTCAATAAATATCAACTTTGTGAAGTTATGAAAATTCATTCACAACATTAAATTCTTACAAAATGATTGGAGTAATTGATAAAGAAAAAAAGGTAAAAGATCCTAAAGCTGAAAGTCAAAAAATAATTGACAATCATCAAAAAGCAGCCATGCATCATGAGGCAGCAGCAATGCATCATCATGAAGCCGCTAAACATCAAATGGCAGGCAACAGTACAATGGCTTGCGGTTGCAATTGCAAAGCAAAAGACCAGACTGATTTAGCTGTTAAAGCACAAAAAAAGAATAAGAGAAAGCAAGCTAAAATAGCTTAAGCTGGCTCTTTGGTTAATTTTTAATTCTAGAAAAGCACCAAAATGGTTTTTGGTGCTTTTTTAATTACCAACCACATCATGAAAACAGAAAAAGAACTGACTGAGAATATTTTAAAAATAACAATGACCATTCAAGAGGAATTTCCAGAATTAATTAAATTCTTAAATGAAATGCCCGAAACAATTCCAGACGTAGAACATCCAGAAATAAATACTAAAATTTTACAGGACTATTTTAATTCATTAAAAAAAACACTTCAGGAATACGCACCGAATCATAGTTATTTTGGTAAAACCCTTTAAAATCGACCCAATGGAAAATCAAAAAAAATTAGTGATTTACTTAGACCATTTTTCCGCAAATCTTATTGAATATGTCACAACTGCCAAGTTAGTAAAAACCATAAAATCAGCATTCAATCAATCTGAAAAACAGAAAATTCTACAAAAAGGGGAAAGTCATTTGCATGATAAAGAGCAGCAATTACAACTTCAATTTTATAAAGAGATTAGCGATAGTAGTGTTGGTTTTTCAATTGTAGTATTATTAGGACCTACTACAGCAAAAGCAGAATTAAAAACCATACTCTCTAATGACAATCGATTTTCAGATGCCGATATTAGTCTAAAAATTACGGATAAATTAAACCAAAAAGAACAAATCGCTTTCGTAAATAATTTCTTTTATATTGATACCAAATGAATGCAATATTCTTAAAAATGGAGATGCTTTTTGAAAAACTAACTTCTATAATCACTAGAATTTTAGGAAACGCAATTACCTTTATTTTAGCATTAACCATGGTTTTCTTTTGGTGGTCAACCAATTTATTTAATTCTAGGGATTCGCATCAAAACATTGGCGATATCATCTTTGGAATTACTTTCTTGAGTTTGTTTATTATCCAAAAATCATTTAACAAGTATTCTGCTTTACTACATTTAAAAATAAACGAACTCATTGCCTCCCACGAATCTGCAAACAATTCGGTAATGCATACTGCTCAGAAAACGGAACAAGAAATACTAGAATTATCTAAAGGATATATTGAAGAAAAAATAGAAGAAATGATTAAGAAAGATACTGCAGAGAAGCAAATATAAGTAGGAATTATAGAACTATTTCCTTTAAAAATACAACTCATTTCGTCCCATTGATTCGCATCTTTACTTTTCTTACTGTCCAATAAAAATTAGATTATGATGTAAGCATAATCGTTAACTATAAACTATAAAAACATGAAAAAAACTATTTTATTATTTGGTCTTCTAATCGCATTTGGTTGTAATACGCAATCACAAAATGTTTCTAAAAACGCTCTCGGTTTGAGATTAGGAGACAATGATGGTTTTGGCGGAGAGCTCTCTTATCAGCGAAGACTTAGCGACAACAATCGACTCGAGTTGGATTTAGGAATTAGAGACAGTAATTACATCAATGCTTTGAAATTAGCTGCACTCTACCAATGGTTTTGGAAAATTGAAGGTGGATTGAATTGGTATGCAGGCGTTGGTGGTGGGGTTGGAAGTTGGAGATATGAAAGAAAAAATGATAACGACAACGGTAGTTTTGGTTTTGTAGCTGGAGATTTAGGAATTGAATATGATTTTGATTTTCCATTACAAATTTCACTAGACCTACGTCCTGAATTCTATTTTAATTCTGATAAGTATAGAGACAATAATTATGGGTCAGATATAGGCTTAGGAATTCGGTACCGATTTCAATAACTATAAAAGCTAGGAATATTGAAACACTTTTGTAAAACTATGTAAATGAATATGAAGCAGTACTTCGCAACTTTGTACAGTTATGAAAAAGCATTCTAACATTAAAATAAAAACGCATGAACACATCAACCTTATTGCTTGACTGGGTAGAACAGAAAGGAAAACTCAAACAAAAATTCGCGAAGCTTACCGAAAATGATTTACTATATATTGATGGTAAGAAAGAAGAAATGATGAGAAAACTCGAAACCAAATTGGGAAAAACCAAAGATGAATTAAATAAAATTATTGCAGAACTCTAATATGAAAAAAACAATTTATATCCTTGCTATAACAGTACTTATAGGAGGATTCTCGCTAATTGGATGCAAATCTAATACGAAAGAGAAAGAAGATGCCATCGAAAATGTTCTAGACGCCAACGAAGATTTACAGGAAGTTGAAGCCAATCAAACAGCTGATGAAATTACTAAAGCTAACGACGAAGAATGGCAAACCTTTAAATCGGAATCGAACAAGACAATTATAGCAAACGATAACAGAATTATGGAATTGAAAAAAGCTATGAATAAACCAGGAACCACTTTTGATGCATCTTACACAAAAGGGATTGATGAACTTCAAGAAAAAAACACTAAGCTCAAAAAACGAATTCTGAATTACGAGAACAATCAAACCGATTGGGAATCCTTTAAAAGAGAGTTCAATTCTGATGCAGATGTCGTTAAGGAAGCTTTCAAAGACTTAACTTCAAATCAAAATAAATAATCAAAAAGGAATTGAGTCATTAATGGCATCATTGTAAAGCATTTCAAATATTCTTAAATGAAAAATTCAAAACAACATCTTATAATTCTATTGTTACTTACATTACACTTTTTTACTGCCAATGCACAAGGTGATATAAAATTAGGGGTTAAAGGAGGCGTAAACTTCGCAAACTTATCTTCGAGTGACACCCAAAAAAATAAAGTAATAACGGGAATTAATTTTGGACTTTTTGCAAAGGTGCCTCTAACAAAATCATTTGCTCTTCAACCAGAAATGTATTTTACTAGTAAAGGATCACAACAAACGTATGAAAATGCATTTACAACGGGAACCTCCAAATTTGAGTTGAACTATATTGAAGTACCCGTAATGTTAGTTTTTGATCTTACTAATAACTTCAACTTCCAGTTGGGGCCTTATGCCTCTTATTTAATCAGTTCAAAAGTAAAAAATGTCTCGGACATCAGTTTCAATTTTGAAGACAATATAGATTCAGACGATTTTAACAAATTCGACACAGGTATTGCTGTAGGGTTTGGCTATGATACCAAATCAATTGGTTTTGGTATCAGATACAACTTAGGATTGGTGACTGTAGGTAAAGAAAAAACCTATCTAGGTACAAACTATGTATTTCCTGACGGGAAAAACGGTGTCATCAATTTATTCCTTTCTTATTCATTTTTATAAACTAAAAAAAAAATATCATGAGCAATCTTCTCTACACCATCGCAGTTATTTTAATCATTTTTTGGGCTATAGGATTCTTTGCCTATAGTGCCGGAAGTATCATTCACATTCTCTTAGTCATTGCTGTTATTGCAATTATCTTAAGATTAATTCAAGGAAAAAGAATATAAATCAGTAATCATTAAATAAAAGGAAATTATGAATTCAAGTAAAGTATTATTAGGAGTATTAGGTGGCGTTGCTGCTGGTGCCATTGCAGGTATATTGTTTGCACCTGCAAAAGGTTCCAAAACAAGAAAAAGAATTGTTAATAAAGGTAAAGGATATGCTAATGGTGTCAAAGAAAAATTTGACAAGGTTACCAAGGACTTTTCCAATCAATATGAAACAATTTTGCAAGAAGCGAAAGAGATGGTTTCTGATCATCAGGACAGATAATCATAAGAAATGGAAAATAACACCGCAACAATAGAAAAGCTGATTGAAAAATCAGAAATCTACGCTAAAACAACACTAGAATTATGCAAATATGAAGCAGTTTACAAATCGGCTGATATATTTTCAAATTTGGCTGTCAAAATAGCCGTTAGTATTGTTGTGGTCTTATTTATATTACTGGCAAACGTTGGTTTATCACTCTTTGTTGGGCAACAGCTAGGCGAAATTTATTACGGTTTTTTTGCAGTCGCATTTGCTTATTTATGTTTAGCAATCTTGATATATATATTTAGAGAGGAATGGATAAAAACACCTGTTAGTAATTTCATTATCAATATAATGAAAACCGAAAATGTAGGATGAATAAAATTAGCGAGAAAACAAAATTGGCAGCAGAAATTGCTTTTTTAAAAAACAAACAAAGAGAAGATTTCTGTGTACTAAAAGAGCAATATCATATTACAATTGATAGTTATAAACCTTTCAATTTAATAAAATCTGCCACTCGTGAATTTATGGCTAACCCCGATTTAAAATCGAATATACTAAATGGAGCTATAGGCATTGGTACAAACTATATCAGTAAAAATGTACTGAATGAAGATTCCATAAATCCTATAAAAAGAGTTTTAGGAAGAGTTTTAAAGTTTGCATGGAATAACTATATTGGAAAAAATAGACGAAAATCTAGTGATATAGGTTGAAGCATTTATTTCAATTATCAAAAACCGATTCGTAAGTTTCGGTTTTTTTTGTTCTAAATAGCTATTGGTATTCAACCATATTTGGTTTAGATATTTCAAAATTTTGCAACCCAAAATCAGAAGTTGAAATCGAATTGGTTTTAAAAACTGAATTTCCATCAGGAATATTAGGATAAAATGAAAACGAAAATTGAAAGGAATTAAAAACCAAATAATCATTGCTGACAATTACGCCCAAACCAATTTGAGAGTAGAGTTTACTTCGACTAAATCCAATGTCTTTTTGACCTAACATGCCTGCGGTATAACTAAAATACGGATTCAATCGAAAACCAAAAACGCGCCAAGGAGAGTAGCCTTGAGTCTGAAAAGTTACTAGCAATTTCTTGGTTCCAAACAACGTTTCACTGGCAAATCCTGTTATTCCCGTTGCACCATTTAAGGTCAATTTATCAGCATTAGAATCCAACCTATTATTGCCAATAATTAGTTGAGGCTTTACAAATTGACGCAATTTCCAGTTGCCAAGTTCTTGCATATTCGTAAAATAAATCATTTTCAAGCTAGATGTACTTTGGTTGGTTTTACCTGAATTTACAAAAGTGCCATATTCTAAATTTCCACTCAAATAGCCAAATTCAAAATAACTACCCATAGCTATTCGTCCCCCTAAATAAAATTGATACGCCTCATACTTTTTTTGGTAACCCGTAGTGATATTGTAGACAAATCCTGAAGCA
>CANGUZ010000005.1 GCA_947457255.1 Flavobacteriaceae bacterium
AAACATTTATATTTTTTATAAACCACCTGTCATTAATTCCATCTCCATTTGGAGTAAAATATCTTGGATAATTCAAGACATAAAATTTTTTAGAAGTAATTCCGCAGCCATTTTTATCCTTAACCCAAGCAGTATATATACCCGGAGTAAGATTTTCAAATACAGGGCTGTCTTTATAAAGTACTCCATCTAGTGAAAATTCATAATTACCGGAACCTGAAAATTCTATTGTTGCTGAATTAATTTCTTGAAAATCATTAGTATTTATATTGATTATAGTTGCTTTGCCAGAACCTTCTACAATAAATTTTTTATTGGCAACACACGTATTTTTATCTGTTATGGTAACTGTATAAATCCCGGGAGTTGTAGCTTCGGTAAAAAAATCTTTACTGCCATTACTCCAATCAAAACCAATATATTTTTTGTCTACTTCTAATTTTTTAGATGTTAATTCACATAATAATACCTTATCATCGGGAAGGTCTTCGAAGGAATTTACAAATAAATCCAAAGGAATAATTCCGTAACAATCAGAACCATTTATAATTCGAGCATAAATTCTCATTTGGTATCGAATGGTATTTCTAAAAATATTTGGTAAAACATTAATCTGCAAAAGTGCATCATTTAAGGTTTCATAATATTCTACAACTAAACCTGTTGGTAATCCAGCTAGAAGAATTGGAGTTGCTACACTTAATTCTAATCCGTAAAAACCATCTATTTTATCATCTAAATCACAACTTTCTAAATCTCTTGAATTCGGAACTGTATTGTTCGAGAGTTTTAAATCTATAGTGGCTACATTAGCACAACCAAAAGTATTTTTTACACTTGCATAAATTGTTTTTGGAATGCTTTCATAAGTATTAGGATTTGAAATGGCTTTTGATACATTTTGATTTTGAGCATCAGTTATTTCTTCATAATAAACAATGTTAGAAAGACTACTATCATTATTAGTTATTATTTTATTTACTTTTGATAAGTTAAACAATCCCGAACCATCTTTATTTTCATCACATTGAACTATAGTGGTATTTGTTAAAGAAGGAAGTGGCGAATATTCTATAGTAATTTCACCAATCGATTTGCAAATGGTTGCTCCTAATGACACTTCAACTCTATAAATTCCAGCATCTGCAACTGTATAGGTTGGTGAAGTAATTCCAGTATCGATATTGTTTTTAAACCATTTGTAGGAGTTAGTTCCAGCTTCTGTAGCATCTAAAGGAAATGTATTGTTTTGACATACCGGATTGTTGGTTACAATTAATTGATCTGGTCCCAAGTCCTTTTCAAATTTAAAACTCCCGCCCCCCAAGAATATTGCCGAATCATACAAATTATTCCCTTGATCGGCAACAACTAATTTAATATGATAGAGCTTACCTGGAATTACAGTTGCTTGAGCTTGCATTATTGTAGTTTGACCATTAAAATTTGTTGGATGTTCATTTCCGTTAAATCCCCCAAAATAGCTCTCATTTGCTTCTGGACATATGGTGCCTGGTCCTCTAACGGTATTTACTCTAACTGGAATTGTAGTATTTGGTATTAAAGCTAAATTTTGATAGGCATTTGTACTACCAACTTCTTTTAATAAAAAAGCAAAACCATCGGTAAAGTTGCATTGATTAGACCTTGGGTCAGTTAAATATTGTTCGGAAGAAAAAATATAATCAAAACTAATTTTGTTAGACAATGATATAAAATCGAACTCTAAAACTGTAGCATTTATGGAGTTGCTAACTCCTAGAGCATTCTCTAAATCATCATCCCCAGTCCATGAAGTATCGCCGTCACTTAAAATAGAATTATTTGGTCCAGATGCCGAAACGGCTTTGCCAGTACTTAGAACCACACCATCGGCAAATGGAAAATTACTGCCATTAGCTGTAAAATATCCAAAACTTTGTTGACTACCAAAATTGCCACCACTAACAGAAAAGTTTGATACATTGGCACACGGACTGTTAATTAATCTATTTTCGACAAGATCTTGTGCAGTAAAATTATCAGTTACAGTAATGTACTGACCAAAAGTTGTAGTTGAAATGCAACTAAAAATAAATATAAAAAAAATGTTCCTAAAAAACCCCATAGCATCTGCAAAGATACTATAAATCTCTTTTTTCTAGTAATTTATAAGACATTAACATAAAAATAACGGTCCACGCTAATACAATGAGAATGCTGTACCAATGCACACTATAATCTTTAATGTTTTCGATACCCATTTGTGTTCCTATACTTTCTATGGCAGATAATCTAGTGATAGGTTCTACAATTAAGTTTGACATCGCTTCTAAAGGAAAAAATTGTGAAATATAAACTGAGACATTGCCTTCTGGAAATAGTTTAAATGATAAAATTCCTTTTACAATTCCTTCTATAATATTCCAAACCATCAAAAAACCCAAGGCAAAAGCCGAACGTTTTACTAGAATTCCCAAAAATAAACAGAACGAGAAAAACCCCACTAGTTTAATAAAATAGGCTAAAATATATTCAAGACCAGAAAAAATAATACTAACTTCATTATATGACGAAAAGTATAATCCTAAAATAAGCGACATAAAAAAAACAAAAACCGTCGAGGCTGCTGCAAATAACACTACGGTTAAAAATTTAGAAAGTATGAATTCTTTCTTGCTCATTCCGTCTATTAAGTTTTGTTTTAAAGTGCCATAACTGTATTCGTTTGCCATCATCGAAACGATTACAATAGCAAGAAAAAGTTTTAAAATTGCCGCAATATAGGTGTTAAAATGCCAAATAAAAGGAAAGTTGAAAATTCCCATTTCAGCCAAATGAAATTTTAAAAAGCCAATATCGAACTTTATGGAGGCTATTAACGCAATAAATGAAAGTACAATAAAATAGGAAATAGTCAGCACTCTACTGGCTCTGTTTTTCCATATTTTTTGTAATTCTATAGCTAGTAATCTTTTCATTAATTTTTAATTAGGATTTGTTTTTAATTTGAATTTTCTCATTACAATTTATAATTGCTATTGCTATTGACATTGCTATTGACATTGCTATTGAAATTATTGCTACTACTTTTTTGTCAATTCTAAAAATTGCTCTTCTAAACTGTTTTTACGTTTAACTAAGTGGTTTAAAACGATGTTTTTCTCAAATAAATAGCGGTTTAATTCTGATGCTTTTATTGGAGATTTTAGATAAACTAATACTTTGCCATTTTCTCCAATTACTTTATCTATTGATGGATGTTGCAACAAAACAGATTTTAGAACACTATTGTCATCGCTTTCTAATTCAAAAAAACCTTCATTGCTAGTCATTTCGTTTACCCTGCCAGAATATAATATTTCGCCTTTGCGTAAAACCAACACATGAGTACATACTTTTTCTACTTCGTCTAATAAGTGCGAAGCCAATAAAATAGTGGTTCCTTGCGCTGCGATTTGTTTGATAATATCACGAATTTGATGAATCCCTTGTGGGTCTAAACCATTGGTTGGTTCGTCAAGAATTAAAATTTCGGGATCGTTTAGTAGGGCAGAGGCAATAGCCAATCGTTGTTTCATTCCTAGCGAGAAAGTGCTGAACTTGCTGTTTTCTCTTTCTAATAAACCAACTAATTCAAGTTTTTCGTAAACTTTTACAGTATTGATGTCTTTAATTTTACAAACCAATTCTAGATTTTCTCTAGCCGTCATGTACGGATAAAAATTAGGACGTTCTATAATTGCACCTACTTTTCTTAAAGCTTCATGGGTTTGCATAGTGCCTCCAAACCAACTATAGTCTCCAGAAGTTTTATTAACAACGTTTAAAACAATACCTAACGTAGTCGATTTACCGCTTCCGTTTGGTCCTAAAATTCCGTAAACATTGCCTTTTTTTATTTCTAGAGAAACGTTTTTTACCGCATGAACTGAGCCAAAACGTTTGTTGAGATTTGTAATAGAAAGAATAGTTTCCAAATTTTCGTCGTTTTATTTTTATAGGACGAACAAGATAGGGAATTGTTACCTTAAATGGAAACTAAATTTTAAACCAAATGATGTTTTTTTTGATAAAATAGTTCTAAAGTTTGATTAATGTCTTTCAATTCAGGGGTTAAGAAAATTTTTCGTCCTTTTTCATCATTAGTCAATTCTAATTTGCAAGTACAACATTTATATTCTTTAAAATGATTGGTTATATTTCTGGTGGTTACAAAACGATGTCCAAAAAAGCAACACCATAGTTTCCTCCAAATAAAAACGGTCTTGGTTTTAGAATTTGACATACTGCAAAAATGTTATTTTGTGAGGTAAACTTACTTAAAAACATGACAAACAGCAAACTACATCGACTAAGTACTTGTTTTTCATAAAAACATATAAATAAACTTACAAACAGGTTTGTTTTCAAAAAACTGATAAACAGTAGTTTAGAGCTGCTGGTTTTTTATAATCGGAATAAAATAACTCTTTTGAAATAATGAACTTACTTTAGTTTCAATACCATTTTAATTTTATTGTAAGTTTGTATAAAATTGAATAGTAATGAGTGAGCCTTTAATGCTTTTAAAGAAACCATCTTATCCTGTTAATAGTTCATTAATGGAGTATTTAGAGCGTTTTGATCGCAAATCGAAAGTTTCAATTAGCTATGATGATTTATTGCGTTTTTCTGGTTCGGTAAATGTCTACGATGCTGAAAACCAAGATACTTTGTGGATTCGGGTTTATTATACTGAATTTGAAAGAGCCGAAATAGATTTGACATTAAAGAAAATTTATTCGCTCTTGCATTCTGATGGTAATTTAGGGATTATTAAGTTTTTGAACGTAGATTGTATAGACTACTGTACATTCGGAAATTCTAAACCTTTCCGAATAAAAGTAAGAAACATTCTCAACGATAATTACACTCATTTTTACATCAAGAAAGCTGATGCGTCAAGAATTTATGGTTTAGAATTAGAAGACATTCTTTCGCCTGATAAAATCAATTTTTTAGTGTTTAACGATACACTAATAGAAGAGCATATTATTGGAATTCCAGGTGATGTTTTCATAAAAAAACATTTAAAAAAATGTACCGAAACCGAGAAAGCTCAAATTGCAAAAGAGTTCGTCAAGTTTAACGAGCGTTGCATGATTCGGTTGTTAGGTGACATGCGCGCTTATAATTATGTTATTGTACCAATCCACGATTTTGATCATATTGTTTTTAAAATTCGCCCTATAGATTTTGACCAACAATGTTATGAGGGAAATTTTAAAGTGTACAGACCGCAGTTTTTTAAAGAGAATTATCCAATGGTGCAATTGGTAAAAGGAAAATTAGAAGAAAGTTCTATTGAGCAATATAAAAATGAAGAGCGTGCTGCATTAGCAAAAAGGATACATTCTGCCGAAAATCGTGTCGAACTATTAATAGAAATCATGGGAAATGATACGATTGCCCCTGAAGCCAATTTGAAACAATTAAAATTAGAATTGTATCGCTATACCAATGATATCAATTTCAAAAGAGCCAAATCTATGGGAAATGTTATGAAAGCAGCTTTTGGTTTTGTTACTCGAAATTATAAAAATACAAATGCTTTTGATAGGTAAAGGATATTATTTTTATGTTTAGTTTTGATTAAAATTCAAATTTTTGAAACTGAAGTTTTGCAAGTTCTGGCCAAACTATTTCTTTTTCAGCCATTGCTTCATTTCTGAAATTACATCTTCATTTTTAAAGAACTGCCCGTTTTTAATGTCACTTTTTCCTTTCTCTATAGCAGATTGTTGTTCAGAAGATAATTGAAATAGTGCCTGTTCAGAAGAATCAAAAATAGTTTGAAGAGCATTAAGAAAATTCAAATCTTTTGAATCTTTAATTCTTAAAATTAAATTCTTCTTTATTTGTGAAGTCAAGTTCATATCGATTCATTTAATTACTCAATAATAAAGATTTATTTTTAATTAGTAGATTTTCGTTCTAATTATTTTAACTAACGTTTTGCTGCTTCTGGCAGTGGCGTAATTTCGACACTAACCAACACAAATATAACTAAAATTTAGTTTCAACAATTAAGTTTTATAAATAAATCCCATGCCTAGCCATTGCTAGAAACAGCTGTTATGCCTAGTTTTTTCTTAACGGATAATAAATGTTTACTTCACTTTTAATAAGTTTTCCTTCAGCATTGTAAGTTTTCTGTATAAAATGTTTTTTCTTGTATTTATTTATAAAATACTCTGTTATAGTTCCATTTTGGTCATAATATTCCCATTTTGTATATCGATTTGTTTTGTCATAATAATATTTTATTGATGAACCATCTCTTTCAAATTCTGTTTCCCAAATTGCGTTTCCATTCAAAAAATTGCCTTCTAATCTTTTATTTCCATTTTCGTAATAGTCCACTTCATAACCATTACAGACTTTGTCACATTTTAAATATTTTGAATATTTTGTTTCGCTATCATTGTCAGTTTCGAATAATATTTTAGGAATAGTTAAAGTGTCATTTACTTTTTTCGAGTCTTTGAATTCTATTCTCTCTTCGTAACTTCTTTCATATTTTCCATTTTTGATGTTTACAAACAACTCATATTTACCAGGTGATGGAATCATAACTTTATTATTTTCTGAATAATATGATTCTTCTGTTTCTAAGTTTTGTAACTCGAACGAAATACTGTCTTGAGCAACTAACAATTCACATTGATTGTTAAAATAATATTTAACTTCAATTTGAGCTTCAGTCAATAGAAATCCCAAGAGAAACGTGATTGTCAGAAGTTTTTTCATAAAATTAGGTATAACTTGTATATATTGATTACAAAATCATACTTATCTACCCTTATTTGGGTGTATAAGTATGACAAATATTTAACTCTTCTGCTCCTTATTAAAGTAAACCAAATAATAATACATTTGTTTTTCTTCGTCCCAACCTTTTTCGACATATTTTTCAGCACTTTCGGGATTAATAAAATCCATTTTTATTTGAATATGAGTATCCAAATTAATAACGTTTTTAATCGATTTTCTAGCATCAGAAACCGCTGCATTGGCTATTGGGAAAGTGGTAATATCTTCAATGCTGTATTTCTCCCCTTTATCTACTTTATAGTTTTTAAACTCCGGAATCAAATCAGGATTGTCTAATACTTCGTTCAAGAAATTGGTTTCTTCAAACTGGTCGTTTTTAGCAAAATAGTTCACTGATCGGTTCATGAACATCACCTCTTCTTTCTTGTCTTCGGCTGGGAAAACAACATCTTTGGCAAATCCTTGACAGAATTTCAAGTATTTCTTAGTGATGAAATTTTCGTCTTCAAAAGCATCAACTGAAAGGAAATGTTCTAGCCAATATCTGGCATCATAACGGTTGCTATCAACAGTAAGAATCTTGTAGCCTTCTTCTTTTTTATGATTAAAAATGATACAGCCTTTATCTAATTTATTCAAGTTGATTCCGTGTTGTAAAATCATTTCTAACGAAGTCTCTTTTTCTTCAAACTGTAAAAAATCAGATTGTATTTCGCTTTTAAAAATCCCTATAGCATCTACAACATTGTTATCAATATTTAAATTGGTCAAATAGGTTACATACACTTCGCCATTTTTAATATGAGGATGATTCGATTGCTCGAATAAATGCGTTGTTATATTTTTAGAAACCGCATGAAAATTACTTGGGTTCGTAAAAATTTCTGAAGCATATTTATACATGTCATTGTAATCTAAATCTACTTCATGGGCAAACTGATAATAATTTTCCTCTTTTTCCCGAAAAGGTTTAAAGAAATATTCTTTAATTAAGGGAACAATCTCGTCATTTAGAGCGTATGGTTGTTCTGACAAGAAAATAGCTTCATTGCGGCTTTTATTTCCAACGCGATGTATGGAAAGTGTTTCGATGTGGGTATTGTATAAGTTTATCATTTTTTTTAATTTCAGAATAAAGAACCAAGATAAAAGACACTTTAGAAGTCTCCCATCTTGGTTCTTATTTCTTGTTTCTTTATTCTATTTTCTTTGTTCTATTTTCTATTCTCTAATTCCAATTTTCTTCAAAGCCATAATCTTCAAAGTTTTCTCCGCCATCAAGCATATCTAAATCTTCCTCATCAAAATCATCTTCAAATTCGCCATAAATATCATCGTTCATATCAGCTTCAAAATCTTTTTCAGGAGCGTCTAGTGGCATTATTCCATGCGAAAAGAGTGTTTCAGGATACACATTTCCAAGTGTTTGTTCTTCTATTGCAGCTAATTCAACAAGAAATGTCCACATGTTTAGAAAATCATAAACATAAATGATTTTGGTATTTTCTTTATTTAAAATTTCTGACAAAACATAATCACTCATTATTTTTTGTTCGCCAGGAACATCGCCAGTATCAAAAAGCGAAATCTCCTCGTCCTGATTCCATTTATCATCACAAGTATAAAAGGATGCAATTTCAAGACCATCAAACCCAAATGCATTTACAATAGCGTTATGTAAATCTTCTAAAGTATCGTCTTCAAGTATAGCAATATCTCTAAAAACATCGTCTTCGGTATCGAGAATTACTCTAAATTTATAAACCATAATCGTATTTTTTGTTGAAAAAGCAAATGTAAAATATAAATTCTGAATTTTAGTTTTTTAGAGTGTTGGATTTTTAGAAATAAAATTTATTAATTCTTAAATAGTATGAGTAGGAAATGGGAGTATATTCAATTTACTTTTTTACTTCACTACAAAGTCCAATAATTTGATGTAAAACTGTATGAACTTCTGTTATGGCTTTCAATAGTTCTTCATCAAATGCTTTAGCAACTACTAATGCATGAAGCGTTTTGCTTTTAGCTAGTAAATTTTCTGATAGTGTTAAAATTTCTTTCGTTCTATACTCCTCCGGGATGTCTAATTGAAGTAAATCGTTGGCTTTGTTCATTAATACTTCGGAGCGCGATTTCAGGGGTTCTATATTTCCTTCTTCGGCTGGATGAAATGTTTGTGTAACAACAACTTGTAAATCATTTATTGCAGTCCATTTATCAATAGTAGTTTGCGCCGTTATAGAAGTAGCTAAACAAAGGAATACAATTAGTGAGACTATCTTTATTTTCATTAGATATAAATGCTAAACATTAAATAAAGGTAATGATTTTTTAAATAGATATAAAAAAGGAGTATTAAATCTTTAAAAAGAAGATGCAAAAAAAAATCCCTAAACTTAAAATTCAGGGATTTATGATAGGATTTATAATTTAAATTTATCGTAAACTTGCTCCAAGTTCTGCAATAAAATTCTTTTGTAATTTAGTCATTACTTTATCAATTTGCTCGTCTGTTAGTGTTTTTGAGCTGTCTTGAATGGTAAAACTTACGGCATAGGATTTTTTCCCTTCAGGCAAGTTTTTACCTTGATATACATCAAAAAGATTAATATTCTTCAACAATGTTTTTTCTGATTGACGAGCAATTTTATAGATTGAGTCGAAAGGAATATTTTCATCTAATAATAAAGCTAAATCTCTTCGCACTTCTGGATATTTAGGAATATCTGTAAATTTAATTTTGTTAGAAAGTAGTTTTAAAACCAAAGCCCAATTAAAATCGGCAAATAACACTTCTTGCTTTATATCAAAATGTTTTAAAATCGATTTTTTAATAGTTCCAAATTCTACTATTATTTCATCACCTACAGCTATCGCAATTCCTTCGGCAAAAACATCAGATTTAACAGGTTCATTTTTGGTTTTACAAATTCCTAATCTAGAAAGTATTGCTTCAACATAACCTTTGAATAAAAAGAAATCTGTAGCTTTCTCTGGACTTGTCCAACTTTCCTCCGTTCGATTTCCAGTAACAAAAAGCGTTAGATGTTTTTGTTCCTCATAACCTGTTGAGAAATTATGATACGATTTTCCGAATTCGAATAATTTTAAATCAGAATTTTTACGATTAATATTATAGGAAACGGCTTCTAATCCTGAGAATAATAGCGATTGCCTCATAGCGGATAAATCGCTACTTAAAGGGTTTAGCATCATTACATTATGCTCTTTTAGCAATAGCTCAGATAGTTCGACATAGTCTGGTGAAGTCAACGAATTGGCCATCATTTCATGAAATCCTAATACGTTTAGTTGTGTTCCAATAATATTTTGAACTTTATAATCTTCGGTTCTTGCCGAGTTGGAAACCGTAGCATTTAGTTTTTTAGTAAAATTGATGTTGTTGTATCCGTATACTCGAAGGATTTCTTCAATAACATCAACCTCTCTTTGTACATCAACTCTATACGCAGGAACGGTAAGTCCTAATCCAGCATCGGTAACACTATTAACCTTAATATCAAGCGATGCTAAAATCTTTTTAATAATTTCTTTTGGTAATTCTTGGCCTATTAATTTTGCTGTTTTTGCAAAATTTAAAAACACTGGAAAATCAGCTATTTTTTTAGGATATACATCTATGATATCCGATGTGATTTCGCCCCCAGCTACTTCTTGTATTAATAAAGCGGCACGTTTTAAAGCATATTCAGTAATTGTAGGATCAACTCCTCTTTCAAATCGAAAAGAAGCATCTGTGCTTAAAGTATGCCTTTTTGCTGTTTTTCTTACACTTACAGGATCAAAATAAGCGCTTTCTAGGAAGATATTAGTTGTGTTTTCAGTAACCCCCGAATTTTTTCCGCCAAAGACTCCAGCTATGCAAAGCGGCCCTTTGTCATCGCAAATCATTAAGTCTTCTTCGTGTAAGCTACGTTCTATGTCATCAAGAGTGGTAAACTTTGTTCCTGTTGGTAGCGTTTTTACAACAATTTTGCCATTAATTTTAGAAGCATCAAACGCATGTAAAGGTTGACCTAATTCATGTAAAACATAATTCGTTACATCAACTATATTATTTTTAGGATTCAATCCAATTGATTTTAAACGGTTTTGCAACCATTCTGGAGATGGCTTTACGGTAATACCCGAAATGGTTACTCCGCAATATCTAGGAGCTAGTTTTGCGTCTTTAACGGAGACATCAATTTTTAAAGTACGTTTGTCTACCCTAAAATTACTAACAGAAGGCGTAATCAATTCTACATTTACACCACTCTGAATAAGTCCTGCTCTTAAATCTCTAGCCGTTCCCAAATGACTCATCGCATCAGCCCGGTTAGGAGTTAATCCGATTTCGAATATTTCATCATTTTCAATTTTGAATACTTTAGCAACCGATGTTCCAGGTTTTAATGCAGCATCTAAAATCATAATACCTTCATGACTTGTTCCTAGACCCAATTCATCTTCGGCACAAATCATTCCGTGACTTTCTTGATCCCTAATTTTTCCTTTTTTTATAACAAATGAATCTCCGTTTTTATCGTATAAAGTAGTTCCTATGGTGGCAACAGGGACTTTTTGTCCTGCTGCAACATTACTGGCACCGCATACTATTTGAACTGGAGTTCCATCGCCTAAATCCACAGTTGTTACTTTTAATCGGTCGGCATTAGGGTGTTGCTCACATGTTAGAACATGACCTACAACAATTCCTTCTAGACCTCCTTTTACCGATTGGTATTTTTCAACTATCTCTACTTCAAGTCCTAAGTCGGTTAATAATGCTGCAGTTTCGTCAGATTTCCAATCAATTTTAATGAATTGTTTTAACCAATTGTACGATATTTTCATGTTACTTTTAATCTATTTTCAAGTTGCCAAAGATAATTATCAATTATCAATTATCAATTATCATTTAGCTAATATAATTCCAAATAGTTGCTTTTTTTGTCAATTCGATAAATGCTAATCTTAAAGCAGCATGTTCAGGTTTTAACATAGGCGCATCATCTTTTAAAAGTTTTATCGCATGATGCCTTGCGAGCAATAAAATGTCTTTGTCTCGAACGATATCAGCAATACGCAAGTTAAGTACGCCACTTTGTTGGGTTCCCATTATATCGCCAGGTCCTCTTAACTTCAAATCTACTTCGGCAATTTCAAATCCATCATTGGTGCGACACATGGTTTCCATTCGGGTTTTACTGTCGCTTGATAATTTATGCGAAGTCATTAATATACAATAACTCTGTTCGGCTCCACGACCCACTCGACCTCGCAATTGATGCAATTGTGAGAGTCCAAAACGCTCGGCACTTTCAATTATCATAACACTAGCATTAGGGATATTTACACCTACTTCAATCACTGTGGTGGCGACCATGATATTGGTTTTCCCATCTGCAAAACGTTTCATTTCAGCATCTTTATCGGCAGGTTTCATTTTGCCGTGAAGAATTGAAATAGCATATTGAGGAAGTGGAAAATCTCTAGAAATACTTTCATAACCGTCCATTAAGTCTTTGAAATCCATTTTTTCAGATTCCTGAATCAACGGATAAACAATATAAATCTGTCTGCCCTTGGCTATTTCATCCCGAATAAATTTCCAAACTTTCAATCGGTTGCTGTCAAAACGATGCACGGTTTGAATGGATTTTCGCCCGGGAGGCAGTTCATCAATAACAGAAATATCCAAATCGCCATACAAACTCATGGCTAAAGTTCGCGGAATAGGGGTAGCGGTCATGACCAATACGTGTGGTGGAATCTCATTTTTTTTCCATAATTTAGAACGTTGTTCTACACCAAAACGATGTTGTTCATCGATAATGGCTAAACCTAAATTCTGAAATTGCACTTTGTCTTCTAGTAAGGCATGCGTTCCTATAATTATATGCAAACTACCGTTTTCTAGACCTTCGTGAATGATCTTCCTTTCAGAAGTTTTAGTTGAGCCTGTAAGGATTTTAATATTGATATTTAATGATTTAGCTAACTCACTCAATCCTAAAAAATGCTGATTGGCTAGAATTTCTGTCGGAGCCATCAAGCACGATTGAAATCCGTTGTCTAATGCTAATAACATACTCATAAAGGCCACAATGGTTTTTCCAGAACCCACATCACCTTGTAACAATCGGTTCATTTGGGCAGGATTTCCCATATCATTCCGAATTTCTTTGAGTACGCGTTTCTGCGCATTGGTCAAATCAAAAGGCAAATGGTTTTGAAAAAACGTATTGAAATAATCACCAACTAGTGTAAAAGGATGTCCTTTTATTTTTTGTTTTCGGATGAGGTTCTTGGTAATCAGTTGCAGTTGAATGAAGAACAATTCTTCAAATTTCAAGCGAAATTGAGCCTTTGCTAAAGCATCAGAACTTTTGGGGAAATGGATGTTAAAAAGTGCCGATTTTTTTGAAATTAACTTTAATTCATCAATTAAATAATGTGGTAAAGTTTCAGAAAATAGATCTTGGGTTTCCTGAAACAATTGTTGCATAAGCTTATTAACCACTCGATTAGAAATACCTCGATTCGTCAAGGTTTCTGTAGATGGATAAACGGGTTGCATAGCAGAACGTAAACTTTGTTCGTGTTCCGAAAGCAATTCTATTTCGGGATGTGACATACTGAAAGCGCCACCAAATAAAGCACATCTTCCAAAAATTACACAAACTTCATTGAGTTTTAAACTTTCTTTAATCCATTTGATGCCTTGAAACCAAACCAATTCTATTTGTCCTGTATCGTCAGTAAAAGTTGCAACCAATCGCTTTTGATTTTTGCCAAATTCCACGGTTTTGATGTGAATAATTTTACCGATTATTTGTACATCTGTCGCATTGTTTTGCAATTCATTAATTTTGTAATATCGCGTTCGGTCAATGTAGCGGTTGGGAAATAAATGGATTAAATCTTCATACTTATGAATACCTAACTCTTTTCGGAGTAGCTCACCACGATTGGGACCAACACCTTTAAGATATTCGATAGGAGTTTGAAGAAGGTTTGACATTTTAGATTTTTTGGAAAAGAGAATTAAGAAAATAGATTATAGAATAAAGATTTCTCTGATCTATTCTCTTTGTTCTACATTCTTTTATCTTTTAAAAGCGAAGATAGTTTTTTGTTTGGAAATTCGGAAATGGAAGTAATGAGATTATTCCTTCTATGCGAATGGATAAGTTTAATCAGAGCCATCATTAAATAGGATAAACCATTAAGAGATTTAAGAAAGTTAAGACATAATGACCCAATCTGCTAAAGATTTCTAAAAGAATAGGCGAAGCATACTTAACTTTCTTAATGGTTCAAAAAAATCAATATATTTATATTCCTACTAATTAATCACAGCATTTATTTTCTCCCAAAGCGCATTGTCAAAACCAGATACCGCAAAATAGGGATCCTCGGGGTTAGCGGCGTTACCCATTCGTACAATAACCATTTTTTTGCTTGGCACTACATAAATACGCTGGTCACTGGCTCCCATTGCCGCATACATATCCGCTGGTGCATTAGGCACTAAGGAACCTGGATAAACCGTTTGTTCACTCGGAATCATGTATTTTGTTTTGCCGTTCAACCACCACAAGTAGCCGTAGGAAGGATTGACAGTTTGGGAGGTTGTGGTACTTTCATTAAAAAAAGTTTCATTGATAATCTGCTCATTATTCCATTTTCCTTTGTTGAGTGCCAAAAGACCAAATCGAGACATACTCCTAGTCGTGCTGTGATAGATGGTAAAGATAGGGCCGAAATTCCAATACCCATCCATTCCAATTTTGTTCTTTAGTTTTTCGTTGAAATAGGTTTCAAAAGGTTTTCCGCTGGCGTCGGAGACTACATCGGTCAGTTTCTGAAAGACATTACCATAAGCCCATCTCGTTCCTGCATCAGCGACATAGGTGAGATTGGGTTTTACAATCAATTCTTTGGTATCATCAATTCCAGAAGTCATGGTCAATAAGTTTCTAACGGTAATTAGGTTCTCTTTGTCCAAAGGCATGTTGGTCCATGCGGTTCCTAAATAATCAGAAGCTTTATTGTTTATAGACAATAGGCCGTCTTGTTGCGCTATACCTGTTGTTGTAGCTACCAATGTTTTACCCGCACTGTTCCATTTCCAGGTGTCAGTTGCAGTGTGACCGTTAAAGTACTCTTCCATAACAATTCGTCCGTTGACTAGTATCATGAAGGATTTGGTGTTTTTATCAATAAGAAAATCTTTTAAGGGTTGCACCGCACTTTCATTCCAACCGAGACTGTTAAGCGATTTTGTTTCCCAAGTAGAACTTGTTGTTGGGAAATACATCGATTCGGTTGGTGCAGGTTGATTCGTGTCGTCACTGTTGCTGCAACTTGAAATGGATAGGGATAGCAGGATAAAAAGGGTAAAAGACTTTATCATGGTTTTTGGTTTTAATTTGCCTGTTTGACATTGTTTTTGCCAAAAGGTTTAAAAAGTGTTTGATTTAATCCGTAAGGTGAAATTAATTTTTAACCACATAGGCACATAGAATTAGCTTGTATTTAAAAGAGTCGAATAGGTTTGATACTAAATTAATACCTATTTTTGGATTTGCAAAATCTTCCAAATACAAAACCATCTTCCCATTAAGCCAATTGTCCAAATACTCTATGCTAGTGCTCGATTGCATCGAGTGCCTACTTACTTTTTAGGTTAAATAAAGCGTTTGCAACGCGGTTCGAATAAATAGGCTTATAGAAAAACGATTTTTATTTTACTATCCGCGTTGCAAACGCTATGATTTTTGTTTTGATTTATGCAGGTACTCGATGCAATCGAGCACCAGAAAAATTGAACAAACGAGCTCTAGTTGGGGAGATTATTGACTGGCTTTATCTAAATTAACTCCTGTTATTTTTTTAATCGAATCAAAAGGAAACCATTTTACTGTTAAATTATGCTTCCCGCCAATACTTTCCATTTTTAGAATGCATGGACTTCCTTCTTTATCTTTCATATTTATTAAGAGATGTAAAAGTTCAAAACCAGCCTGTTTGTGATGTTTATAAGCTAAATGTTTTATCTCTAAATTTATCTTTTTTAGTAAATTATACTTAGTATTTATTAATGATAAAATGTCAAATTTTTCTTCTTGATTTTGTAATTCTCCAGTAATTGGATTTCCCCAATCAAATTGTTGTAACAGATTGTCCCTTACAAGGGACAAAATTAAAACATGTTTTGTTCCATCTTTTTCATTAGATGAACTCGTTGTTAATGAGCCAGCAGGCAATCCACAATGTTGAGAATAATTTCTTAATTTATATAAAAATCTATATGAGAAATTGTTGTCATATGCGGAGCTCGTTTCAGTTTTGAAAATTTTGAATTCTTCTGAATCTACTCCATATTCTCTTTTTAATCTTGTCTCAGTATGGTCTAAATATGTTCTAATTGATGAAAGTAAATTTAGAATTAATCTGTTAATTTCTAAATGAAGATGCTCTTGTTCAGGTGAATATAGATTACCATCACTCATTTTTTTTGTTATCGCTTCAATTTTGGACATTAAATCAATGTAATTTAATTCTACAATCTTAAAAAGATTTTCATCGTTTTTTAGAACCATAAGTTTTAAGATATAGTCTGAATATTTAAGGTATTCAGTTTCATTGAAATCAACATCCGCTTTGAATTCAGAATTTTTGAATATTGATAAAGAATATGTTGTTTTACTCATTACTTCTAGTTTGTTTATGCTTGCTAGTGACCATAGTATATATACGCTACTCACTAGCATCATTTTCAAATATACTATTTTTTTCAAACAGTTGCATTTTATTATATACCACAATCCTTATATTTGAATACTCTTAAATACCTTTTCATGACAACCCATCTTGCACTGCTGCGCGGCATCAATGTTTCTGGTCACAATACCCTCAAAATGGAGGCGCTCATAGCCACTCTTGAGGGCATAGGGTTTCTGAATGTGCAGACCTACATCCAGTCAGGTAACGTTTTTGTAGATACTCTAGAGGAGCAACCTGCCAAAGTAGGCTTTCTCATCAAGCAGGAAATTTTCAAGGTTTTTGGTCACGAAGTCCCCGTTGTGGTTATTGGCAAACAAGATTTAGAAGCCTGTTTCCAAAACAATCCTTTTTTGAAAGCGACTCAGGTAGATACCAAGAAATTGTATGTGGCTTTTATCTCGACGAGCTTGCGAAGCGACAGCATTAACGATTTAAAGATGAGTCAGGTCAAACCCGACGAAGCTCACATTGACGCCAGTAGAATTTATATCAAATATGCTGTTGGAGCCGGAAAAACGCGATTGGAACAAAAATACATTGAGAAAAAATTAAACGTTAACGCCACCATCCGCAATTGGAATTCGGTAACGCAGTTATTAAAACTATACGAGGAGCGATAGGCTAACACTATTTAAAAATGCTAAAGATTTATTAATTTAGAATCAAATGCAACGCTAGTATTTTAAAAATCATAAATTTACTTGAACAAACAGAACACTTTTAAGATGAAATCGAAACTAACTTTTATCACCACCGTCTTGTTAGCGGCCCTAACTTGGGCACAAACAGGAACTCCTACCGATTATTTAACTAATCAGTTTCATAAGGAAAGAAGAGAAGCCTTGCGCAAAAAGATGCCGAAGAACAGTGTCGCTGTATTTTTTGCCAACCCGATACGCAATCGAGCCAATGATGTAGATTATGTGTACCATCAAGACCCTAATTTTTATTACCTAACAGGATATTCAGAGCCTAATAGCGTATTACTCATTTTTTCTGACAATCAAACCAACAAAGAAGGTAAGACCTATAACGAACTGCTGTATGTGCAAGAAAAAAATCCTAAAGAAGAACTTTGGACGGGTATTCGACTTGGGACTGAAGGGGCTAAAAACAAATTGGGGTTTGAGAATTCTTTGAATGGAAGAGAATTTCTAAAATCGGGTATCGATTTTTACAGTTTTGATAACGTTCTTTTTACAGATTTTGAAGAAGACGTTCGAAATGAAAAAAGAGAAGAGGCTGATTTGTACAAATTGATCGCTTCTTTTAAAAGTCAAACAGGCTATAACGTTGCTGTTGAAACTGCCAACGGGGCTACTTTTCAGAAAGAAAACAAACAAAAAAGTATTTCATCTAAAAGTGCGAATATCAATGTGTCGGCATTGGAAACCTATATGGCGAGTTTGCGAGAGATTAAATCTAAGGAAGAACTGGTTTTGTTGACTAAAGCGATTCGCATTTCGGCTGTAGGTCAAATCGAAACGATGAAAGCCATGCATCCCGGTATGTCTGAAGCAGAAATACAAGGTGTACATGAATTTGTTTACAAAAAATACGGTAGCGAATACGAAGGTTATCCTTCTATTGTGGGTGGCGGTAACAACGGTTGCGTGTTGCATTATGTAGAAAACAGTAAAACTAAAGTCGATAATGAATTGGTGCTAATGGATTTGGGTGCCGAATATCATGGCTACACTGCCGATGTAACCCGAACCATTCCAGCCAATGGTACTTTTTCTGTAGAACAAAAATTGATTTATGATTTGGTGTACGAGGCACAAGAATCCGGTATTGCTGAGGTAAAAATTGGGAACAGTTTTGCCGCTCCCGATCAAGTAGCACGCAGAATAATCAGTAACGGTTTGTTAAAACTGGGAATCATCAACAAGTTGGAAGAGGCTAGAACCTATTTTCCACACGGGACTTCGCACCATATTGGCTTAGACGTTCACGACCCTGGCGCTTACAACACCTTTGAAGAGAATATGGTGCTTACGGTCGAACCAGGGATTTATATTCCCATAGGCAGCAATTGTGATAAAAAATGGTGGGGAATAGCCGTTAGAATTGAAGATGATATCTTAGTCACTACAAAAGGTCCTGTAAATTTATCGGCTGAAGCTCCAAGAAAATCAAATGAAATAGAAGCGCTGATGAAGCAAAAAAGTGTTTTGGATGCCTTTAGTTTACCTAATTTAGATTGATAAAACCATGAAGTTGCTGCTCCTCCTAGTTTCGGTTTTTACCTTTGCACAGCATACAGAAGTAGTTGATTTTAAAACTATTAATGCTACTTTAGAGATAAACCCAATCAAACGGAATGTAGTTGGTAAATGCGAGTATGCTTTTGAAGTAAATCAAAAAACCGACACCATTAGGATTGATGCTCAGAAAATGGAGTTTTCGAATGTAAAAATTAATGGGTTTGATGTAAAATTCAAATCCAATAAAAAGCAATTTTTACTCTTTGAAGGTTTTAAAAACGGAGCAAACACCTTAACGTTCAATTATGAAGCTTTTCCTACTCAAGCCATGTATTTCGTGAATTGGGATTTTTCAAAGGAAATGAATACACCTGAAAAAGTACAAGGACAAATTTGGACACAGGGACAAGGCAGATATACCAGCAATTGGTTGCCTAGTTTTGATGACGTAAATGAGAAAGTGGTTTTTGGTTTGACTATTGCTTTTCATAAAAGTTTTGAAGTTATTTCTAACGGAGTTTTAGTAAATAAAACTGAAAATGGCGATAGTATTTCATGGCACTATCAAATGCAAAAGCCTATGAGTAGTTACTTGCTGGTACTAGCTATTGGTCATTTTCAAAAACAAACACAAATAGCAAATTCACAAATTCCTTTAGAGTTTTACTATGAAAATGGCGATAGTAACAAAATAGAACCAACCTACAGATACAGTAAACAAGTGTTCGATTTTTTTGAAAAAGAAATAGGCATTCCTTATCCTTGGGAAGTTTATCGGCAAATACCAGTTCGAGATTTTCTTTATGCAGGTATGGAAAACACTACAACAACCCTATTTTCTAGAGATTTTGTTGTTGACAGCATTGGTTATAATGACAGGAATTATCTCAATATCAATGCGCACGAACTAGCGCATCAATGGTTTGGAAATGTAGTAACCGCTAAGTCGGGAAAAGAACATTGGCTTCAAGAAGGTTTTGCAACTTATTATTCGTTATTGGCAGAACGAGAAGTTTTTGGAGAACAGTATTTTTACAACGAATTATACAAATCATCCAGGCAAATTGCTCAGGCTTCAAAAACAGATACCATTCCAGTTTTAAACGAAAAAGCGAGTTCATTAACCTTTTATCAAAAAGGAGCTTGGGCATTACATGTCTTGCGAGAAGCTTTAGGTAAAGACAAATTCAATTTAGCAGTAAAAAAGTACCTAGAAAAATGTGCATTTCAAAACGTGACAACTGATGATTTTTTGATTGAAATTGATTTAATTTCTGATTACGATACAAAATCCTTTCGAAAAAGATGGTTAGAAAGTAGTGTTTTTCCCAATGAGGAAGTTAATGCTTTACTTCAAAAAAATGATTTTATGAAGCAATACCTACAATTATTAGAGACACCTTTAGATATAGTTAAAGATAAAGAGTTAATTGTAAAACTAATGAAGAGCGATGTTTATTTTCCTGTAAAAGAGTTGTTGGTATATCAATCGGCTTCAAAAGTATTTGAACAAAAGCACTATTTATTAATTGAAGCTTTAAAAACAAACGAATTGCATGTTCGCCAAGCTGTAGCTTCCAGTATGGCAGCTATTCCAGAAAGCTTTCGCGAGCAGTATGAAATGTTGTTGAAGGATAGATCCTATGAAACACAAGAAATAGCCCTATTCAATTTGTGGAAGCAATTTCCTAAATTTAGAGAAAAATATATTGAACTTTCAAAGAACTGGATTGGTTTTGAAGATAAAAATTTAAAATTACAGTATCTTTCATTAGCCTATTTAACATATAAAAAGGATGCTAAAAAATTCAAAATCTATCAGGAATTGTTAAGTTATACAGGAACTAATTATGATTCAGGTATTCAACAAAATGCTTTGCAAAAATTATTAAATTTAAAAATTAATACGAAAGAAATTTTTAGAAGTTTGGCTTATGCTACTGGAAATCATCGTTGGCAATTTGTAAAATTCTCTCGAGACACCATTCGTAATTTAATAAAAGAAGAAAAAAATAGGGCTATTTTTAATGAGATTCTCCCTGAATTGCCCATTAGAGAAAAAACCCAATTGCAACGATTACTAGATGAAAAACGTATTTAATTATGAGAGCATTAGTCATTTCTGGAGGTGGTAGTAAAGGAGCATTTGCTGGCGGGGTTGCGCAATATTTATTAGAAGAAAAAAATCATAATTATGATTTGCTTTTGGGTACCTCGACAGGAAGTTTATTAATTCCGCATTTGGCTTTAGGAAAAGTCGACAAAATTCGAAATATTTACACCAATGTGAGTATGGATAAAATTTTTGATATAAATCCTTTTTTAGTCAAGCATAAAGACCATTTTAATACTGTCTCTATCAATCATTTTAATGTGTTTCTTCAGTTTATTAAAGGGCGAAGAACTTTTGGTGAAAGTCACCGACTTAGAAATTATATTGCCGCAAATTTTACGAGAGAAGAATTCAATACACTCAAAGCATCTCCAACAAATGTTATTGTTACGGTTACCAATCTTTCTAGAAATGAAGTGGAGTATAAAAGCATAAAAGATTTTAATTATAATGAGTTTTGTGATTGGATTTGGATTTCATGCAATTACATTCCGTTTATGAGTTTAGTTAATAAAAACGGATTTGAGTATGGTGATGGCGGGTTCTCTAGTTTAGTTCCTATTCGAGAAGCCATTCAAAGAGGCGCAAAAGAAATTGATGTCGTTATATTAGAAACCGAAGTGCAAACTCAAGCTAGGGTTATAGGAAAGAATCCTTTTTCGCTGATGGTCGATTTGTTTCAAACCCTTTTAAATCAGGTCGAAAAACACGACATAACCATCGGGAAGTTGTCTGCAAAAAATAAAGATGTCAAACTAAACCTGTATTATACACCAATAAAATTAACGGATAATGCATTAATTTTCAATAAAGTAAGCATGAAAGATTGGTGGCATCAAGGGCATGAATACGCTAAAAACAAAAGCGAAATCATGAGTGAAATTAAAGATTTATAAAAACTCGTTTATCTCATTTTTTAGAAAGCTTAAAGCCGCATTACTAGGAGTTTGTTTATCCATTAAATCACTTAAAATAACTTCGCGCAACTTATCAGCGCTGTCTACTCGTTCGCTCATATTGGCTTTGCGAATCATTTGTATGGTTGCATTTTTTGCAGTTACAATAATAGTCCAACATTCGTTAGACATGTAGATTTGTTGTGATAAATTATGTTCAAATTCTTGTTCTATTTGCGAAATTATATAATTCTCATAATCGTTTTTGTTAGAAGAAATAGGAGTAATGCGAATTAATAATTTAGTAGGATTAATGCGCTCTAAATATAAAGTCATGCGCTCAAAAGCCTGAAGTCGGAGCGGTAAAGCGTCTTTTTGAGCTTCTTTGTTTAATAAATAGCGTCGTCTTCCTTCTTCGTTTTTAGTGTGCAATTCAAAAAAATAATAAGCCACAACTCCGGTAATTAAAGCGGGCAAAGTATAAGCAAGCAATTCTATTATTTTGGTAGCGTCCATTTTTGTTTATTTTATGGCAACAAAAATAGGATATAACTAGTAGAACCAAAACGGAAAAGGATTTTTTTTCGAATTTAATCTTACTTTTGATAAAATTTATCGATGTCTGAATCTGCAATTTTATTGTTTTTGTGCTTAGCTGCATTTGCTGCTGGCTTTGTCGATGCTGTTGTAGGTGGTGGTGGTTTAATTCAAACTCCTATGGGTTTAATTCTTTTGCCCAATTTGCCAGTCGCAACAGTTATAGGAACCTTGAAAATTCCTTCCTTTAGCGGAACCTTTTTTGCTGCTTTTCAATACCTCAAAAAAGTAAAAATGAATTGGAAGTTGCTACTCATTATGATGGTTTTAGCAGTGCCATCCGCTTTTTTAGGGTCTACGGTATTGACTTATGTAAGTAATGATTTCATGAAACCTCTGTTGCTTGTTGTACTTTCGTTATTGGTAGTGTATACCTATGTAAAGAAAAATTTCGGATTACATGCTGAGAAATTTCATTCCTCAAAACAACAAATTTTATATGCCATATTAATTAGTTTTTTTATTGGCTTCTATGACGGATTTATAGGTCCAGGAACAGGAAGTTTTTTAGTTTTGGCTTTTGTAATTCTCTTGGGTTACGATTTTCTTCAAGCTTCTGCTAACGCAAAAATGGTCAACTTAGCTACTAATTTTGGTTCTATTTGCTTGTTTGTCATCAAAGGAAAAATCATTTGGATGATTGCTATTCCAATGGCGATTTGCAATGCTATTGGTGGATTTATAGGAGCAAAATTGGCTATAAAGAAAGGCAATACATTCATTCGAATTTTCTTTTTGATTGTTGTGGTTGGCACATTAATCCGATTTGCGTATGATGTGTTTCTTAAAAAATAAAAACACTCATAAATTCTAAAAGGAATTACATTCAGGCTCTAAATTCTTCATTCTAAATCGCTATTTTTGCATACAACAATTCCATTTTAGAAATGCAGCAATACATTAGCCAACTCAACGAAGCACAACAAGAACCCGTTCTCCAAAAAGACGGGCCAATGATAATTATTGCTGGCGCTGGTTCTGGAAAAACACGGGTACTCACCATTAGAATTGCTTATTTAATGAGCCTTGGTGTAGATGCATTCAGTATTTTAGCATTGACTTTTACGAATAAGGCGGCCCGCGAAATGAAAAATCGTATCTCGCAAATTGTAGGTGCCAGCGAAGCTAAAAACCTATGGATGGGAACGTTTCACTCGGTTTTTGCTCGAATTCTTCGCTCTGAGGCTGACAAGTTGGGTTATCCTTCTAATTTCACTATTTATGATACTCAGGATTCTGTTCGATTGATTTCGGCAGTTATAAAGGAAATGCAATTAGATAAAGATATTTACAAACCCAAACAAATTTTAGGACGAATATCTTCTTATAAAAACTCCTTAATTACAGTAAAAGCCTATTTTAATAACCCCGAATTGCAAGAGCAAGACGCCATGTCTAAAAAGCCTCGACTAGGTGAAATTTATCAAAATTATGTCGAGCGTTGTTTCAAAGCAGGCGCAATGGATTTTGATGATTTGTTATTAAAAACCAATGAGTTGCTGAATCGTTTTCCAGATGTTTTAGCCAAATACCAAGACCGTTTCAGATACATTTTGGTCGATGAGTACCAAGATACCAATCATTCACAATATTTAATTGTTCGCGCTTTATCCGATAGATTTCAAAATATTTGTGTCGTTGGTGACGATGCTCAAAGTATTTATGCTTTTCGAGGCGCGAATATCAATAATATTTTGAATTTTCAGAAAGATTATGAAGGCGTAAAAACCTATCGATTGGAACAAAATTACCGTTCTACCAAAAATATTGTAGAAGCGGCTAATTCGATTATCGATAAAAATAAAACCAAATTAGACAAAGTGGTTTGGACAGCAAACGATTTTGGAAACAAAATAAAAGTACATCGTAGCATAACCGATAGTGAAGAAGGTCGATTTGTAGCCAGCACCATTTGGGAACAAAAAATGCAAAACCAAATGATGAACGGTAATTTTGCCATTTTGTACCGCACTAATGCGCAATCACGTGCTATGGAAGATGCGCTCAGAAAACGAGACATTCCGTATCGAATTTATGGAGGTCTGTCGTTTTATCAACGCAAGGAAATTAAAGATGTTTTATGCTATTTGCGATTGGTCATTAATCCAAAAGATGAAGAAGCTTTGATTCGTGTGATTAATTACCCGGCTCGTGGAATTGGGGACACTACTATCGAAAAACTTACCATTGCCGCTAATCATTATAGACGCTCTATTTTTGAAGTGATGCAAAACATCGATAAAATAGATTTGAAACTTAACGCTGGAACCAAGCAAAAGTTACATGATTTTGTGATAATGATTAAAAGTTTTCAAGTGATTAACGAGAACCAAGATGCTTTTTATTTAGCCGATCATGTTTCTAAAAAAACGGGATTAGTTCAGGAATTAAAGAAAGACGCCACACCCGAAGGCATTGCCAGAATTCAGAATATAGAAGAGCTCTTAAACGGTATTAAAGATTTTACCGAAGGTCAAAAAGAAATTGATGGTGCTCGTGGTGCTTTGTCAGAATTTATGGAAGATGTCGCTTTAGCAACCGATTTAGACAAAGACACTTCTGATGAAGACCGTGTAGCTTTGATGACGATACATTTAGCCAAAGGGTTAGAATTTCCATATGTTTTTGTGGTAGGAATGGAAGAGGATCTGTTTCCAAGTGCAATGAGTATGAGTACCCGAAGCGAATTGGAGGAAGAACGTCGATTGTTCTATGTAGCTTTAACTCGTGCCGAAAAGCAAGCGTATTTGACGTATGCACAATCGCGTTACCGTTGGGGGAAATTAACTGATAGTGAACCTTCTCGTTTCATAGAAGAAATTAATAGCGAATATCTAGAATACCTTACAGCAGAGGAAACAAATTACCGATACAAACCCATGATTGATAGTGATATTTTTGGAGATATCGATAAGTCGAAATTGCGATTGGCTAAACCAATAGGGGGAACGCCACCAAAGTATATTACGGATAACGAACCAAAATCGGACATCAACATTCGGAAATTGAAACCCGTTTCCAGCAACGCACCATCAGGAAGTGCCAATTTATTTGATAATAAACTCACCGTTGGCAATGTAGTCATGCACGAACGTTTTGGAAAAGGAGAAGTTATTAATCTTGAAGGCGTTGGAGCCGATAAAAAAGCCGAAATTAAGTTTGAAGTAGGTGGAATTAAAAAGTTATTGTTGCGATTTGCCAAATTGGATGTGATAGGGTAATTCCTAAATCACAATTCCTAAATCCTAAATTAATCATGTCACAGTTCATAAAAATATACGAAGACAAGCCCAACGAAGCTGCTATTAAAAAAGTAGTGGACGTTTTAAAAAATGGTGGACTAGTGATTTATCCAACAGATACCGTTTATGGTTTGGGTTGCGATATTACCAATACAAAAGCATTAGAACGCATTGCAAAAATTAAAGGAGTCAAGTTAGAAAAAGCCAATTTTTCGTTCATCTGTCATGATTTAAGTAATTTATCTGATTATGTAAAGCAAATTGATACGGCTACTTTTAAGCTGTTAAAAAGAGCTTTGCCTGGGCCATATACTTTTATTTTACCAGGAAATAATAACTTACCAAAGGAATTTAAAAAGAAAACAACAGTCGGAATTCGTATTCCAAATAACGCAATTGCCTTAGAGATTGTAAAAATGTTGGGCAACCCAATAGTTTCAACTTCAATTCGCGATGATGACGACGTGATTGAATATACTACAGATCCAGAACTTATTTTTGAGAAATGGCAAAACCATGTCGATATGGTCATTGATGGTGGTTATGGAGACAATATGGGGTCGACCATTATTGATGTGTCAGGTCATGAGCCCATTGTTGTCAGAGAAGGCAAAGGAAGTTTGGATATTCTTTAATCTCTTTAAGTTTAATTCCTTGAAGCTCTGCTTCGATTTTTTGACACAGATTTCACAAATTAACACAGGTTTTTCTGTGAAAATTTGTGAAATCTGTGTTTTTCTAATACCTATAAGGCTCTGCCGCGAGGTAGTTTATTTTATTAGCAAAAAAAACGTCCTGATTTCTCAAGACGTTTTCATGTTTCTAAACCCACTGAACACTGAACACTGTTCACTGAGCACTTTCAATTATTGTTGTTTTTTCATTTCTTTTTCAATCATTTCATAAAACTCATCAATTTTAGGAAGAATTACAATTCTAGTTCTTCTGTTTACTCCTCTATTTTCAGCAGTATTGTTCTGAACTAAAGGAATAAATTCGCTTCTTCCAGCAGCAATCAATTGAGATGGTTTTACCCCTAAATCTTTTGTAAGTACTCTAACAATAGCTGTAGAACGCTTCACACTTAAATCCCAGTTGTCAAGTAAAACGCCATTTCCTATATATGGAACATTATCAGTGTGACCTTCAACCATACATTCAAAAGTAGGTTTGTCATTGATAATTTTAGCTACTTTGGCTAATACACTTTTTGCTTTATCACTTACATTATAGCTACCGCTTTTAAACAATAGTTTATCAGCAATAGAAATAAATACAACACCTTTTTCTACGTTTACTTCAATATCTGGATCAGAAACCCCTACAGAACTTTTTATACTGGTTACTAAAGCTAATGTTACACTATCTTTTTTAGTAAGAGCATCCTGCATTCTTGAAATTTTCAAGTCTTTTTCCTTAATGGTTTCTAAAGCTTTCTCAATATTTTGAGCCCCTTTAGCAGATAGAGTGGTCATATTCCCCATATTGTTAATCAAATCGGAATTGTTTTTCTTTAAAAATTCCATTTGACCAGTCATAGCTTCTTTTTCAGTCAAACACGTATTTAATTTTACAGTACAAGAATTCAACAAATCCTGAATCTCTTTGTTTTTGCTCTCTAAGGCTGCAATTTTCTTTTTTGTTCCACATGAAGTTGTTAGCAAGGCAACTAATGATAGAGCTAAAATAATTCTTTTCATAAAAAAGGGTTTTAATTATTGTGCAAAGTTACTGTTAAAATAAATTTCTACCAATCCTAATAGAATTAATGTATTGTTAAAATAGTTTTTCAAAAATGGTGCCACTTTTAACATAATAGGTAAAAACGATACTTTTTGTTTTATAGTATGATTGTTTTTGAAAAGTATCTCTTTTTTTATAGTTTTTAGAAAAAAGACAATAAAAAGAATAATGCGCCTTCAAAACTGCAAATCCATGCGAAAAATTACCTTGACTGATAAATTTTATTGCGGCAATTCCGTCTAAAACCATTCTAATAAACAAAGTAGTGTATAAGGATGATTTAGGCAGATTTTTTGTAAGCATTAACAACGAATTTCTGAAATTCAAAAAAGTTTTTTTAGGATTTCCCTTTTGCAATGTAGCTCCTCCTACATGATACACTACTGATTTTGAATTGTATTTAATGGTATAGCCTTTATTATAAGCCCGCCAACACAAATCAATTTCCTCTTGATGCGCAAAAAAGTCAGTATCAAAACCCTTCAGCGTTTTAAAAACCGAACTTCTAATAAAAAAGCAAGCTCCCGAAGCCCAAAAAATGTCACAATCATCATTGTATTGTTGGCTGTCTTTTTCTAGGGTTTCAAAAATACGACCTCGGCAAAAGGGAAAGCCATATTTATCAATAAAACCGCCGGCTGCACCTGCATATTCAAAGTAGTCTTTGTTTTTATAATCTAAAATTTTAGGCTGAATAAAAGCTGTTGAAGGTTCGTTGTTAAACGTTTCCAGTATTGGTTGCAACCAATTTTTAGTCACTTCAATATCCGAATTGACTAATGCATAAATATCGGCTTCAACATGTTTTATAGCTTCATTATAACCACCAGCAAAGCCAAGATTTTCTTTGTTTTGAATAATTTGAACCGTTGAAAATTTAGTTTTTACAACTGCTATAGAATCATCAGTAGAAGCATTATCAGCAACATAAATAATTGCTTCAGGAGAATATTTTAGTACAGAAGGCAAAAACTGTTCTAAAAGTTTAGAACCATTCCAATTGAGTATAACGACAGCTATTTTCAAATTTACAATTTAGTAGTATTAGTTTCAAAATGAGGAAGTTCTTTCATAAATTGATACTTTTCATTTTCAAAATCCATTTGGCAAAAGTAATGATTATGTCCGTTGGTTACCATTAAAAATTCAGCTCTTAAAGTCAAATTGTATCTTGCTATTTGATCAAAAGTATTTTGAGCAATTTTAATTTCAGGTGCTTTACATTCTATTAAAATGCGTATGCTACCGTCAGCATTAAAAACGACAACATCATATCGTTTCTTTAAATCATTAATTTTAAGCAGTTTCTCGACATTTATATGTGATTTTGGATATTTTTTTTCCTGTAATAAGAACTGTACAACATGTTGACGCACCCATTCCTCTGGAGTGAGAATGATAAATTTTTTCCTGATTTCATCAAAAATAGCGACTTTATTTTCACTATTTTTGAAACGAAAGTTATAGGATGAAAAATTGAGTGTTTGCATCAAGCAAAAGTAAGACTTTTAGAGAATAGATAAAAGAGAATAGACAAAATGGATGAAGTTGTAAAAATTGTAAACGATATCAAGGCCGGAAATATAAAGCCTATTTATTTTTTGATGGGCGAAGAGCCTTATTATATTGATAAATTGTCTGATTATATTGAAGAGCATGTTCTAACTGAAGAGGAGAAAAGTTTCAATCAAACGGTTTTGTACGGTCGAGATGTTTCAATAGAAGATATTATCTCTGCTGCCAAACGTTATCCTATGATGGCAGAGCGTCAGGTAGTCATTGTTAAAGAAGCACAAGATTTGACTAAAACTATAGATAAACTAGAGAGTTATGCCGAAAATCCAATGGCATCAACGGTTTTGGTTTTTTGTTATAAATATAAAACACTAGACAAACGTAAAAAAGTAACGAAGGAGTTGGCTAAATCAGGTTTGGTTTACGAAAGTAAAAAATTATATGAAAACCAAGTCGGGGAGTGGATTAAGCGTGTGCTTCAAGGTAAAAATTACACCATCGAACCTAAAGCATCTGCTATGTTAGTAGAGTTTTTAGGAACGGATTTAAGTAAAATAAATAACGAGTTAGAAAAGTTACAAATCATTTTGCCCAAAGGGAGTATGATTACGCCCAAACATATTGAGGAAAATATTGGTTTTAGTAAAGACTTTAATGTTTTTGAATTGAGAAAATCACTCGGCGAACGTAATCAACTGAAAAGTTATAAAATTGTAAACTATTTTGCTGAAAACCCCAAAGAAAATAATATAGTAATGGTAGTTGGACTGGTTTTTAGTTTTTATGTTCAGCTATTAAAGTATCACGGATTAAAAGATAAAAATCCTAATAATGTTGCCAAAGTTCTTGGCGTAAATCCTTTCTTCTTAAAAGATTATGATGTAGCACTTAAAAATTATCCAATGAAAAAAGTAAGTCAAATTGTAGCGTCCTTGCGAAATGTTGATATAAAAAGTAAAGGCGTTGGTGCTAACGCATTACCGCTTCATGATTTGTATAAAGAAATGTTGTTAGGAATTTTTAGTTAATTTTTATCTCAACCTCTTAAAATTAATGTTTTCTAACCGTTTTTTCATTTTCTTAGAAGGTCTGTAAACAATTTTTGTTCCCTTAATGGTAGATTTTCCAAGTTCCTCAGGGCTTTCGGCGGCTGTTCCCTGAATCGTAATTTGAAAAGTGCCTAAAGCATCAATTCTCACAATTTTACCATCAGCTAATGCTTCCCCAATAGCCTCTGTTAAGCCTATAATTACCCCATAACAATCGGCACGACTCATAGAGGAACGAGAGGAAACAACATCAGCCAGACTTTCTAAATCGGCTTCTCCTTTGCTAACGGCACACGGATAATATTTCACTTCTGGTGGAGCAACCAAATTGTTTTGTTTGGGAACTAATTTAAAAGATACAGCCATTTTTATTTATTTATCTAGGTTATATAGTATTACATACCTGACAAAGGTATTAAAAGATGTACAAGAATTACCTAAAAGATATATAGCAATTATAAAAAAGATGTACAGAAGTATGTTGCTACCTCCTTTTGAAAGAATAAATTAAAACGGATACTGTGATAAAAACTACAGTAGCATCCATTATTTAGAGTGATATTCATGGAGTGATTTGCCAATAGTATACCCATTAATTAATAGGGGTATAGTATCAGACGCTTTCTCAAAAAATGGCACTTCCCCAGAGGCTATTTTTTTATCTAACTCGGTTTTGGATAAAAATTGCTTAGCAACATCCATATAGGTTCCATTCATTAAGTGTTTAAATTCGTGCTGAAAAATAACTGCTGCAAAACCATCTAATCTGCCTTTTTGAACTTCGCCTTTTTGGTTTTGACATTGATATTCAATCCATTCATAGGTTGCTACATTCCCTCTTTTTTCATCCTTAGCACTAAGGCATCCATGCCAAAAATTTTTCTTCTCAGTAGATACTTTGGTAATTATCGGATTGATAAATAGTTGTTTTTCAACTTGTCCCAAAACTTTATATCTAGGATTATCATCTTTCGCTTCAATAATAAAAATTTGTAATCGTTTACCCAATTGATTTGCTGCAATACCAACCCCAGAATTTTTGACCATAACCATGTACATTCTATCTATAAAATCATTAAGCTTAGTTGAATTAAACTCTTCTTTTCTTATTTTTCTTGCTGGTAGATACAGAGCGTTTTGGTCTCTTTCTTTAGAGTTCGCAGGTACTTGTTGCACTACTTCAAATTCTTTTTTAGGGATGTTAAGTGTCATTGAATCATCAATTGTGGCGCATCTTTGTAAGCTCATAATTGCTAGTATTGTTAAAATTATAAAATAGTATCGCATCGTTTGCTATTGTTTTTTATACTGCTTTAAGTTTTTTGTAAGTTAAATACTTTGTCCAAAAGTTAGCAAATTATTGTCTGGGTCAAGTAAAGCAAACTCTTTTTGTCCCCAAGGTTTAATTGCTAAATTTCCATTCGGATGAATACTTGTTTTACTGTCAAGCAATGATTGGTAAAGTTTGTCAATAGCATCAGTTCTGATATAAACACCACTGTAGTTTTCTTTTGGATCAAGTTCTTTAAACAAAAAAAAATGTAACTCTACTTTGTCTTTGCCAACAATTAAATACTCATCATAATCACCAAGCTCTTTAAACCTTAAATTGTTTAAGTAATAATTCTTTGTTATTGCTTTATTACGCATTGGTAATTTAGGATGGATATCAGTAAGCATAATTATTTTATTTTAGTTTTATCTTTTAGTTTGTCTGTTTTTCGTTCCTCCGTTATAATGACCAATAATTAGTAAATGTTACTGACATTTTCAAACCTATCACATTTGTTTAGTGTGGATAGGTTTAATAAATTATTAAGCTTTTATTATCATGCTAACTTATTAAAAATAATTTACAAATCATCCAAAGAACTTCTATTTTGGTGACTGCTTTTCGTTCTCACGGTTTTGTTTTCAACAGAATGTTTTTTATCATCATTGTGATTTATCCTTATTTTATATAATATCCCATAGCATTAAAATTGTTAAAAAGTTCAAATCGTATTTTCTATCCGCTAAATATTGTATTTTTGAGAACGATGTAGTACAGTAGAAGTATTAAAGTTGTTATAATTCCTCTGCTTATTTAGGTCAATTCATTTATAAACTCCAATATCATGTCTCATTTAGCAATGCATAAAGTAATGATAGTATGTTTTTTTCTTTTAACCCATGCTGTTTTAGCACAACAAACGAAAACCAATTCGATAAAATACAAATCTTTTGATGATTACCCTGTTTATTTACAAGGCGATTTAGGAGTGACGTACACTCCTGAAAAAACAACTATAAAGCTATGGAGTCCTAATGTAGAAGAAGCTAAGATTAATCTTTATAAACAAGGAGACGGAAATAAATTAATTGCCATTGACAATTTCTTATACGATGCCAAAACAGGAGTATGGCAAATCATTTTGAATGGAGATTATCACAATACCTATTACACGTTACAAGTTAAAAATAATGGAGTATGGTCAAAGGAAATGCCCGATCCTTATGCTAAAGGAGTAGGGGTTAACGGTAATCGTGGACTTATTTTTGATGCCGAAAAGACCAATCCATCGCTATGGGCTACAGATAAAAAACCAATATTAAATTCTTTTTCGGATATTGTTATTTATGAAGCTCATGTTCGAGACATCTCTATTGATGCTACTTCGGGAATTAAGAACAAAGGGAAATTTCTTGCATTGACAGAAACCAATACTACAAATGATTTTGAACAAGCTACAGGTTTATCCCATTTCAAAGAAATGGGAATTACGCATTTGCATTTGCTTCCTTTTTTTGATTATAAATCGGTTGATGAGACTATTGCAAACCAAAAGCAATACAATTGGGGATACGAGCCTCAAAATTTTAATGCACTTGAAGGTTCTTATGCTACAAACGCTCATGATGGTTTGGTGCGAATTCAAGAATTTAAACAAATGGTGCAATCGCTTCATCAAAACGGGATTCGATTAGTCATGGATGTTGTTTATAATCACACCAGCTCTACCGCTATTTTCGATGAACTAATTCCGGGTTATTACTACAGAACTTGGCCCGACGGAAAACGATCGGACGCTACCTCTTGTGGAAATGAATTTGCTTCAGAACGAGTAATGGCACGCCAATTTATGCTAGAATCGGTTAAATATTGGGTCAATGAATACCATATTGATGGCTTCCGTTTCGATTTAATGGCGGTTCATGATATAGAAACGATGAACATAATTTCAAAAGAATTACATCAAATAGATCCAACCATTTTTCTATATGGAGAAGGGTGGACCGCTGGGGATTCGCCATTGCCAATAGATAAAAGAGCGCTAAAAAGTAGTGTTAAAGAACTAAATCAAATTGCTGTTTTTTCAGATGATATTCGAGATGGTGTAAAAGGACATTGGTATAGAGTTACCGAAAAAGGATTTGTGAGTGGCAATCCTAATTTGAAAGAAGTCATTCATTTTGGCATTGTAGCCTCTACCAATCATCCACAAATTAAATATGATAAAAAAAGAAGCTATGCTCAATTTCCGTATTCAGATTCACCCACTTCCGTTATAGGTTATGTTTCTTGTCACGATAACAACACTTTGTATGATAAGCTAAAAATTGCGAATCCACTTGCTACTGAAAAAGAATTAATTGAAATGGATAGATTGGCAAATACTATTGTTTTTACTTCTCAAAGCATTCCGTTTTTGCACATGGGCGAAGAAATGAAACGCACTAAATACGGCGTAGAGAATTCATATAACGCACCAGACAGTATTAATAAAATCAATTGGAATTGGAAACATGAAAATAGTCAATTGGTTGCTTATTATAAAAAATTAATTCAATTAAGGAAAAACCATCCCGCATTTAAAATGCCAACGGAGCAAATGATACAAGAGCATTTAGAATTTTTAGATTTAGAATCTCCTTTATTAGTGGGATATACCCTTAAAGATAATGCCAATGGCGATACTTGGAAAAAAATTAGAGTGTATTTTAATGGCGATTCAAAACCAGTAACGCAACAATTAGAGGGAGCTTGGAATTTAGTTTGTAATGGTGAAATAATCAATGAAAATGGGATAGAATCCATTACGTCAAAAACAATAACAATACCTTCAAGAAGTGCAGTTATTTTGTATCAAAATTAGTGATAATTTGTTCAAAAAAACCCGATATTTGCACCTCAAAAAAAACATAAAATACCACAATTATGGGAATGAATAAAAATACTATTTTAGGATGGGCTACTTTGTTAATGATTGTTATGGGCTTACTTCTAATTGGTTTAGGCGCTTTTAGATACAGAGATGTTTCAGGTTGGGGTTTTGCCGCTGTTGGAATAGGCTTTTTAGCGAATGCTTGGGTGTTTAGTTCGCTAAAAGGGCGTTTGTAGTTTTAGTTTATTGGCATAATTTTGTTTTGGTAGATTATTACAAATAGGGAATTTATAAGGTTGCATACTAGAACTAATTTGCTAATCAAAATTGAATAGCGTATTACCACATGACTTTGTTTAATTGTTTTCAAAAAATAAATCCGCGCTAGCGGGGGCTTGGCGCGGATTAAACTGGTAAATTTGGGGCTATTTCGAGGGTTTTAACTTATGTTTCAATTTTTAAAATACATTTATAAACCAGTCACCAAATTACACATAGAATTTTAAATTTTTGTTTAAAATTGTTTGTTATTCTAATAATGAGATACTAAATTACAAATAGAATTTCAGCCACTATTAACTTTTCGACAGATTGCTTAAAAATGCAGTCGAATTGCTTTTATTTTATGTTATAATGTATTTTATTTTCGGTTTGTATTGTATCTAAAATATTTGACTAGTCCTAAATAATCTGTATCGATTAATTTAGGACTAGTCATTTTTTTAGTTTTATAGCGTCGTTCTACAGTAAATTGAGGCGGCTTAATAATTCAAATCTGTACATGCGACTCACCGGAATTATTTCACGTCCTATTAGCACGCTATTGTTTTCAATGTCAATAATTTTCCTACTGTTAATAATATACGAACGATGTATTTTTAGGAAGATATTTTTGGGAAGTTTGGTTTCTATTTTCTTAAGCGTAGTATGCACCTTATAAGAGCTGGCTTCGGTTTTAATCTCAACATAGTCTCCTTGTGCTTTTATAAGTAATATTTGAGAAAAGTCTATCTTAATCAAACGATTCATAATACTTACATAAAAATCGTCAGTTTGATTAGTAGCAACTTCTTCTTCTTCTTTTATTGTTTTAGGAGTTTCTTTGATACGAGATCGAAGGGTCAATTTTGAGATAGCTTTTTTAAAACGTTCTTCAGTAATTGGCTTTACTAAGTAATCGATGATCGAATCAAATTCGAATGCTGCAGTAGCATAGTCTTTGTCTGATGTTACCAAAATAATTTTAGGTGGATTTTTTATTGTTTTGATAAAATCAAATCCGTCAAAATCTGGCATATGAATATCAAGAAAAATAACGTCTACTTTATGGTCATTTAAGTATTTAATTGCTGTTATAGCATTTGGGAATACTTCAACCACTTTAATTTTAGTTAAAGAAGTAATATATTGTTCTAGTATGGCTCTTGCCATCATTTCATCATCAATTATTATGCAAGTCATATTTTTTTGGTGTTATAAGCTATTTACAAAATTTAGCATTAAAGTTAGTGTTTTTTCAAATTCTATCTGCAAATCTCTTCTATTTTCAGCTAATTGATTTTCGTATATCTCGGCCATTGCATAATTCTCTTCAAGTCCTAAGATAGCGATTTTATGTTTTATTTTATGTACGTGAAATGCAGCTTGTTGCCATTGATTTGATTTAATATTTGTATAATATCCTTCTATTTCTATCGGTAATTCATACTGCAGTACAGTAATCAGTCTACGTCTGACGCTCTCTTCACCTCCAGAAAGTTTTAAGATATATTCAATATTTGGTTCTTCCATATTGCTTTGGTAATTCAACATAAAATATAGTTCCAACTCCAACCTCGCTTTCTAGCCAAATTTTTCCATAACATTTATCTACAATTTTTTTTACAATAGCTAATCCAATTCCTGTTGAATTAGCATCTTTTGAATAAGATTCAAATATTTCAAATATTTTGTTTTGATATTTTATATCTATTCCAATTCCGTTATCTTTAATAGTGAAAGTGTAATGATTTTTAGATTCTGTTGATGCTATTTCTACAACTCCTTTTGCTTTATCACAATAATTTACGGCATTACTGATTAAATTTTGAAACAATTGATGCATGATGAAACTATCTATTTCCATGCTTGGCAAAACATTGGTAATGGTCACGTTTATATTCTTGGGAATATGAATGGTTTCTATAGTATTGCGAACGACTTCATTTAAATCAGTTTTCTCAATTATTCTTTTTTGGGTTTCAATTTTAGAATACATCAAAATCCCTTGAATTAGATTATCCATTTTTTCAACCTTATCTCTAATTTGGTTCAAATATTCTTGTGTTTGACCACTGAATTCCTTTTCATTATCTTCTTGAATCCATGAAAGTAACGCATGAATACTGCGCAATGGCGATTTTAGATCATGTGATACTACGTGTGCATATTCATTTAAATATTCGTTTTGTTTTGCTAATTTATAGAGTAGTTTTTCTTTTTCTTTTTCCAGTTTTTTTTGGTCAGTTACATCAAAATGAATACCAACAGAGCCTTTTATTTTTCCGTTTAAGTCGCGGTTTGGAGCGCCACTAATTAACCAATTTCGTTCTTCGCCATTTTTAATTTTTACTTGTATCTCATAAGAGTCTGAGATACTAGCTTTTCTTAACTGTATTTTATCTTTAATAACAGGATCATTCTTTTTACTAAGAAGTAAATCTGCAGCTTTTTGTCCAATGAGTTCAATTATAGAAAAACCACACATATCTACAAATGCCTGATTGGCAAAAATAATATTATCGTGGTTATCAACCTCAACCAGCCCCATCTGCATGTTAGCAATGATATTGCTATATTTAGTTCGTTCTGCCTCTAAGCTTTCCTTGTAATTTTTCTTTATGGTTATATCATCATAACTCCAAAGATGACCATTGTATTTTTTTTCTTTAAAAAGCGGAATATAACTTCTTTCAAAAACTCTACCGTCGGCTAAGAAAATTTCTTCGGCAATTACCAATTTCTTTTGCTGTAGAATTTTGTCAATTCTTTTACAAAACTCTTCGGGATTTTTGAAGTAGTTTTTGGTGTTTTCTGCCATTAAATTACAATCAAGTCCGATCATTTGATGCGGTTCTGCTTCGATATGAAAAAGCTGACAAAAAGCATGGTTTACCAAAACTATATTTCTGTTATCATCTTCCAACAAAATGCCTGATTGCATATTTGTTATTAACGTTTTCAATCGGTTTTCAGACTCGACTAATTGCTGATTGAATTCTTTCTCGTATGTTATATTCTCTTGTGTAGCAAAGTATTTTAGTACTTCGCCCATCTTATTATGCAAGACCTGTCCGTGAATACGCGCCCAGTATTTTTCTTTGTTTTTGGTGTAATTTACAATTTCACAACTAAATGGTAATCCGTTTGCAATTTGATGTTTCATCATGGAAATCGTTTCGGGGTCACTTTCAATTCCTTGTAAGAGATGTCCTGGTCTTTTGCCTAAAATTTCTTTGGCGCTATAGCCGGTTAGTTCTGTGAAACTATCGTTTACCCATTCTGTTTCTCCTACCGCATTTGTAATTATAATTGCATCGGTGTTATTTTTTACGATTGCAGAAAGTAAATGCAGCTGTTCTTCATTTTGTTTTTCTAGTGTTATGTCTTCTATGAAAGCAAAATACTGTATAACGATTCCGTCATTATCTCTTATTGGTTGCTTGGATGTTTTGTACCAATAAAGTTTCCCGTTTCTTGCTATACTATTTTTTTCACCTTCGAATAATTGCCCCTTTCTAAATCCTTCAAAAACTTTTTTTCGCTCCGATTTGGAAATAACTTTACACGGACCAAAATCTAAAATATTTTTCCCTATAATATCCTCGATGTTCAGTTGAACTATTTCTTGATAAGCTTCGTTGTACCAGGATATTTCTCCGTTTAGGTCAAACAAAACAACTCCATTTTTATTAGCGCTAGCAATGAGGGAAAGTTTTTTTATCTCATCTTGATTTTTTTTCTCGTTTGTAATAACTCTTCCGTAAATGTTAATATAACCTTCTTCATATAAGCTAATACAAACTAACGAGTAGTATTTTCTGTTGCTATATATTTCAAAAATCCAACGATTATTAGTTGTGTCTACTTTTTGTGAGATGTATTTAAGAAACGATTCAACGTCATATTGCTTTTTCTTATAAAATATTGTGGTTATTTGATTAGCAGCAGGATTTGTCTTTAGTAGGTTTCCTTCAAAATCAATTCGCATTAGCGGATCAGGATTTTGAGTAGTAAATAAAGCGAGGTCATGAATTTCTTTGTTTGCTTTTTTTAATTCATTTTTTTGGTGATTTATGGTAGTCAGTAATTCCTTCAATTCATTGCGTGAATTTTTTAAATTGTTCATGACATGCAACAAATCAATGAGAGGATCGTGAATTGCAAAATCGTCCAAGGTTAGCTTATTTTCGATTACGTCTTCCATATTGTTAAACCAAGGTGAGCCAATAAAAAGGAAACCTTGTTGGTGAAATTCAAATTGTCCTCTCAAAGAAATCGAATTAATACCATTTGATTCGATGATAACTAATTGATTTTTGAGCTCACTAAAACTATTGATAGAAATTTTTTCAATGCGTGGTCTAATGAATTTGAAAATTGATAAAAAACGTTCCCCTTCCTTAAGGTCAGGGAGTAATTTAATCAAACTTTTACCACAACTCACTATTGATAAATTTTCATCAATAAAGAAGTAAAATGGAAAAATCTTGTTGAAAGTAGCGTTGCTTAAAGCAAAGTTTTGTTCTTTCATATTCTTACCAGCTTATCTTAAAAATCTCATGTGTATCTCCTTTGTCACGCGTTTGTAGCAATTCAATAGTAGTCTTTGTAGCAAACATGATGCTTAAGCCTTGTAAGAGTCCGCGCACAAATTCCTGAAGACCTTCTCTTTTTGAGAAATAATGTAATTGCAAGCTATTCTCTTGTATATTGGTCACTTTAAATTCAGGAGGGGTTAATTTCGGGTAAATGAGCATCACTCGATTATGAAATGAGGGAAGATTTTTTAAAAAATCCTGCAATGTTGCTCCCCCGGATTCCATTAGCCCACTATATTTATCTTTGGTTGTTTTAATTACCCACCATTCTCCAAAAGCAATTAATACTTCCTGAATAGTCATGTCCATTTCTTCAGAAACGGCAACGGCTAGTTTGAAAGTAATATCGTCATCATAAGGTTCGTCACTAATAAAAAAATCATGCTCAATACCACTTTTCTCTCTAATAAGATTCCATTTTTCTTCGCCAAAATTGGCCTTAACTAATTCTTCAATGGCTTTATTTACAATTCCGTACATGTTATGGTATAATTAGTTCGTTAGTTGTCCAATACGCTACTAATTTTTGTATTCGATCTAAATATTCCTCATACTTTAATGGTTTAAGCATATAACCAGCTATTCCAATTTTGTAACACTCTAAAATATCTTTGTGATTGTTTGAAGTGGTTAGAATTATAGCAGGAATATATTTTAGCATAGCGTCATTTTTTATAATTCTTAGAAATTCAATTCCATTTAATTTGGGCATATTTAAATCTAAAACTATAATATCAGGAATTGTTTGTTTTTCTTTTAAAATAACTAGTGCATCTTCTCCATTTTCAGCTTCTATAATTATATGATTTAGTCCTAACGTTTTTAAGACCCTATTAAATTTTATGATCTCAATAGTATCGTCTTCAATAAACAGAATTTTTAGTGCTTTTTGCATATCGTGTCATTATATTAATCAAAAATAATATAATTTATTAATATATAGCTTGATAAGGCACTTTAGAATAAGAAAAAAGGAAAAGATTGACATTTAGTCAATTTTTTAACTTTGTGATTAAGAGTTATCTAATTTTAGAGTTCATAATGTTGAGGTTAATTCGTATTGGTTAAACGTGTTGATTATTGTCTTAATTGTCTTGAAATACAGTATTACTATAACTGTGAATGTAGTTCTTTGTTTTTTATTTTGGCTGTTTAAACAAGATACTATACGTTGTAGGCAGACAAATTTTGTTGTAAAATAAAAACTGATAATTAAAGTAACTTTTTTAGTTTCAACTGAAAATCTAGTTCTCTTATTATGTTTTTTTTAACATCATCATTAAAATCAAAAATTACGATATTCTGGGACATCATACTGCTAATTTGGAACTCAAAAAGTCTAACTGAAGTAATAACATATAGATTTTTGAAAAATGTAGAGGAGTTCAAAAAGAAATGAAAATCCTCAAGGGTATTGATTGTAAAAAATGCAGCGGCATAGTTATTTTTACTATTAGGTATAATTTTTTTTCTTGTGGTGTATGATTCTATTTCAAAGTGATCGGAGTAACTTTTTTTAAGTAAATAATTAAAACACATATCTTTATCATACACAAATATTTGTTTTTTCATTTGGAATAATTAAAAGTCGCCTTGTTAATATGGTTTTTGATTTCGTTCATCACGTCGTTTCATTAGTTCATCTTAAGGGTGTAATTTCGATTAATAACTTATCATTAGCTATAGTTTAACAATTACGATATATTTTATGCAAGCGTTCATTTCTATTTTCTCATAATTATGACTTGAAAATACTCTCATTAATCTAAATTGAAGTTTCAAATCATTATTTCTGTTTTTATCTGACAGCTTTTATCATTTCATTACTTGAGTATGAGTAATTATCGCAATCCTTTGTCAATCCCTTGTTTATTTTATATACATTTAGTTTAACTTCTTCCAAATCCGTGTTATCTACCTTTAATTTAACAAAATTATAGTTATTGAGTGTAAGTATGAGTGTGTAATTGTTACCCCAATGTTTTAATGAAAATAAAAAGAAAATACCAGAGGATAGAAAAGCGAAGGCCCTTACAATTTCAAATATTTCACTAATGAAAAATGCAATAGAAAAACAAAATACCGAACTACAGATGAGTAAAAAATTTAATCTCAAGTCACGATGTTTAATTAGCCTCAACTTCTTAACTTGGTTGAGGTAATATACATTAATGACACCTTGATTATTAATGCTGAAATAGTTTTCGGTGGTCTTGTAAATAATCATCTTAATAGTCTGAGGATATAATAGCCTTCATCCATCAAAAATAAGTTAAATGTATTTTTACTAGTTTTTATTTCGATAGATAGCTAATTATATAAGTCGAATGGCATTAAAAATTAGTTGAATGGTTACATTTACTAGCTTTAATTCCATATTTTGAGTTTGTCTATGTTCTGAAACTGCAGTTTAATTTCATGGTCATTTTTCATTAAATGCTTTGTGTTTGAATGGTATATTCTATTAATGCAAATAGTCATTGGTCTATTTATATTTTCTTTTGATAGACACTTATGGTTTATTTGTCGAAATTCTAGTAACATCAAATAAGATATAATCTAATTTAGTTTTACTAAATTCAAAATATATGGCTATTGATACATCTTTTGAAATCAAAAATAAAGTTGTAGTTTTTGTAATGCTTTCATTTTCTCTGGTTACCTTCGGACAAGACAATCAACTTAGTACTCTAGCTAAGTCACCTCAAGTCAATTTACAAGAAAGGACTTGTGCGGGTGTGAAACATAACAATACAGATGCAACTAGAAAAAAAAGTTCAGAAGATAAGTTATCTGAAGAAGAGTATTTGATAAAACTTTCTAAAGATTATCCAACAGTTTCAACAACAAACGATGCTAATTTTTTAGGGGTTCCCAACAATGGTACAATGCATATTGAAATGAAAGAGGGATACAATATGGTTGGAAATCCATACCCTTCAGGTGTTAATGTTCATAATTTTATAGATAGCAATGAAACAATAAATGGGACACTTTATTTTTTAGATAAAGTCAATACTGATGTTGCAGCAACTTCATATGCAACATTAACCAAAATCGCATATGTTTCTAATAGCAATAAAGAGGATTTGTCGATTGGCTATTTTAAAGCGGGAGATGAGTCTAACTGGTTTATAAACACTGCACAAGGTTTTTTTGTCAAAGCAACCAGTGATTCAAAGCTGATTTTTACCAACAGCATGCGAAGAATTACCCAAGCTAACCCTGATTTTTTGAATTCACAAACAGCCATACCTTTCAAGGGATTGTATTGGTTGAATATGACTAAAAATAATGGTGTTTATAGTCAAATGGCGGTAGGTTATAGTCCTGACTGTACTTTAGCAGAAGACAAAGGGATTGATGGGAGAAATATTAATCAAGATTTTTACTTAACAAGTTTGATTGATGGTAATTATTATGCCATTCAGGGAAGACCTGAATTTACTACTGAAGATATTGTTCCTTTATCCTACAGAGTCGATGTTTCTGGTAAATATACTATTACTATAGATCATGCTGTGGGGGTATTTAAAGAGGGTTCGCAAAATATTTATATAAAAGACAAAGGCACAAATAAACTTCATAATTTAACTAATGATTCATATACTTTTTTCTCTAAGGAAGGAACTTTTGTAGATCGTTTTACAATCGTATACAAACCTCGTTAGTGTTCGAATATTTTGTTTTAATGAGTTGGTAATCATCTTCTGCTGTAATTGAAAGAACACTACTACAGAATAATGAAAAAAACTCTAGAAAGGCATTATTAACTTCTTAAAAATTTCAATTCATAATAAATGGGTTTCTTTATTGCTAAATCAATTGATGATATTGCGATTTATTAATTAGCTCAACTACTCTCGATATTTATTTTAGAAAGAAGAAAAATCATAAATAACGAGAAATAGTAAAGAGATCGGTAAAAGTTAGCCCAAGAAAGGAGTGAGAATAAATGAAATCAATACCCATTAAAAGAAAGTATTTATCTTAGAAATAAATAACTGAATACCTTCTCAGCAAAAGTTTACTATTGTTAGAAGAGATACACTATAATCATCTTTTGAATTCTTTTTATTTAGAACTATCTTTGTCGCCCAAGCGAAAGTCTTTTTTAATTTATGATTGCATAATAAATGCTTGGATAATAAATTGAATATAAATATTTACAGGGAACATTTTGTATATAAGTCATTGTATTTTAAAATATTTTAATAGTGCAAATTTCTGATTTACAATTAATTAATATAAATAAATTTTAATATGGCAGACGATAAAAAAGTAATATTCTCAATGCAAAAATTGAGTAAAACCTATCCAGGAGCAGATAAACCAGTGCTCAAAAGCATCTATTTGAGCTTCTTTTACGGAGCTAAAATTGGAATATTAGGTCTAAACGGTTCAGGGAAATCTTCTCTTTTAAAAATCATTGCAGGAGTTGATAAAAACTATCAAGGTGATGTAGTTTTTCAACCGGGTTACACGGTAGGATATTTAGAACAAGAGCCCATTCTTGATGATTCTAAAACGGTAATCGAAATTGTTCGTGAAGGTGTTGCAGAAACGATGAAAGTGCTGGAAGAATATAATGAAATCAATGATTTATTTGGTCTTGAAGAAAATTATTCTGATGCAGATAAAATGGACAAATTGATGAACAGACAAGCCGAATTGCAAGACAAAATTGATGCGCTTGGTGCTTGGGAAATCGATACCAAACTAGAAATTGCCATGGATGCCTTGCGCACACCAGAAGGAGATACACCAATTAAAAATCTTTCAGGGGGAGAGCGTCGTCGTGTTGCATTATGTCGTTTGTTGTTGCAACAACCTGATGTCTTGCTTTTAGACGAACCAACGAATCACTTAGATGCAGAAAGCGTGCTTTGGTTAGAGCAACATTTGGCACAATATGCTGGAACTGTAATTGCAGTAACTCACGATAGATACTTTTTAGATAATGTTGCGGGTTGGATTTTAGAGTTAGATAGAGGAGAAGGTATACCTTGGAAAGGAAATTATTCGTCTTGGTTAGACCAAAAATCAATCCGTATGGCATCAGAAGAAAAAGTAGCTTCTAAACGCAGAAAAACATTAGAACGCGAGTTGGATTGGGTGCGACAAGGTGCGAAAGGACGTCAAACCAAACAAAAAGCGCGTTTGCAGAATTACGATAAATTGCTCAATGAGGACCAAAAACAACTAGACGAAAAACTCGAAATTTATATTCCGAATGGACCTAGATTAGGAACTAATGTTATTGAAGCTAAAGGAGTTAGTAAAGCTTTTGGAGATAAATTACTTTATGACAATTTGAATTTTACTTTACCACAAGCAGGAATTGTTGGGATTATCGGGCCGAATGGAGCTGGTAAATCGACTATTTTTAGAATGATTATGGGTGAAGAAAAACCTGATGCAGGTGAGTTTACCATAGGAGATACCGTTAAAATTGCTTACGTAGATCAAGCGCATTCTAATATTAATCTAGAGAAATCCATTTGGGAAAATTTTTGTGATGGGCAAGAGTTAATTATGATGGGTGGTCGACAAGTCAATTCTAGAGCGTATTTATCCCGTTTTAACTTTGGAGGAAGTGATCAAAACAAAAAAGTAGCAACTTTATCTGGTGGAGAACGTAACCGTTTGCATCTTGCGATGACTTTAAAAGAAGAAGGTAACGTATTATTATTAGATGAGCCTACTAATGATTTAGATGTTAATACGCTTCGTGCTTTAGAAGAAGGATTAGAGAATTTTGCAGGATGTGCCGTTGTAATTTCACACGACAGATGGTTTTTAGATAGAATTTGTACTCACATTTTAGCTTTTGAAGGCAACTCAGACGTGTATTATTTTGAAGGAGGATTCTCTGATTATGAAGAAAATAAAAAGAAACGTTTGGGTGGAGATTTAACCCCAAAACGATTAAAATACAGAAAATTAATTAGAGGTTAAAAACAAAAACGCTGGTTAATACCAGCGTTTTTTATTTTGTTTAGAAGCTTCTGATTTTCTTGATTTGTGCTTTTCACCACTACGATTGGAGTTTTTAGTAGGAGTTGCTACTGTACCTTCTGGACTTCCTGCATGCCAAGGATACGGATGATCTGAAATAGTTTTCACATCCACTTTTATCAATTTCATAATGTCTTTCCAATACGGTTCTTCGTCTTTACTGCAAAATGAAATGGCAATTCCGCCATTTCCCGCACGGCCTGTTCTACCTATTCGGTGTACATAGGTTTCCGGAATATTAGGTAAATCGAAATTAATTACAAATGGTAATTGGTCTATATCAATACCACGAGCTGCAATATCGGTAGCAACCAAAACACCCACTTCTTTATTTTTGAAAGCATCTAAAACACGTTGTCTTGCTGTTTGCGACTTGTCACCATGAATAGCTTCGGCAGCAACGCCATGTTTACGCAAGGCTTTTACCACATTATCCGCTCCGTGTTTGGTTCTAGAAAAAACTAAAACATCTGATAGTTTTTCATTTCGAATCAAATGATACAATAAGTTTCTTTTTTCTGTTTTATCTACAAAATAAATACGTTGTTCTACTTTTTCGGCTGTAGAGGATACTGGAGAAACCGTTACGGTTGCAGGATCTTTTAGAAACATTTCAGCCAATTCTCTAATCGCGATTGGCATCGTTGCAGAGAATAATAAGGTTTGCCTGTTGTTGGGTGTTAGCTTTACAATTTTCTTTACGTCATTTACAAAACCCATATCTAGCATTTGATCAGCCTCATCTAGGACTAAAGTGTGCAATTGGTTTAAATCTATAAATCCTTGTTTGTGTAAATCTAATAATCGACCAGGAGTTGCGATCAGAATATCGACTCCTTTTCGTAAAACATCTACTTGCGGAATTTGAGAAACGCCACCAAAAATGGTCAACTGAGTCAAATTTGTATATTTCCCGTAACGGTCAAAGTTTTGCCCAATTTGTACTGCTAACTCTCTAGTAGGCGTAATCACTAATGCTCTAATAGGTTTGGCTCTTTTAGAAGAACCAACAATTCGATGCAACTGATGAATAATTGGAATGGCAAAAGCCGCCGTTTTTCCTGTTCCTGTTTGAGCGCAACCTACTAAATCTCTGCCCGATAAAACGATAGGAATCGATTGTTCTTGTATTGGGGTAGCCTCAGTATAGCCTTCTTCGAAAACGGCTTTTTGGATACTTTTAGAAAGTGATAAATCTTCAAATAACATATTTTTGTGTATTAAGAATCCAGCAAAAGTGATAGGATTCTAGGCAAAGATAGTTTATTTAATTGAGTTGGATTTTTATCGCTAAAACTTCACATCCATATAATTAATCTTTTCTTCTAACGGATTATTGGCTTTTATAAAATCGGTTACTAAATATCCAATCAATTTTCCGATGAGGTTGTTGTCTTTCTCAGCGCATAAATCAGGTGCGCCTTCACAAATATGCAAGTAAGTCGCATTTTGACTTTTTCCAAAATAATGCACAAATTGGCGTACTTGTTCTACAGAAAATCCGCTTATGGTCATGGCACTACTGGCGATATTAGGAATGGCATCTAAATCAATTTCAATTCCAAAAAAATCATTGTTTATGAAACTTAATGCTTGTGTTAATTCTTTATCAAAACTTTTTTGATTTCTAATCGAGATTTCATCATAGGTATTGTACCGCACTCGATCTTGAATTTTCTTGATGTTACTTAATACTTTTTTTGAAGTATAGTTTTCGTGTAAGCCAAAAATGAAATATTTGTTTAAAAAACCTTCATCATAGGCATACGAAAAACCATTGCCACTGTGTCTTCCTTCCAGAATTCTAAAATCAGAATGGGCATCAAAGTTAACAGCGTTTATAGGTTTGCCTTTTGCTAAAGCGGTACCTTTTATATTTCCATAGGAATTGTTGTGCCCACCTCCAATAATTATAGGTTTTTTACCTGCTTTTACAATAAATGAAATGATATGCGCTACTTCTTTATCAATAGCAACAACTAAATCACTTAATTTTTTTCTATCTACTGTAGAATGAAAGTCTAAATTTTCTACAGCTTTCATTTCTTCGGTTACATCTAATTGGCCTAAAACTAATATATCTTCGCCTTTACAAAATTTATTATGTTGAATGTTTGCAATGCTTTTTATAGTGCTTTCCCATGCTGATGCTGCACCGGGTCTCCCAAAATTGGCTCGAACCCCAATATCTTCTGGTATGCCAAATAATACATATTTTGAAGCACATTTTTTAATAAATGTTTTAATATCAGTACCTTTATCAATCGTAATCATTTTTTCGCCAAACTTAATTTCTCCACTTCTGTGGTTCGTAAGCTTTGCTAAATCATTAATACAAAACGGAATTAGTTTGTCCATACCAAAAAAATTAACTATCTAAAAATAATATATTAGTACAAACATACGTTATTACCTTAAATATTATTATTTTTGTTAAAACAATCTAAACCCAATTTTATGGAAAATCAAAAAAACAACTCAAGTCTAAAAGCTGTAGTAGCGGTATTAGCTTTACTTCTAGTGGGAAGTTTAGTTTATATTTTTAAGTTGACTTCAGATGCTAAAGCACAATTAACAGAGCTAACAACTACAAAAACTGAGAAAGAGTCTGTTATGAAAGACTTAGAAGAGTTGAAAGCTACATATGATGCAGCAATAGCTGAAAACACATCAATGTCTGAAGAATTAATTGCAGAAAGAGAAAAAGTAGTTAATTTGATAGCCGATTTAAAGAAATCTAAAGGAGATGCTGCTTCTATGGCAAAATACAAATCGCAATACTTTGCTTTAGAAACTAAAATGAAAGGCATGATGCAAGAAATTGAAGTTTTGAAAACAGCAAACGCGAAGTTAACTACTGAAAGAGATAGTACTGTAATGGTTTTAGGTGAAGCTAAAAAATACAATGAAGTTCTTGTAGGTCAAAATGAAGAATTGTCTAAAACGGTTGAGGTAGCTTCAAAACTAAGTGTTTTGAACTTAAAGACTGCTGCTTACAAGTTAAGAAGCTCTGGCAAACAAATAGCAACAGACAAAGCCAGTAGAGCAGATATTTTAAAAATTAGTTTTACAATTGCAGAAAATAAAGTGGCTAAATCAGGAGATAAAACGTATTATGTTCAAGTAATTGATAGTAAAAACAACGTTTTAGGTCAAAAAGAAACACAGTCTTTTGGAGGAAAATCACTGACTTATAGTTTTTTAACAACTGTAAAATTTGAAAATAAAACGGTTGATGTTGTACAAGATTTGTCAGGTAAAGATTTTGAAAAAGGATCTTACTTTGTAAATGTATTTGATAACGGAGAATTAGTATCTAAATCTAGCTTTAGTTTAAGATAATAAAGACTTTAATATTAAAATGTAAGAGGAACCTGAAAAGGTTCCTTTTTTTATTGGATTATTTTTCCTTCAATGATTACGAAATCAATTAAGTTACTTCCAAAAGCATAAGGCAACTGATAAAAAGATGAAATAGGTTTGGTAATAATAAGATTGGCTTTTTTACCTTTAGTGATACTGCCATGAGTTTTAGAAATCCCCATTGCATATGCTCCGTTTATTGTTGCAGCATTTATAGCTTCTTCAGGAGTCATTTTCATTTTGATACAGGCTGTAGCTATTACAAAATTCATATTTCCAGATGGAGATGAACCAGGATTGTAATCAGTAGCCAAAGCAATTGGCAAGCCTGAGTCTATCATTTCTCGAGCTGGAGTATAAGGAATACTCAGAAAATAAGAGCAAGAAGGCAGCGCAACAGGCATAGTTTCTGAATTTTTTAAGGATTCGATATCTTTTGGATTCATTATTTCGAGATGGTCAACAGAAAGAGCATTGTATTTTACACCAACTTGAACACCTCCAATGGAATTGAATTGGTTGACATGAATTTTTGGAATTAAACCATGCTCTAAACCGCATTTTAATATGGCTTCTGTTTCATCTACAGAGAAATAGCCAGTTTCACAAAAAACATCAATATATTCTGCAAGATTTTCTTCAACGATTTTAGGAATCATCTCTTTACAAATTAAATCTATATAACCTTGTTGATTGTTTTTAAATTCAAAAGGAAAGGCATGTGCTCCAAGAAATGTAGCTTTAATAGTTATTGAATGATTTTGTCTTAAACGTTTAATAACTCGAAGCATTTTCAACTCATCTTCAACTGTCAAGCCATAACCCGATTTTATTTCGACTGCACCAGTTCCTAAATGCATTATTTCTTCTAAACGAACTTTGGATTCATTGTAAATATCGTCTTCGCTAGCTTCGTGTAGTTTTTTAGCCGAATTTAATATACCGCCACCTCTATTAGCAATTTCTTCATAGCTTAATCCATTTATTCTATCAACAAATTCTTGTTCTCGATTGCCTACATAAACAATATGAGTATGGCAGTCGCACCAAGCTGGTAAAACTATTTTGTCAGTTGCATCAATACTAATTTCAGGAATTATTTCAGGACAATTTTCCATTAGTCCAAAATCAGTGATTACATCATTTTCTAACAGTAAAAAAGCATTTTTAATAGTGGGCAGAGTACCCATTTCAATTCCTGAGATTTTCTCGATATGGCTTTCTCTTACTTGTAGCAATTCTTTAATATTGATAATTAGTGTTTGCATAGGAGATTTTTTTGTAAATGTAAATTGGAAATTTAAAAACTCCTATCTTTATGACAAATTATTACGTTTTGAAATCGCAATTAATAATACGTTTGTTGCAAATAGACTCTGATAAAAGGAAAGCGATTGCATATGTGCCTCTAAACAAATGAAATTTACACATATGAAAAGAATAAAATACAAACAAGTTAGAAAGGTTCAGCCTAATTATTTTGAGTATACAGGAATTCATAAAACAGATCCTGTAGAGATGCAATTGTTTGTTTATAACGATTCTGGTTATGAAGAATATAAGAAAGTCGCCCTCCAAAAAGTAAAAAAAGAAATTCAAGACGAACTTCAATATAACGATGTTAAATGGTTGAATATTCATGGTTTATATGACGTAGGGCTAATAAAAGAAATTGGTGAGATGCTTGCTATTGAACCTTTTATAATTAGTGATATTCTCAATACCAATCGAAGAAGTAAAATGGAAGAATTAGATAAGGTTCTCTTTTTTAGCATCAAATCGATTTTGCCAAATGATGATTATGATATGGTCAGAGTAGAGCAAATTAGTTTTTTGCTGAAAGACAATTTGCTGGTTTCCTTTCAGGAAAAACGAAGTGACTTTTTTACTCATATTAGAGAACGAATTAAGACGCATAGCGGTATTGTTCGTAAAAAGAAGAATGATTATTTACTCTATTTGCTTCTAGAAGCAGTCATGGAAAATTTTTATATTACTATTGAGTTTTACGAAGATCAAATAGAAGATTTAATGATTGAAGCCAAATCGAGTGATAGTCCAGATGTTTTGGTCCGCATAGAAAGTAATAGGGAACATTTAAATTTCTTGAAACGTTCGATTTTGCCTTTGCGAGATGCTTTATTTAATCTAAAAAGCGAGCACGATGAAGACGATTACGACGGTATTGAAAAAGCAAATTACAGCTTTTTTGCTCGTTTGCATCAAAAATCATTAGAGATTTTAGAACAAATAGAATACGATATGAATACGTTAGACAGTGCTTCGAGCTTTTATTTTTCGTCTCAAAGCCACAGAATGAATGAAATCATGAAAATTCTAACCGTAGTTTCTGTCATATTTATGCCATTAACTTTTTTGGTAGGAGTTTACGGAATGAATTTTAAACACATGCCTGAATTGGATTACACTTATGGCTACTATATTGTTGTTGCTATTATGATTGCAATTGCGTTAGGAATGGTATATTATTTTAAAAAGAAGAAATGGTTTTGATTTTTTATTTCATTAATATCATTCTTAAACTATTTAAGGATGATTTGACGAAAAAGTACTACAAACTGAGGATGATTTTGTTTTTTATTAAAGAGCAAGAAGTGATAGTTAGTCGAGAAAAAGTTTCTGAATTCAAGTTTTGGCCAGGTTAGTTTTATATTAAATTAATATTTTATATAAATTAATATAAATAATTCATTAATAATTATTTAATAAATTAGTATAGATAATTACTATCGTGATTTTAAGCTTTCAAAAAGACTTTTCTAATTCCAATCAGCACAAAAATGAACAAGGTGTAAACGATAAAAAAGGGTACAATAAATTCAATCCAATTCATAGGTAGCATTATAGCAATGAGCAACAATTGAAATCCCAATCCATACATGGAAACGAATGTCATAAACCAATTTGGAAACGTTTTTACCTTGTAAGCATTTTGATCTAAAAAGTGAATTATCTTATCGAATACTCCATATACAATGGTGTAAATTGCAAACAAAATATCAACTGATTTTTGCGATTCTCCTGGTAAAGCTCTTGGCGATTTGTATTCAAAAATTTTACTAGTAGCATCTCCGCCAACTGATTTATTTCTTAAAATCACGTAGTAATAATTATATAATGTGCCTTGTAATTGAATACCAATAAAAGCTAAAATTGTAAACCAAATACTTGTTTTAGAAACATGACAAATTGTTATTAGAAATAAGAAATTAAGAATAATATCAAAGACACTATCTAAATATCTTCCTACATAAGACGGCGTATTTTTTAATCGTGCCAATTCGCCATCAGCAGCGTCGATACACGATTTTAGAATGATGAAAAATCCTGCTAGTAGATACTGATTGGTTAAGATGCAATAAATCGCAATTAAACCTGAAATTCCAAAAAGAATTGTGACATGAATAGGGGTGAATCGGGTTGTTTTAAGTTGATTGGCAAGAAATTTTCCAAAAGGTCTTCCGTAATCAGATAAGTCAAGAAATTTATCTTGAGTAGTAAGTTTTGACATTAAATGTTAGTAAATAGAACTGCGACAATATAGTCAGGTATTTATTTTGATAATCGGTGTAGCGTATAGGTCATGGTAGCTAATAAAATAAATGCCATGATTTGATGCGATAAACCTAACCACAAAGGTACACTATATAACAATGTTATCACACCTAGGGTAAATTGCAGAAATACTATAAATACTAGAGCGTTTAGTCCGCTTTTTTGTTGTAAAGAAAGTGTGTATTTTTTACTCTTAAAATAAAGTAGTATTATTAATCCAACAACAACATAAGCAAGTGAACGGTGCACAAATTGTACGCCACTTTTTCCTTCCGTTAATCGTAACAACCAGGAGTTTTTTTCAAGGACTACACTTTCGTGAATGAATTGCCCGTCGCTCATTAATGGCCAGTGGTTGTGAATTAATCCGGCATTTAACCCAGCGACAAATCCGCCATAGATAATCTGAATAATTAGAAAGACTATCGCAATTCTGGCTAATTTCCTTAAAGGTATAATTACTTCTTTTCTATCAGGATAAATCAAATCTAAAGCTACCCAAAGTGTATAGGCAAAAGTTATAAAAGCAAAAGTTAAATGCAATGAGAGTCTAAAATGGCTCACGTCGGGATTGTCAATCAAACCACTTTTTACCATAAACCAACCTAAAAATCCCTGAAAAGCTCCCATTCCAAGAAGAATACAGCATTTTTTTATTGTTGAAGAATCGAGTTTTTTCTGGATTAAAAAATACACAAAAGGGATGATGAAAACCAAACCAATGATACGTCCAATAAACCTATGAAACCATTCCCAAAAATAAATAAACTTATAATCAGAAAGGGTAAAGTCATTATGAATATTAATTTTTTGGTACTCAGGAAACTTCTTGTATTCGTCAAAAGCAGCATTCCATTTTTCGTCTGATAAAGGAGGAAAAGTATCGGTAACCAAATGCCAGTCGGTCATGGAAAGCCCAGAATTGGTTAGTCGTGTAATTCCTCCAACGGTAACCATTATAAAAAGTAAAACGCAACCTGAAAGTAGCCAGTAAATGACTGATTTATTATTCTTCATTTTAGAAGTATATTTTGTGCAAAAATATTTTTAATTCTTTGATGAATCTATTCAACAAAAGTTAATCTTTACTTATTGTTTTCTGCTTTTTTTAATCCCAATTTCTCTGCCTTTTTCATCACAAAATCGTAAGCTGCCTGATATTCATTTGTGATTTTCCCGTCCAAAATGGCTTCTTTTACAGCTTCTTTAAGCATTCCAATTTCTTTTGATGGTTGTAAATTAAATAGTTCCATAATTTCTTCACCAGAAATAGGCGGTTGAAATTGGCGCACATGATCACGCTCTTCAACTTCAATTATCTTCTTGCGTACTATATCAAAATTATCGTGGTATTTTTTGAATTTTTTAGCATTCTTTGTTGTGATATCTGCTTCGCAAAGTGTCATCAAATGATCAACATCTTCACCCGCATCAAATACCAAACGACGCACTGCAGAGTCAGTTACCATATCTTCTGCTAGAACAATTGGTCGTGAACTCATCGTTACCATTTTTTGAACAAATTTTAATTTATTGTTCAATGGCATATGCAATCGTTCGAAGATTTTCTTTACCATTTTGCCCCCAAGAAATTCGTGTCCGTGAAACGTCCAACCTTGTTTTTTATTGAATTTTTTTGTTGGAGCTTTTCCAATATCATGTAATAAAGCCGACCATCGCAACCAAACATCATTGGTATTCTGACAAATATTATCTACAACTTCTAAAGTGTGATAGAAATTATTTTTATGAGTTTGTCCGTCTATTTCTTCTACATTATTCAACGCAGTTAATTCTGGAAGAATTAAATCTAGTAAACCTGTTTTATACAAATGAAGAAAGCCTATTGATGGTTTTTGAGTTTCTAATATCTTGATTAATTCATCTACAATTCGTTCTCCAGAAATAATTTTGATTCTTTCGTTATTTCTCGAAATGGCTTCTAATGATTCAGCTTCAATTTCAAAATTTAATTGTGTTGCAAAACGGATTCCACGTAACATTCGCAATGGGTCATCAGAATAGGTAATATCAGGACTTAAGGGTGTTTTGATGATCTTGTTTTCTAAATCAGATAATCCATTAAACGGGTCAACTAATTCGCCATAATTCTTATCATTCAAAGAAAAAGCTAAAGCATTTATGGTAAAATCGCGACGGTTTTGGTCATCTTCTAATGTACCGTTTTCAACAATTGGGTTACGACTGTCTTGATTGTAGCTTTCTTTTCGTGCGCCAACAAATTCAATATCAATTTCTTTGTAACGAAGCATTGCTGTTCCATAGTTTTTAAAAACTTGTACTTTGGGTTTGTGGGGTAATAATTCTGAAACTTTTAAAGCCAATTCAATTCCAGAACCTATTGCAACAATATCAATATCTTTTTTGAAATCGCGTTGTAGTAAGTAATCACGAACAAATCCACCAATTACATAGCTTTCAAGGTTAAGTTCTTGACTTGCTTTTGCAATTATTTTAAATATTGGATTATGGAGTGCTTTTGTGTAGTTCATAATTTTTTTTCTTTTTTGTCATTTCAACGAAGGAGAAATCAAATAATAGTATTAACTTAATTGGATTTCTCCTTCGTTGAAATGACAAACAAAGTATTATTTTCTTATTATCTTTACCTGACAATCATTAGTTAATTTAATAATCGTAGATGGTTTATCACAAATTTTATCGCGATGCAAATTTACAACATAGTCAACACCCTTAATAATTTCTAAACTAATTTCTTTAAATGATTTTGGCGTGGATTGCCCATTTCTGTTTGCTGAAGTTGAGACTAAAGGCTTCTTCATTCGTTCCATTAGTTTGAAGCAAAAGGGTTCTTTTACAATTCGAATCCCCAAAGTATTATCGGTTGCAATCAGATTTGGAGCAACATTTCTAGGATTATCAAGTATTAATGTAGTTGGCTTTTCTGAAAGGTCTAAAATTTCCCATGCTACAGCGGGTATATCTTTGAAGACATTGTACATCATTTTTTCACCATTCATAAGGCAAATCATACTTTGAGTTTCGACTCTTTGCTTAAGCTTGTATATTTTTGCAACCGCATCAGGATTAGTTGCATCACAACCTATGCCCCAAACAGTATCAGTGGGATAAAGAATAATACCACCATTTTGAATTATTTCGTTTGCGTTATGAATTTCAACGTTAAGTTGTGAATTGTAATTTTCAGTCATTGAATTTTTTAAAAAATAAATTTATCATAGTTACAAAGATATTAACTTTTATTAAGCATTATAAAACTTAACTTTATTCTTATTATTTTCGACAGTTTTTTTATTAAATACAATTACCTTTGAAAAAATATAAATATTCGGACTATATATTTTCAATTAATGAATGTAATTAAATCAAGAAAAATATTACTTTTAGTTACTCATGATTACGGAGGAGCTGGTGAATTAGTTTATAAAATATCAAAAATATTTAGAGATCAAGGTCATGAAGTAGTTATCCTTGTAAAAAAGAAAACGAAACATGAAGACTACATTGTTGAGTTCTTAACTTCTCCAGTCAAAAGAAAATCTTTATATACTAAATTCCTTGAAAAAACGGTCAATAGAAAAAAGAAATTAAAATTAGATTCTAAATATCATTTTTATAGTAAGAATGAGACACTTATTACTATTGAACCTGAGAAAGTTATTAGTGCAATTGGATTTATTCCTGATTATATCTTTTCAGGTTGGACAGCAGATTTTATGAATTCTTCCGATTTACTATTACTACAAAAATATAGTAATGCTCAAGTATTTACAATTACTATAGATATGAATCATTTTACTGGGGGATGTCATTATGCATGGGATTGTAAACAATACATTACAGGAGGTTGTACAGAAAATTGTCCAGCAATAGTAAGTCCATTTCATAAAGAAACTGCCAAAATAAATTTTGAGACTAAATTGAAGAATGCTCGAGAGGGAAACTTTAAAATTATTTCAGGTTCAGATTGGGTTCAGAAACAAGCATTGTCCTCTATAATATATAAAAATCAAGATCAAATTTTAAACATTAATAGTTTAATAGATACAACTATAATGAAACCTGAAGGCAAAAAAAGGGCTAAAGATTATTTTAATTTAGATGAAAATAAATTTTACATATTAGTAGGTGCTACATACGATAATGAACTTAGAAAAGGGTTTAATTATTTTCTAGAAAGCTTAAAAATTCTATATAATGAACTGGATTCAATAGAAAGATCTAGAATTATTGTGTTAATGATTTCTAGTAATACTAATAACAAAAGAGTTTTTAAAGAAATTCCATTTGAAATTAAACATTTAGGATATATAAAAGATTATAGTTTATTATCAAAGCTTTATCAAGCGGTTGATGTTTATGTAAATTCATCAATTGAAGATTCTGGACCAATGATGGTTAGTGAAGCTTTAGCTTGTGGTACCCCTGTTGTAGGATTTGATATGGGTATAGTTAATTCTATGGTTATAACGGGATATAATGGTTATAGAGCTGTTTTAAAAGATTCGAAAGACTTAGCTAATGGAATAAAATTAATTTATAGATTATCACCTTTAGATTACGAAAATTATTCAAAAAATGCTGTAAGTCAAGTTCAAAAATTTTCATCATTTGAATATGGCACCTCTGTACTACAAACATTATTTGAATAGAATAATTGAAAATTATTATTTTAATGTTAATTTTGCAAAACAAAATATCAAAATTACTTAAATATTAAAACATAAATCAATTTTTACAATCTTATAAAATTCAAACTATTAAATGAAAGTAGCATTAGTAACAGGTATAACAGGTCAAGACGGAGCCTATTTAGCAGAATTATTATTGTCTAAAGGATATATGGTTCACGGCATTAAACGCAGAAGTTCTTTGTTTAATACACAAAGGATTGACCATATATACGAGGACCCACATGTGAACAATCAACACTTCAAATTGCATTATGGTGATTTAAGTGATTCTACGAACTTGATACGAATTATACAAGAAACGCAACCTGATGAAATCTATAATTTAGGTGCAATGAGTCATGTAAAAGTGAGTTTTGACATTCCTGAATATACTGCTAATGCCGATGGTATAGGAACATTACGTATTTTAGATGCTGTTAGATTATTAGGATTAACTAAAAAAACTAAAATTTATCAAGCATCGACATCAGAATTGTATGGTTTAGTTCAAGAAGTTCCTCAAAAAGAGACAACTCCTTTTTATCCACGTTCGCCTTATGCAGTAGCAAAAATGTATGCCTATTGGATTACGGTAAATTATCGTGAAGCATACGATATGTTTGCTTGTAACGGAATACTTTTTAACCATGAAAGTCCAAGACGTGGAGAAACATTTGTTACCAGAAAAATAACACGTGGCGTTTCTCAAATGGCCTTAGGGATAGAAGATTGCTTGTATATGGGTAACATTGACTCTCAAAGAGATTGGGGTCATGCGAAAGATTATGTTGAAGCAATGTGGCTAATATTACAACAAGAAACTCCAGAAGATTTTGTAATATCTACCGGTGTTACAACTACTGTTCGTGAGTTTATTAAAATGTCATTTAACGAAGTTGGCGTTGTGGTAGATTTTAAAGGAGAAGGTGTAAACGAAACCGCAACAGTTGTTTCTTCATCTAATCCTGAATATGCTTTTAAAGTTGGGCAAGTGGTTGTAAAAATTGATCCAGCCTACTTTAGACCTACTGAGGTTGAATTGTTAATTGGAGACAATACAAAAGCCAAAACAAAACTTGGTTGGGAACCAAAATATACTTTGGATATGTTGGTAAAAGAGATGATGCAAGCTGATTTGGAAATTTTCAAAAAGGAAAGGCATTTAAAAAATTTCAAATAAAAGCTAGTTAACATGCAAATTACTTCTAAAATATATGTTGCTGGTCATCGCGGAATGGTAGGTAGTGCTATTGTTAAAGACCTAAAAGATAAGGGTTATACAAATATTATTACCAGAACATCATCTGAACTAAATCTTATCAATCAGCAAGATGTTGCCGATTTCTTTGAAAAAGAAAAACCAGAATACGTTTTTTTAGCGGCCGCTAAAGTGGGTGGAATAGTTGCCAATAATACGTTAAGAGCTGATTTTATATATGAAAATATACTTATTCAAAGTAATGTCATTCATCAAAGTTATAAAAATGGAGTAAAGAAACTTCTATTTTTAGGTTCTACGTGTATTTATCCTAAGATGGCTCCTCAACCATTAAAGGAAGAATATCTATTAACTGGTTTGTTAGAAGAAACTAATGAGCCGTATGCAATCGCAAAAATTGCAGGAATAAAAATGTGCGATGCCTATAGAGATCAATACAATTGTAATTTTATATCCGTTATGCCAACCAATTTGTATGGTTTTAATGATAATTATGATTTACAGAACTCTCATGTATTACCTGCATTGTTAAGAAAGTTTCATGAAGCCAAGCAAAATAATGAAAGTGAAGTTGTAGTTTGGGGAACAGGAACTCCACTTCGGGAGTTTTTACACGCTTCAGATATGGCAAATGCTTGTGTGTATTTAATGCAAAATTACAACGATAAAGGTTTTGTAAATATTGGTACAGGTAAAGAAATTAGTATAAAAGATTTAGCAATACTTGTAAAAGATATTGTTGGTTATCAAGGAAATATTGTTTTTGACACATCAAAACCAGACGGAACACCAAGAAAGTTGACCGATACCACTAAGTTAAACAGCTTAGGTTGGAGACATACAATTGAACTTTATGAAGGAATTGCAAAAGTATATCAAGAAAAATTTAATGGATAACCAATAACTTTTAAATGGCTAAATTATCCATTATTACAATAAATTATAACAATATAAAAGGTTTAGAAAAAACTTTAGAAAGCGTTTTTAATCAGGTATTTAAAGAGTTTGAGTTTGTTGTAATTGATGGAGGGAGTACAGATGGAAGTAAAGAATTATTACTTGAATATAAAGACAAAATTACCTATTGGGTTAGCGAGAAAGACAATGGAGTTTTTCATGCTATGAATAAAGGGATTAAAGTTGCAACTGGAGATTTTGTTATTTTTATGAATGGTGGAGATACTTTTTATTCTGAAACTACCTTGTCTGAAGTAGTTCCTGAACTTAATTATCAATTCGATGTTTACTACGGAAATAATTATAAAGAGAGTGCAAATTCTAAGCGCTTAAAAACGTATCCTGAAAAATTAAACTTTTCATTTTTCTATACTAGTTCTATAAATCATCAATCAACTTTCATAAGAAAATCGTTGTTTGAAGAACATTTTTATTACAATGAAGAGTATAAAATAGCTTCAGACTGGGAATTTTTCACTTATATTATTTGTTATAAAAATGTGCCCTATAAATATTTAAAAAAAACAATTTCAGTATACGATTTTAATGGAATTTCTTCTAAACCTGAGTTTGCTGATGTATTCCAAAAAGAAAAATTACAATCCATTCAAAAATATTTTCCAGCGTTTGTAAATGATTACAAAGATGTTAATGAGCTTAATTCTAAGAGGTTTCTTCAATTTCAGTTCATTAAGAAACATAAAATTGCTTGGAGAATTTTAAAAATATTTCTAAGTTTAATATTGTTATTTTTGCCCAAACTTTCTAAAGATATAGAAAGAGAATAATTTATTTATAAGCTTTATACTCTAAATAAAATGAGGAAAATTCAAGTTGGTTTTTTAATGTCTTATGATTATGAATTGTTAAAAAAATCAATTCCGCCAGTTTATGATATGGCTGATACAATTTTTTTAGCGTTAGATTATAAAAAAAGAACATGGTCAGGAAACTATTTTGAAGTAGACGATAGTTTTTATCGATGGTTGAAAGAGTTTGATGTAAAAAATAAAATTGTCATTTACGAGGATAATTTTTACGTTCCTGAAATTACCGGAATACAAAACGATACTCGTGAAAGATATATGCTTGCCTTAAAGATGGGTATTGGAAATTGGTTAATTCAAGTAGATTCTGATGAAATTTTTATAGACTTTGAGAAATTTGTAAGGAGAATTAGAAAATACGATTCCTTTCTTAAAAACCCAAGCAAACATCCTATACAATTTGCAGGTTTTCATATTAACGTATATAAATATTTAGAAGACGGATTACTATATGTAAATAAACCAACAAAGTTACTTTTAGCTACAAATTATCCAAATTATAAATATGCTAAAAACACTAAAGAGCGAATTATTTATGATGAAGACTTTATTCTTCATGAAGGATTAGCTCGAACTGAAGAGGAATTAGTTTTAAAACTTAAAAATTGGAGTCATAGAGAAGATGTGAATCCTAATTTTTTAGAAAAATGGAAAAGAGCCAACAAGGATAACTATCATGAGATAAAAGATGTTTTTTATTTAAATCCTGAAATATGGAAGGAGCTGGGTTATTTTCCTACTAAATCTTTAACTGAATTGAAGAAATTAGTTCAAGAAGATGCCAATTTAAGGATACCAAGAGTTAAACTTTTCTTTAGAAATTTTGGTCAATGGTTCAAGCATTTACAAATTAAGAAAATAAATTATCACCCAAAATTCGAAAAATATTTCTAAAAACTTCCTATGAATTTTAAAACTGCTTTATTAGTTTCAACATATAATTGGCCAGAAGCATTAGAATTAGTTTTAAAAAGTGCTATGTCACAAACCGTTTTGCCTTCAGAAATCCTTATTGCAGACGATGGTTCTAGACAAGAAACAAAATCTTTAATTGACGAATTCAAGAAAACGTGTAAAGTGCCAATTCATCATATATGGCAAGAAGATTTAGGTTTTAGAAAATCAAAAATATTAAACAAAGCGATTGCTATAGCTACATCAGAATATATAATTCAGATTGATGGTGATTGTATATTACATAAAAATTTTATTGAAGATCATGTAAGCTCAAGCCAAAAAGGAGTTTATTTGTATGGTTCGAGAGTTAATATTTTACCTGCTTTTGTAGCAGATGTCATAAGAAAAAAGCAAATTAAATTCACTTTTTTTTCTAAAGAGATAAAAAATAAATCTAGAAGTATGCACATTCCTATTTTGTCTAATTTTTATAAAATACATGAAGGAGTATCAAAAAAGTTTCGTGGTTGCAATGTATCTTTTTGGCGCAACGATTTTGTTGCTATAAACGGTTATAACGAAGATTTTGAGGGCTGGGGTAGAGAAGATTCGGATTTAGTTATTCGAATGGGAAACAATGGAGTGCAATCAAAAAGGTTACGCTACGCAGGTATCGTTTTTCATTTATATCATAAAATTAATTCAAAAGAAAATTTTGAATTAAACGATAAAATTCAAAGTGAAACAATATTAAAAAAGTATACGAGGATTGAAAAAGGAATTAATCAATATTTATAAAATCTATCTATTTTAATAATAAAATAAGAATTTCAATTTAATAATACATCTTTCTATCTACAACACGTTGCATGTAATCTTGAATGAATGCTTTACAATGAAGTTCAATGTCATTCATTTCATGATTTCTGTATTGAATTAAATTTTTTTCAAGTCCTTTGTCGTCTTTGTCATAAAAACCAAGTGCTTTTTTACCATCAAAAGTACAAATGTAATTTCCTCTTAAAAATTGATAAATATTACCAGTTGAGTTAATTACGAAAGGCTCGCTCGATTTTTTATCCAACAAACTACGTCCCCAACTTCTAAAGGGTTTATTATAACCAATCATATCTAAAATTGTAGGGTAAATGTCTATTTGTTGAGCTAAATCAGTATCAACACCTATATAGTTACTGTTTGGCTTATAAATGATAATTGGAACAGAAAAACGATAAATAGGCTTGTTGTATTCTTCATAAAAAACCTGATTGCCATGATCTGCAACCAAAACAAAAATAGTATTAGAAAACCAAGGTTGCTTTTTAGCTTCATTAAAAAATCTTTTTAAGGCAAAATCTGTATATTCTACACACTTATGCATAGGAATACCACCTTCATGAAATTTGTTTTTATATTTTTCTGGTATAATATAGGGTTCATGTGAAGATACAGTAAATATGGTTGCAAAAAAAGGCGCTTTTTTCTTGTCTAAAGTATTTTTCATGAACTGTAGAAAAGGTTCATCCCAAATTCCCCAAAAACCATCAAATTGAGAATCGTCATTGAACTCTGTTCTTCCGTAATAATTGTCAATGCCCAGAATATTTCCGAAACCTAAAAATCCCATCGAACCATTTGCAGCACCATGAAAAAAAGAAGTGTTATAACCTTCACTCTCAAGAGTTGAGACTAATGATTCAATTTTTTGTTTGGGATAAGGAGATGAAGTAAAGGCATCTTTAAAGGATGGAATTCCTGCTAATATTGATGACATACCATGTATAGATTGTCTCCCATTAGCATAAGCATTAGAATATATTAAACTATGTTGCGATAAAGAGTCTAAAAATGGCGCATGGCTTTTATAATTAGCTATTTTTGCATCTTTATTTAAAGCTCCTATATATTCTCTACCATAACTTTCTAAAATAAATAAAACTACATTAGGTTTCGTTTTAGGATTATTATGGTATTGTTTTATAGGTTGAATTTTTTCTAAAATAAGTTTGTCAGTAACATTTGCATAGTTAGTTTTTTCAAAACTATTGGTAAATAAAGTTCTGATGATGGCAAAAGGGGTGTTGAGTACGATATCTGAATGCACAATGTTTTTAACATGTTTGCTAGCATCTAATAGGTTTATAGGGCGAGTAGATTTATTAAAATCGCCACCTCGAATTCCTCCAATAATTAATAATGAAATAATAAGAAACCCAACAATAGAAAATCCAAAATAATGTACTTTTTTAGCAACTAAAGATTTCTTGACACTAACTTTTTTGTATAAATAAATCCATAATAGTGAAAATAGTATAAACAATAAAAATACATGCCAATAATGAATTAAAAAACTCGAAAATAAAGTTGCTTTATTGGTTTCATGTTTTAGTACTTCTAAAGCAACAATTGTTGTTCTTGCAAAAGTGTATTTGTAATAAATGAAATCTACAAAGTTTGTTGCAAAAGCTAATAAGTTAGTAATGAAATAAAGATAGAAAATAAATTTTTGATAACTTTTTGAAGTGTTTTTTAAAAATGGCAGTATTGAAAAAAGAATAAATAATAAGTTTACATACAAAATAGCAGTAGTATCAAAAGCTAATCCGTAATAGCATAAAGCCATAAAATCGGTAATTGATTCTACTTGTAATAAGCTAGAGTTGTAAAGGTAAAAAAGGACTCTAGTTGTAAAATAAAAAAAATAAGCCAATACTATTCTGTAAAACAATACTTTATATTCGTTTAAGCGTATGTTATTAAACATTTTTTTAAATTATAATGTGAATTTGAATATAAATTTAAGTTCCAGTTCAAAAAATATTAATCAATTTTTCGATATTTCATCCATAATTGTAGATAGCGTTTAAAAACTGAAAAGGAATGGACATAGGCTAATATATAACCCTGCTTCCCGTCTAAAATTCCTAAACGATAAATATATTGCCAAAAAAAACGATACAAAGGCCTAAACAAAAAATGATAAACATTAGGTCTCTTATTTTTTTGATATAGTGTTTCAGCTTGCAGTTTGCTGTAATGATTGAGTTTGTTATTGTAATTATCAAAGTCTTTATAACTGTAATGGTTGACACAGTTTTTTAAAAAACTTACTTTTCCGTTAGCTGCTACAACTTCATGCACTAAGTTTCCATTGTATTTGCAGTAGTTTTTATTAAAAACTCTAATGACTTTATCATTTTGCCATCCTCCATATTTAATTCTTTTACCTAAAAAGAAAAAATTTCGTTTAATAAAATAAGCTACGTTTTGATTGTCTGAAGTAACAACACTTTTAATTTCTTCTTCAAGTTCAGACGTTACTATTTCATCTAAATCAAAAAAAGTAATCCAATCATTTTTTGCTTGGCTTATTGCAAAATTTCTTTGAGATGAAAAATCTTTAAATTCGTTTTGAATTACAGTAACACCCATTTCTTTAGCAATAGCTACAGTATTGTCGGTACTTAGAGAATCTACAAAAATTATCTCATCAGCAAAAGACAAACTTTCTACATATCTTTTTACATTTTCTTCTTCATTAAAAGTAATGGCTAATGCAGTTATTTTTTGGCTCGTATTATTTTCAAACATAAAACAATATATATTAGAGCAAATGTAATAATTTTACACATACTAACTTTTTAAAATTTATTTGAATGTCTAAATTACCAGTTTTGATGTATCATAATGTTTGTACTAACAAAAGTGAAAGCAAAGGATTGTATATTTCAACACACCAATTAGAAAATCAATTGCGGTATTTAGTCGAAAAAAAATATACTAGTTTTCATTTATCCGAATTAGAGCATGCAATATCAATACCTAAAAAAAGTGTAGTAATTACTTTTGATGATGTAACTGAAAATCAGTTGCTTTATGCGTTGCCATTATTGTTAAAATACAATTTTAAAGCTACTTTTTTTATTCCGTTTGCTTATATTGGAAAAACCGATATGTGGAATGCTACTTCAAAATCATCACCCGAAAAAATCATGACCTTAGAACAATTAAAAAGTCTAGATAGTTCAATAGAATTGGGATTGCATTCTTATAATCATCAAAAATATGATACGTTATCAGATACAGAAATATCTAAAGACTTTGAAAGATGTTTCGAAATTATAGCTAAAAATAATTTAAAAGTATATAATGCAGTTGCCTATCCTTATGGCAATTTTCCTAAAAAAGGAGAGAAAAAAGAATCTTTTTTTAAAGTTTTAAAACAAAACAATATTAATATGGGTTTACGAATAGGGAATAAATTAAACTATTTCCCTTTAAAAAAACCTTATGAAATTATGCGTTTAGATATAAAGGGTGAAGATAGTTTGTTGAAATTTAAACTAAAACTTCGTTTTGGGAAATTAAAATTATTTTAATCCTTTTTCTATCAAAATAATTTTCACATAACGAGAAAAAACACCATAAGCATTAATACTTGCTAAAGCTAATCCAGGAATTCCGTCTAAAAAACCTCTTTTTAAAATATAGGACGAAAAAAAGCGATACAAAGGTTTGAAAATAAGATGAAAATAGGTTGCTTTTTTTCCTTTTTTATATGATGTATTTGCCTGAAACCAAGCATATGAATCTTTTTTCTTTAAGGAATGAAACAAACTTTTATAAGTATAATGTATCATGAAGTTTTTTAGCGAGCCTATACTTCCATCAATATGCAACTTTTCATGAACATCTCCAGTAAATGCAACGTTTTTATTTTTTACCAATCGAAGTACTTTATCTACTTTGTGGTACAAAAAACGATTCATATAATAATGCGGAAAGCTTAACATGAAACCAGAATGATGGGTTTTTTCTATTTCTGATAAAATTTCTATTTTAAGCTTTTCAGAAACACGCTCGTCGGCATCCATAAATAGAATCCAATCGCAAGTGGCATATGTTATCGCATGATTTTTTTGATTCGAAAAGTTATCAAACTTTCTCTCTACTAATTTACAGCCATATTCTAACACTTTTTCTTTAGTACCATCGTTACTAAAAGAATCTATAACAATAATTTCATGAGCAAATTTTACCGACTTTAATGCATCTTCAATTGAATCAATTTCATTAAAAGTAGGTATAATTACAGAAAGTGAAGTCATTTATTTTGCTTTTTTGGAAGTGCAAATTTAATAAAATTAGGTTACCTTTGCCGGATTATGCAAAAGAATATTTCAGTATTAGTAGTGGCTAATGATAATTTAGAGTTGCTTGAAAAAGTAATTTGGAGTTACAATACGCAAACATTTAGAAATTTTGAAATGCTAATTCTAAGTTTAAATGAAAATCAAGAGATTTCTAATTTAGTAACAGCATTAGGAAAAGAAGTTTTTTTTTCAATTCGTTTTATGAAGTTTGATGACCAATACAATCAAAATCAAGCTTTAAAACAGGGAGTTGCAAATGCAGCTTCAGATTATATTATAATTACTAAGGATACCTGTATTGCAAGACCCGATTTTGTAGAAGAGCACATAAAAATCAGAGTAGAAGGGCATGTTTTATTGGGTAAAACTAATACAATTTTAAAATCAGTTGCTCAAAGTATTACTAAAGATGTTATTTATGCTTCTGATTGCTTTCAATTTAATTGGTTAAGAAATAAAGGAATAGGATTTATAAGTAGCTTTTTGATTTCCTATAGCGGACTTTTAAACACTTTTTTAGATTCATTTGTAACTTTAAATACGGTTTCATTTAAAAATTTTTCTGGTTGGAAGTGCGATTTACTTCAAATAGATTCTTTTATTAATTGTAAGTCGAATACCATAGATAAGTTGGGAATCAAGAAAAAATTTGTAAGTTTTAGAACTAGTATTTTAGAAATTTAAAATTTCAATTATGAGGCAAATAGATAAAAAGAGTATTCAAAATTCTTTCAATGTAATAGCATCAATAAATTCAAAATAAATTTTAACTATTTACTATGAATATAACAGTAATTATTAGTACTTACAACGCAGAAAAATGGCTCGAGAAAGTACTTATTGGCTATAGTGTTCAAACTTATAAAAATTTCGATATAATTATTGCCGATGATGGTTCAAGACCTTCTACAAAAGAATTAATTGACTCATTTGCTAAAAATTTTCCTGTACCCATAACTCATTTATGGCACGAAGATTTAGGATACAGAAGACAAGAAATATTAAATACAGCTATAATTGAGGCTAGTTATGATTATATTTTAATGACCGATGGTGATTGTATTCCAAGAAAAGATTTCGTTGAAGTACATGCTAGTTTAGCTGAAAAAGGGAAGTTTTTATCTGGTGGTTATTGTAAATTACCCATGAGTACTAGTAAAGTAATTGCAAAGGAAGATATCATTTCAGGAAAATGTTTTAACGTAAATTGGTTAAATTCTATCGATAAGTTAGGATTTTCAAATACTTTAAAGTTAGGAGCCAATAGTTTAATAGGAAAATTTTTAGATAGTATTTCTCCAACTAATCCTTCGTTTAATAACTGCAATTCATCAGGATATAAAGCTGACATGATTGCTATTAATGGGTATGATGAACGCATGAAATATGGCGGACCCGATAGGGAATTTGGTGAACGTTTAGAAAATTTTGGTGTAATGGGAAAGCAAATTAGGCATAAAGCAATTGTATTGCACTTAGATCATCCTAGAGGCTATAAAACGCCCGAATCTTTAGCTGCAAATTTAGCCATTAGAAAAGAAGTAAAAAACAAGAAAATTGTTTGGACTCCTTATGGAATTAAAAAAGAGCCCATTTTATAAATTATTTCTCAAGAAGATTTCTAAATCAGGAAGAATAATTTCAGGCGATAATTCTTTATAGAATGCTTTTGGGTTTTTCTCTATTTCTTTTCGCTTTTCATAGGTAAAACCATCATACAATTCTGGTTTTTTGTCAAGTAAATGTATAGAATGATGTTTTATTCCATCTTCAAAACTGGCCCAATGCTCTTTGTTAACATAGGGCGAAAACAAAGTAAATGTTGGTTTATTCAAAGCTTTTGCTATATGAACGGTCCCGCCTTCATTAGTAACCAAAACATCACATTGATTCATTAGTTTTATAAAATCTCTAATTGTAGGCGCATAAATATCTAATATAATATTTTGTTTATTTGCGCATAAATTATAAATGGCTAATGCCTCTTTTTTTTGATGAGGAGCATAATTAAACAGTAAATAGGCATCATAATTGGTTGCTATATAGTCTATCAGAGTTGCTATATACTCATATGGCATTGATTTTTGAGGTGTGCTTCCCAATACACCAAGCATTATTACTTTTTTATCATTATAATTTTTTAGCCAATTTTCCTTTTTTTCACTTTCAGAAAGAAATAGTTTTGGTTCATAATCTATGGGTTCAAAATTGCCTGCATGTTCAATTAAATGCACACGATCTTCTATAGCTTTGCCACAAAATTTATTCGATTCTTGAAGTCCTTCTGTAGGGTGGGTATAATAATTAAAATTTCCAAATCGTTTCCGACTTTTATGACCTATGGTTTGTTTAGCACCACTAAATTTACAAATTAATCGACTTTGAGTTTTAGAATAAGGATCAAAAATAATATCGTAATTTTCTTTTCTAATTTTAAGAATAAACCTAAATAAATTT
>CANGUZ010000006.1 GCA_947457255.1 Flavobacteriaceae bacterium
CTTATAAAAAGCCTTAAAAAAAACTATATAAAAAACGATATTCAACTGATTAAAAAACTTTTAATCACAAATTCATGGTGGGATAGTGTAGATACCATTTCTAAATATATTCTTGGAGAATATTTATTACAATTCTCAGAAGAAACTAATACTGTTGTAGATCAATTTTCTAATTCTGATAACATGTGGCTTAATAGAAGTGCTCTATTGTTTCAGTTAGGTTATAAGATAAAAACAAATGCCGACATCTTATTTTCTGAATGTACCAAACATTCAAACTCAAATGAATTTTTTATACAAAAAGCCATTGGCTGGTCGCTAAGAGAATATGGCAAAACAAATCCCAAAGCTATACAAACCTTTGTTAGTAAAACAAAATTAAAACGATTGAGCGAAAAAGAAGCGTTAAAAAATATTTGTTAAAGTTAATTTAGTAGTAAATTAGCATTTTTACAACCATCAATGTTTAGAAAAATATTTATCAAATTTGAACAACTTGTTGTTTGGGCACAAAGTAAACTCACCAATAAACAATTTATATTTTTATCTAGTGTTTTAGTTGGTATTTCTGCTGCTCTGGCTGTAATTGTGCTAAAAACTTTTGCACATTGGGTTTTCCTATTTGCTACATCAGTAAACGGAATTCTAAAATTGAGTTTTATAAATAGTATTTTACCCATAATTGGAATTTTACTGACTGTTTTTGTTGTAAAAAGAGTTTTAGGAGGAACGATAGAAAAAGGAACGTCTCAAATTTTATATGCTGTAGCCAAAAAAGCGAGTATTATTCCAAAAAAACAAATGTATGCTCAAATTGTAACCAGTTCATTAACAGTTGGACTTGGGGGTTCGGCTGGTTTAGAAAGTCCAATTGTAATTACAGGTGCAGCGTTTGGTTCTAATTATGCTCAAAAATATAAATTAAGATACAAAGACAGGACACTTCTTATAGGATGCGGCGTTGCGGCAGGTATTGCTGCAGCTTTTAATGCGCCAATTGCTGGAGTTTTATTTGCCATTGAAGTTTTATTAGTAGATGTAAGTATTTCAGCCTTTACACCAATTATGATTGCTGCCGCTTCTGGAGCTTTAGTTTCTGCAATAGCATTAGACGAAACCATTTTATTGTCTTTTAAACAACAAGAAACTTTTAATTATCATAACATTCCATATTACATTCTGCTTGGTATTTTTACTGGATTAATTTCTGTATACTATTCAAGAAATCTTCAAAAAGTAGAACATTTTTTTGCTAGAATAAGATTTCAACCCTATAAAAAAGCGCTGTTTGGTGCATCAATTTTAGCGGTTATTATCTTTATTTTTCCAACTCTCTTTGGAGAAGGATATGAAAGTATTAAAACGCTATCCGAAAGCGATCCAGGAAAATTATTAGAGAACACTTTATTTAGCGATTTTAGAAATAATAGTTGGGTACTACTCCTTTTTGTGGGTTGCGCCATGATGCTAAAAGTTTTTGCTACTGGAATCACAATTGGAAGCGGAGGAAACGGTGGTAACTTTGCTCCCGCTCTATTTTTAGGTTCTTATGTTGGCTTTTTCTTTTCAAAACTTTTTAACGTAGTTGGCTTAACAAAACTTCCAGTAAGTAATTTTACAATGGTAGGAATGGCAGGCATTTTGAGCGGATTATTTCACGCTCCATTAACTGCAATTTTTCTTATTGCCGAGATTACTGGTGGATATGATTTGATGATTCCATTAATGATAGTTTCATCCATTAGTTTTGCTATTTCTAAACGTTTTGAAAAACATTCTTTAGATGTTAAAAATTTGGCTAGAAAAGGAAATGCTTTTACAAGTAATAAAGATAGCAACATTTTATCCACAATTGAAACCGAAAAAATCATACAAACTGATTATCTAACCCTTTTACCCGAAGAAAATTTAGAAAAATTAGTAGACTTAATTTCTCATTCTAACCAAGTAGTTTTTGCTGTAATAAATACAGAAAAACAACTTCTTGGTGTTATCCATTTTAATGATGTTAGGGAAATTATTTTCAGTAATTTTAAAGTAAAATATACTTCAATAAAAGAAGTTATGAGTGAACCAAAGGAAATTATTTATCCAATGGACAGTATGGAGACTGTAATGAACAAATTTGAAACTTCTAAAGCTGCTTTTCTTCCAGTTCTCAAAAACGGAAAATATTACGGTTTTATTTCAAAATCTATTGCTCTCGAAGCCTATCGAAGTAAATTAAAATCAATGACAATTGATTAATTTTGAACGTTAATTTTTTAATCTTTCCCGTTATCCTTTAACAAAATCTTGTTAATCGTTGCATCAAAAGAACAAATCAAAATGTTAACTTTGCGTTTTTACCAAAATTATGCTAGAAAATAATAATACTATTGAGGTATTAGGAGCGCGAGTTCATAATCTAAAAAATATTGACATCTCTATTCCAAGAGAAAAATTAGTTGTCATTACAGGACTTTCAGGTTCTGGTAAATCCTCTTTGGCGTTCGATACCATTTATGCAGAAGGACAACGTCGTTATGTGGAAACTTTTTCGGCTTATGCGAGACAATTCCTGGGTGGATTAGAACGTCCTGATGTTGATAAAATTGATGGACTTTCTCCTGTAATTGCTATCGAGCAAAAAACGACAAGCAAAAGCCCTCGTTCTACAGTAGGAACTATTACTGAGATTTATGATTTTCTTAGGTTGCTTTTTGCTCGTGCTGGTGACGCTTATAGTTATAATACTGGTGAAAAAATGGTTTCTTATAGCGACGACCAAATTAAAGAACTTATCACAAAAGATTTCATAGGCAAGCGCATCAACATTTTAGCCCCAGTAATTAAAGCTAGAAAAGGACATTATGGTGAATTATTTCAGCAAATTGCGAAGCAAGGATTCTTGAAAGTAAGAATCAATGATGAAATCAAAGATATTACTGCTGGTATGAAACTCGATCGTTACAAAACTCATGATATTGAAATTGTAATTGATAGAATGGTGATTGAAGATACTATTGATAATGAAAAAAGACTGACCGAAAGTATCAAAACAGCTATGTATCATGGCGAAAACGTATTGATGATTTTAGATCAAGATAACAATAAAGTACGGTTTTTTAGTAGGAATTTAATGTGTCCAACAACTGGAATTTCGTACCAAAATCCTGAACCAAATTTGTTTTCTTTTAATTCTCCAAAAGGAGCTTGCGGACATTGTAACGGATTAGGAACTGTAAATGAAATTAATATAAAAAAGATAATTCCAAATCCTAAATTATCTATCAAACTTGGTGGCTTTGTGCCTTTGGGCGAATATAAATCGTCTTGGATTTTTAAGCAATTGGAAATTATTGGCGAAAAATATAATTTTAAATTGACTGATGCTATCGAAACCATTTCTGAGGAAGCAATGGAAATGATTTTGAACGGCGGCAAAGAAAAATTTACTATCGAGTCTAAAACACTAGGAGTAACTAAAGAATACAAAATTGAATTTGAAGGTATTTCACATTTCATCAAAAATCAACATGATGAAAGTGGTTCAGCAACTATAAAACGTTGGGCAAAGGAATTCATGGATGAAATAAAATGTCCTGTTTGTGATGGTTCCCGATTAAAAAAAGAAGCTTTATTTTTTAAAATTAATGAAAAAAATATTACTGAATTATGCAATTTAGATATTTCAGATTTAACAATTTGGTTTCATGAATTAAATAATCATTTGTCTGATAAGCAAAAAATTATAGCAACTGAAGTAATCAAAGAAATTAAAGACAGATTAAACTTTCTAATGAATGTAGGTTTAGATTATTTGGCTTTAAGCCGAAGCTCAAAATCACTTTCTGGTGGAGAAGCACAACGCATTCGACTCGCTACACAAATTGGTTCACAATTGGTTGGCGTTTTATATATTTTAGATGAACCGAGTATTGGTTTGCATCAAAGAGACAATGAAAAATTGATTCATTCTTTAGAACAATTGCGTGACATTGGAAATTCAGTAATTGTTGTAGAGCACGATAAAGATATGATTGAACGCGCTGATTATGTTATTGATATTGGTCCGAAAGCGGGAAAACATGGAGGTGAAATCATCAGCAAAGGGACTCCTGCCGAAATCCTGAAAGAACATACCATGACGGCAATGTATCTGAATGGTGAAATGAAAATTGAAATACCTAAAAAAAGACGCTCTGGAAATGGAAAATTTCTAAAACTAACTGGAGCAACTGGTAATAATCTTAAAAATGTATCGATAGAATTGCCTCTTGGACAAATGATTTGCATTACAGGAGTTTCTGGAAGTGGAAAATCGACATTAATAAATGAAACACTCTACCCTATTTTAAATGAATTTTATTTTAATGGTGTAAAAAATCCACAACCTTACAAAAAAATTGAAGGTTTAGAACATATCGATAAAGTTATAGATATCGATCAAAGTCCTATTGGCAGAACTCCACGTTCAAATCCAGCAACATATACCGAAGTTTTTACTGAAATTAGAAATTTGTTTACAATGACTTCCGAAAGTATGATTCGTGGCTATAAAGCTGGACGATTTAGTTTTAACGTAAAAGGAGGGCGTTGCGAAACCTGTGAAGGAGCTGGTGTTCGAACTATTGAAATGAACTTTTTACCTGACGTTTATGTAGAATGCGAAACGTGTCAAGGCAAACGTTTTAATAGAGAAACCTTAGAAATTCGGTACAAAGGAAAATCCATTTCAGATGTTTTGAATATGACTGTTGATGAAGCTGTTCCGTTTTTTGAAAATATTCCTAAAATATACCGTAAAGTTAAAACTATTCAAGATGTTGGCTTAGGTTATATTACCCTTGGGCAGCAAAGCACAACACTTTCTGGAGGCGAAGCACAACGAATTAAATTGGCTGGAGAATTATCTAAAAAAGATACTGGAAATACGTTTTATATTTTAGATGAGCCCACAACCGGCTTGCATTTTGAAGACATTCGAGTATTGATGGAAGTCATCAATAAATTAGTAGACAAAGGCAATACAATTTTGATTATTGAACATAATATGGATGTAATTAAATTAGCCGATTACATCATAGATATTGGTCCTGAAGGCGGAAAAGGCGGAGGTGAAGTTGTTGCAAAAGGCACTCCTGAGGAACTCATTAAAAATAAGAAAAGCTATACTGCACAGTTTCTGAAAAAAGAATTACTTTAGCAGGCTGTTTTATAATTATTTTGAAACATTAAAATTAAAAGAATTTTTAGTACAAAGAATATGAAGTTACAAGATTTTGATCATGACGAAGAGAAAGTAATCCAAGATAAATTGAAGCGAAAAACTTGGAATGAGATACGAACAAACGATAGTTGGGCCATTTTTAAAATAATGTCAGAGTTTGTAAATGGCTATGAAACCATGTCTCGAATTGGACCGTGTGTGACTATATTTGGTTCAGCTAGGATAAAACCAGAACATGCTTACTATCAATTAGCTGAAAAAATTGCTTATAAAATTAGTAAAGCTGGATATGGTATTATTACAGGTGGAGGACCAGGAATTATGGAAGCTGGTAATAAAGGAGCCAATCTTGGAGGAGGAACTTCAGTAGGACTAAATATTGAATTGCCTTTTGAACAACACTTTAATCCGTATATTGATAAAGATAAAAACTTAAACTTCGATTATTTCTTTGTTCGTAAAGTTATTTTTGTAAAATATTCTCAAGGTTTTGTGGTCATGCCTGGTGGTTTCGGAACATTAGACGAAATGTTTGAAGCACTAACATTAATTCAGACTAAAAAAATTGGAAAATTCCCTATCATTCTTGTAGGTTCTGAATTCTGGTCAGGTTTGGTCGAATGGATTAAAACGGTTTTAATAGAAAAAGAAAAAACAGTAAAAGTCGAAGATTTAGACTTATTTAAAATCGTAGATACCGAAGACGAAGTAGTTGAAGTCTTAAATAGTTTTTATAAAAAATACAATTTGAGTCCTAATTTCTAAAAAAATGCTTCCAAAATTGGAAGCATTTTTTTTAAGATTACTCTTATTTTTAATTAAATTAGCAAAAAACAAAGAGATAATTTTACGCATTTATTTTCGTTTTAATAGTATTTCAATCATTCCTAAAAGTCTTGAAAAAAATTTATTCTATTTATTTACTAATTGTTTTGTTTACTTCTATGAAACAATATGGTCAACATCATTCTAAGATGACTGTTGCCATAAATCCTGAAAATAAAACACTTACCATTTTTCAAGAATTAACCTTTTTCAACCAAACTCAAGATTCATTAAACACCATTATTTTAAACGATTGGAACAATGCGTATTCCTCTAAAAATTCACTTTTAGCAAAAAGGTTTTCTGATGAATTTATTAGAAACTTTCATTTATCTAGCGAAAAACAAAAAGGATTTACTAAAAACATTACAGTTTTCGACGAAAACAAACTCTTTTTGTTATGGAATAGAGTTGAAGAAAATATAGATTTAATTGAATTGTGTTTGAATTCGAAATTGGCTCCCAACCAAAAAGTAAAACTATATTTAACCTATACTGTAAAAATACCGAGTGACGAATTTACAAAATTCGGTTATGGTTCAAATGATAAAATGAGTTTAAAAAATTGGTTTCTAACACCAGCGCGATATGAAAATCACTCCTTTATAAAATACAGCAATGCCAATTTAGATGATATTGCAAATGGTATTTCCGATTATGATTTAGAAGTTAAAATTCCTTCAAATTTTGAGTTAACTTCTGATCTCAATCAAATTAAAAAAGCAAATACTAAAGACGATAATATCTATACTTTTTCAGGAAAAAATCGACTTGATTTTAATCTAATTTTAGAACCTAAAACTAGTTTTAGTAGTTATACTAATGATATATTAAATGTAGTTTCTAACCTAAAAGACAATAAGCTTAATGACGTTCAGAAAGCAATTGTTATTGACGGAATTGTAAAATTTGTTAATTCTGAAATTGGTCAATATCCTCACGAAAAAATTACAGTTACTCAAGAAGATTATGAACGAAATCCTTTTTATGGTTTAAATCAACTTCCTGCATTTATAAGTCCATTTTCTGATGAATTTTTATTTGAACTTAAGTTTTTAAAAACCTACCTCAACAATTATTTAAAAAACACTTTAAATTTAGATAATAGAAAAGACAATTGGATTTTTGATGGTATTCAGGTCTATACCATGATGAAATATATAGAGCAAAATCATCCTGAAATCAAAATGATGGGGAGCTTGGCAAAATTAAAATTACTAAAAAGCTTCAATTTAATCAATCTAGATTTTAATGAACAATACAGCTATTACTATATGCTGATGGCTCGAAAAAATTTAGACCAACCCTTAGGTGAATCAAAGGAAAACTTAATCCGATTTAATGAAAAAATTGCCTCAAAATACAGAGCAGGATTGAGTTTGAAATATTTAGACAATTATTTAGACGAAAATATTGTTCCGAATGCTATTAAGCAATTTTATGCCGTAAATAAAGAAAAACAGACCTCTCGAAATACTTTCGAAGAAATTCTTAAAGCCAATTCAAATAAAAATATTGATTGGTTTTTTAAAACCATTATCGATTCACGAGAAATTATTGACTATAAGTTTTCTGATTTCTCAAAAACTAAAGACAGCGTGACTTTTACAATCAAAAACAAAACAGGAACAACAGTTCCGATTCCTGTATATGGAGTAAAAAAAGGAGGAATTGTTTTCAAAAAATGGTTCGAAAACATTCAAACCGATAGTACATTTACTTTAAGTAGAAAGGATGCTGACAAAATTGTTTTGAATTACAAAAACGAAGTTCCCGAATTTAATTTAAGAAACAATTGGAAATCCTTGAAAGGGTTTTCTCCAACAAATCGTCCTGTAAAATTTGTCTTCATGAAAGACTTAGAAGACCCATATTACAATCAGATTTTATACGTACCTACAATTTCCTATAATTTCTATGACGGAATTAGTTTAGGAATGCGGCTGCACAATAAAACAATTCTTGACAAACCGTTTACTTTTGATGTAAATCCGATTTATTCAACAAAAACGAGTACGCTTTCAGGAAGTTATTCAGTTGGAATTAATCAAAACTATAGAGAAGGAAGGTTATATAATGTTAGATACTCCATGAATGCTTCCTTTTTTCATTATGCACCAGATGCTACCTACCTGAAGATAAATCCTACTGTTTCTATGCTAATTAGAGAACCCGATTTTAGAAACAATAAAAAACAAGGATTTGTTTTTAGATATAATATTGTAAACAAAGAAGCCTCTTTAATAACTAATGATCTTAATGAAAACTACAGGATTTTTAGTGCTAAATACTTCAATTTTAAAACCGAAGTTACCAATCACTTAAATTATAATTCTGATATACAATTGTCAAGCAATTTTGGAAAAATAGCTGGTGAAATGCAATACAGAAAACTATTTAATGACAATCGCCAAATCAATTTACGCCTTTTTGCAGGTGCATTTATGTACAATAATGATGAAAGTAATGATTATGATTTTGGACTCAGCAACCCAAACGATTATCTTTTCGAATATAATTATTTAGGAAGATCGGAAACTGCAGGACTATTAAGCCAACAATTTTTTCTTGCTGAAGGCGGATTTAAATCAAAATTAGCTCCTTCTTTAATAAACCAATGGATAATTACCTCTAATATAAGTTTTAATGTTTGGAATTGGATAGAAATATACAATGATTTAGGAGTTGTAAAAAACAGAAATAGCAACGAAAAGTTTCTTTTTGATAACGGAATCCGTCTGAATCTAGTTGCCGATTATTTCGAACTCTATTTTCCGGTTTACTCCAATAGAGGTTGGGAAATTTCAGATAAAAATTACTCCGATAAAATTCGATTTGTAATTACTTTAAGTCCTAAAACATTGATGACTCTTTTTACTAGAAAGTGGTTTTAAAAGCAAGCAAAATATAAATCAAAAACTATTTTTTTCAGATTGATGTATTAAAAAATTTGTTAGATTTGTTTTAATTCCTAATTGGAGTGAGCACAGAATGTATACGAGCGATAGCGAACTGACCAAGTAATTCTGCGCTATCTAACAGAAAAAATTTATTGCATATATAAACACGGTTATTTCAATTAACTGACATACAAATTGAATATGAAGATTGATTATTAACAGAAAAATACAATTTATTACATATGAGAGATAATTTTTTAAACTTCAGTAAAAGAAGTCTTTTTTTTACAACTATTGTTTTAACATTTCTTTTATTTACTCAAGATAAAAAAGTAAATGATTTTACATATATTTTTCTTGGAATTATTATCATTTTAATCAATTGTTTTTTAATCATTAATTTTATAAAATCAGAAAAATATAAAAATACATTTGCTAAATACAAACTCAATAATTATTCATCCCTTTTTATTATGGTTATTATTTTGATAGCATTTTTGTATTTGCATTTTAGAGTGTGAAAACTTACCAGATCAGCTCCGAAAAGAGTTCTTAAAAAAAGCTCCGCAAGGTCAGTAGACATTTGAGGTTTTTTATATAACCGCTGTTATTGAACTAAACAAGTTGTATTTATTAAGTATTTTTGTTGGCAAAGAAGAAAATCAGTCGCTGTAAAATTACTATTTTTAACTACTTTTCCTAGAAGCTAAAGGGTGATTAGATAATGGTATATGATTTTCTAAACCAATTATAACTATAGTGCCTCCATTCAATTCATAATCGTGTTTAAATATTTCCAAATTTTCCATGACTGAGTGATCAACTAACTTTGTTTTAGATAAATCAATAGTAATAATAAAGCCATACGGAATTGCTTCTAACTTATTTTTAATGCCTAAATAATTTGAAAAAATAGCTGATTTACTGATTTTTAAATAATAATTATTTTTCTCAAAATACAAATCTATAGATGCATGAAATAGAGAAGATATTGGAGCCCCATTAATGAAATGTATAATAATGTTTAAAACAATTCCAACTGCTACACCTACTAATAAATCTTCATATAAAGTAAAAAAGATTGTTACTAAAGAAATTAATAATTGTTCTTTTCCAATTTTATAAGTTTGAATAAATTCTCTAGGATGCGCTAATTTAATTCCAACTGTAATCAACATTGCCGCTAATGCTGTATTAGGAATCATTTCTAATAAAGGAGATGCTAATAACAAGAAAGCCAAAATAAAAAATCCGTGAAAAAAATTAGCCCAACGCGTTTTTCCTCCATTATTAACATTTGAAGAGCTACGTGCAACTTCAGAAATCATAGGCAATCCTCCTAAAAGGGATGCAAAAACATTTCCAACTCCGATGGCAATTAAATCCTTATTTGCATTCGATTTTCTTTTGAAAGGATCAACTAAATCTATCGCTTTTACAGTCAATAGGCTTTCTATAGTTCCTACTAAAGCAAACATAATTACATATTTTATAAAGGTTCTTGTTTGAGAAACTCCTTCAAAACTTAGGTTTAAATTAATATTATCTACTAAATTTCCGATTTTTACTAACGTATAAGAAGGTTCTAAATGTGCAAAATCCATCAATAATCCAGAAGGAATTGCAATAAATAATACTATAAGTGGCACTGGAAACATTTTTACATACTTATTATTGATGTGAGGCCAGCTTAACATGATTAGTAAACAAATAAAACCAATAATTGTAACCTTATAGTTTGCATTTAGCACAAAAATTGGAATATTTGCAAGTAATTCTAATGGTGATTTTCCTACTACAAGTGCAGGATTGTTGTTTAATAATACTGGAATTTGCTTTGCAATAATAATAATTCCTATTGCAGCTAACATTCCGCGAATAGCAGATATTGGAAAAAAATCGACAAACCTACCTAATTTTAGTAATCCAAATAAAACCTGAATTAAAGCAGCTATAAACATTGCACCTAATGCTAATTTCCATCCTAGAATAGCATCGCCATTGCCAAACTCAGCAACTGAACCAGCTACAATTACAATCAATCCAGCAGCTGGACCTTTAATTGTTAATCGTGAACCCGAAATTAAGCTGACAAGTAAACCACCGATTATTGCAGTGATTAATCCCATAATTGGGGGAAAGTCAGAGGCTTTTGCAATTCCTAAACTTAAAGGCAATGCCAATAAAAAGACAATAAATCCTGAAACAGCATCTGTTGAAAAATTTTGTTTTAACCCTAAAAGTCCGTCAGCAGGGATAAAATTCTTTGCTTTTGAGTTCATAAAATAAGAAAAGCTCCTTAATTTAAATAATACTTAAGAAGTTAATTAATAATGGTTTAATTTTTTTGAAAATTATCGCACATTTCGCAACACCTTCAATTTCTCGAATCGCAAAACTAATAATTATTGGAAATAATAAGACAACTTAATTAGTTTATATTTCTGTTAATTAAATTTATCATTACGTCATTGAGATTATAAAAAACAATATCCAAAGTATTAACTACAAAAAAATATGAAAAAACCCTATCCTATAAAAAAATAAAAATGAAATAACCCTTTGGGTGTAATTAATTTTATATACTAATTTTTTGTCAGTTCGATTTATTTTCTCTCGAAGTTTCAGTAAAAAAAGTGTATCGAGAACAAGTAAATGAAAATTAAAATGGTTCTCGATACTCCCGAGACTTTAGAATTGTTCGGAGTAACTTCGATTTTTTGAAAAGTATAAATTTTGAAAAGAACTGAAAGTTACTATCCCTAAAACACTAATTGAAGTTAATTGTAATTATTCTCAAAAGATTAATCTTAGTTTTACAAAGTCTGATTTTTTAACTTTCGTGTAGTGAGACAAAGATTTAGAGAATTTATCCAAATTAGATTAAAAACACATATTTTTACTAGCACTATGAATATCATTTCTTTTTAATTAAATTTGTTGCTTAAAGCTATAAATTCTATTTATGATACAAGCAGAGACTAAAGCAACATTAACTTTTGAAGATTTCAAAACAGAGGTATTGAATGATTACAAAATTGCTGTTACTAGTAGAGAATGTAGTCTTTTAGGAAGAAGAGAAGTACTTACTGGAAAAGCAAAATTCGGGATTTTTGGTGATGGAAAAGAAGTGCCACAACTAGCAATGGCAAAATTCTTCAAAAATGGAGATTTTCGTTCTGGTTATTACAGAGATCAAACGTTTATGATGGCGATTGGTCAATTGACAATACAACAATTTTTTGCAGGTTTATACGGCCATCCTGACGTGAATCATGATCCGATGTCGGCAGGAAGACAAATGGGAGGTCACTTTCAAAGTCATAATTTAAACGAAGATGGCTCTTGGAAGGATTTAACAAAACAAAAAAATTCTAGCACAGATGTTTCGCCAACAGCTGCGCAAATGCCAAGATTATTAGGCTTAGCGCAAGCATCAAAAATCTACAGAAATGTTGAAGGAATTGACAGTACTAATTTTTCAGTACATGGAAACGAAATAGCTTGGGGAACAATTGGCAACGCCAGTACCTCTGAAGGGTTGTTTTTTGAATCTATGAATGCTGCTGGAGTTTTACAAGTTCCAATAGTTTTAAGCGTTTGGGATGATGAATATGGTATTTCGGTTCATGCTAAATACCAAACAACAAAAGAAAGCATATCTGAAATTTTAAGCGGTTTTCAAAGAAATGAAGAGTATAAGGGCTTTGAAATTTTAAACGTAAAAGGATGGGACTATGCCGAATTAATAGCAACATATGAGAAAGCGGCTCAAATTGCTCGTGAAGAGCATGTCCCAGTTTTAATTCACGTTGACGAGTTGACACAACCTCAAGGTCATTCAACTTCTGGTTCACATGAACGATACAAAAATGAAGAACGATTAAGTTGGGAGCGAGAATTTGACTGCAATAAGAAAATGAAATCATGGCTCTTAGAGCATCATATAGCCACTGAGGAAGAGCTTGATCAAATTGTTGAAAATGCTAAAAAAGAAGTCCTTGAAGGCAAAAAAGCAGCTTGGGAAGCCTTTATAACTCCATTCAAAACTGAAAAAGAGGAACTAGTTGCTTTATTAGATAAAATAGCAACCTCATCTGTAAATAAAGTTTTTATTCAGAAATATGCTGCTGACCTAAATTCAATTAAAGAACCTATTCGAAAAGACATTCTTACCAGCGCTCGTAAAGTGTTAAGAATGATTGTAAAAGAAAATAACAAAACAGAGCTTTCTGAATGGATTACAAACTACATACAAAAAATACAGCCTAAATTTAGTTCGCATTTATTTTCTGAATCTAACAAAACTGCTTTCTCTATAAAAGAAGTTTTACCGATATACGATGAAAACGCAGAGGAAGCTGATGCTCGAGTGGTATTACGAGACAATTTTGATGTAATTTTTACAAAATACCCTAACACCTTAATATTTGGTGAAGATGCCGGAAATATAGGCGATGTGAATCAAGGCTTAGAAGGCATGCAAAAAAAATATGGCGTTATGCGTGTTACCGACGTCGGCATTAGAGAAGCATCCATTATCGGCCAAGGAATTGGAATGGCAATGAGAGGATTGCGACCAATTGCCGAAATACAATATTTAGATTATCTTTTGTATGCTATTCAAATCATGAGCGATGATTTAGCAACATTACAATATCGTTCGCATGGCAAGCAAAAAGCACCATTAATCATTCGTACTAGAGGACATCGATTGGAAGGAATTTGGCATTCTGGTTCTCCAATGGGAATGATTATAAATGCAATTAGAGGCATTCATGTTCTTGTACCAAGAAATATGACTAAAGCCGCAGGTTTCTACAACACATTATTAGAAGCAGATGAACCCGCATTAGTTGTAGAATGCTTAAACGGCTATCGATTTAAAGAGAAAATGCCAACTAATTTAGGGGAATTTAAAACCCCAATTGGTGTTGTTGAAACTATTAAAGAAGGTTCATCAATAACTTTAATTTCCTATGGCTCAACTTTACGATTAGTAGAGCTTGCAGCTAGAGAGCTTTTAGATGTAGGTATTGATTGCGAAATTATAGATGTGCAATCACTATTGCCTTTTGATATCAATAAAGATACTGTAAAAAGTCTAATGAAAACGAATCGTTTATTAGTCATTGACGAAGATGTTCCTGGTGGAGCTTCAGCTTATTTATTACAACAAATTTTAGAAGTACAAAACGGTTACGATTATTTAGATAGTAAACCGCAAACCTTAACTGCCAAACCGCATCGACCAGCTTATGGAACTGATGGCGATTATTTTTCTAAACCGTCTATTGAAGATATTTATGAAAAAGTATACGCTATGATGAACGAGGTAAATCCAAGTCAATTTCCGAGTTTGTATTAAACACTATAAAAAAAATTCTAAAAAATCCCAATCGATATATACTGAACCCAAAAGTTTAGACAAATTTATAATTAATTTAAAAATTAAGGGATTCAAAAAAATTTATTTTAGAAATTATATTTCCATTTCTCAGCATTTTTATACCACAATTGCCCTTCAGAAACACCTAATGGGCAATCAAAATTATTGGTATATAATGCACCCGTCCCTAAACCTTGTGGCATTGTATTGTCTTGTAAAAATGTCCATTGAGCAATAGCATTTAGTCCAACGTTACTTTCTAATGCTGAAGTAATCCACCATCCTATTTGGTATTTATTTGCCAATGCAATCCATTCTTGAGTTCCTCTAAAACCACCAATAAAACTGGGCTTCAAAATGATGTATTGCGGCTTTACTTTTTGTAATAATTGCTCTTTGTCTTGCATTGAAAATACACCTATAAGTTCTTCATCTAAAGCGATAGGAGTTGGAGTGATTTTACACAAATCTGCCATACTGTCAGTGTTGTTTTTTTGAATAGGTTGCTCTATACTATGTATTTTAAATTCAGATAATTGCGTAATCTTATTTAAAGCTTCTATTGCGCTAAAAGCACCGTTAGCATCTACTCGAATTTCGACTTGTTCAGAAGTAAAATGTTGCCGAATAAATTGCAACAATTTTAGTTCTTTTTCAAAATCTATTGCGCCAATTTTGAGCTTAATACAATGAAAACCATAAGCTAATTTTTCTTGAATTTGCTCCTTCATAAATGACTCGTTACCCATCCAAACCAAACCGTTAATAGGTATTGATTTTGAACCATTTGTGAAGTCAGAAGGAAACAATAAAAATGGAGTTTCACTTGCTAAAGACTGAAACGCCATTTCTATTCCAAATTGGATAGAAGGAAATTCAATTAAGCTTTCCCAAAGCTTTTCTTTTCCTAAATGAATGTTAGCGCAAGTCCATTGTAGTTTTTCTTCATAATCAGGTCTATCATCAATACTTAAGCCTCGTAAAATGCCACACTCGCCTATTCCTTTTTTATCTTTATCGTCAAGAAGTATAAACCATGTTTCTTTTTCTAAAATAACCCCGCGAGAAGTTCCTGATGGTTTTTTGAAATTTAAAATATATTTAGAATAAGTCGCTTTCAATGAATCTTTAATATATTGGATACTATTCTACTAACTTTAAAACTCTAGGAAAATCTTCGTCTGAAATTCCTAATTTTTTAAAATTTTCAAAATCAAGTTTTATTTTTTGAGACCAACTTAAGCTGTCTGTAACATTTTGTGATTGGTATTTTTTATAAATTGACTTGGCTTGACTATAATTATCATTTAATAAATAAGCGTGAGCTAAATTGAGTTTTATTAACAGCTCTGTATTATCCAGCCGCTCTCCTTCTTTTAAAAATTTAATCGCTTTGCTGTATTGCTTTGTTGTAAGATAACATTTTCCTATTGAATTATAATCTACAGCAGTTGCATTTTTACTTTCAATAATGTTTAGTAATTTATCAATTGCCTCGCCATATTTACCTTTTTTTATAAATTCATCTACTTGATTTCGTTCAGAAGTATAAATCAAATCAGAACTTCCGGTTTCTTTAAAACAACTTTTGCCAATATCTTTAATCGCTTTAGTTTTTTCAACTGCAAGTAAGCTTTGATACTCCTGATGACGATACTGTTTTTGTAATTTTTCTAATACACAAACACAATAATCATCAGAATCTTTCATTTTTTTTGCCAAATCAGTTGATTTACATAAACTTAAAATTGATTTCCTGTTTTCAATTGTCCAACCTCTGCTGAGTTTATTATCGACCCACGGCACTACTTCTAGCACAATTTTTTGATTCATAATCCAGTTTTTGTTTTCAAAACCAAACCATAATAATTTTGATTTTAAACAAGCTGAGGAAGAAATGGAAAGTCGTTTCGCATCTTTATTTATTGGCTTTTCCTGAACATAACAAGCATTGGTTATCGTTCCATTTTCTATATAAGAAGTTTTAAATTTTTCATCTGAAAAAATAGCATATTTGCATTTATCATCTCCCGAAATTTTCGATAATAAAAGTATAGCACCTGCCGAACCTTGACTAATTCCTGTAGGATCTGGAATTGCTTTTAAAACTGAAACGAGACTATTTGCCATTTGCTGATTTTCGTCAAGAAGCGTAATTCTAAAAACGACTTCTGTGGTACCTATTGGCAAATCTTCAGTATTTATAACTATACGTTTTCTTGCACTAAGAACTTCTTCTTTTGTTGTAGCGCGTTCTTTATCCCAATAACCGTCTTGTTGAGCAAAACTTTGAAAGTGAATAAAAATTGAAAATATAAAAATTAAAAGTTTATTTCGCATAAAATGATGTTACAATTCAATACTTTGACCAATTTCTAACAGCATTAAGTCCTTTCCTTTGTTAAAAAACTTACGAATGGCTTCTTCATGATTAATCTCGATAAAGCCAAAAGTATCATAATGACATCCTAAAATCTTATCACATTCAATAAAATCAGAGGCTAGAATTGCATCTTCAACATCCATAGTAAAATTACTTCCTATAGGTAAAATCGCCAAATCGAGTTTGGTTCGCATTGGTATCAATTTCATATCCATTGTTAACGCCGTATCTCCTGCAATATAAATATTTTTATGTTCGCCTTCTATGACAAATCCAGCGGGATTACCTCCGTAAGAGCCATCAGGAAAAGAACTAGAATGAACAGCATTTACCATTTTTACAGTTCCAAAATCGAATTTCCAAGTTCCTCCGTGATTCATAGGGTGGCTTTTAAACCCTTTATTACTAAAATAAGTTGCTACTTCATAGTTTGAAACGATAAGAGCATCTGGATTATTTTGTGATATATAATCAACATCTAAAATATGATCTTGATGAGCGTGAGTAAGTAAAATATAGTTTGGCTTTAACTCATTGATGTTTATATGATTTGCTTTAGGGTTTGCAGAAATATAAGGGTCTACCAAAATAAATTTGCCACCCACATAAATGCCAAATGAGAAGTGACCGTAAAAAGTAATTTTCATGTTCTACATTTATTTAAGAATTATTAACGACTATATCCGACAAAAAGAAAATAAGACACAAAGAAAGTAATACCGCTAGAAAAAAAGTACTTAAGGCTACTTTCTTTAATTCAGGGTCTAATAACCTAGTATCCTTTGTTTTATAAACAACAATCAAATGTTTAATTAAAGGAAAGTAAGCAACTATAAAAATATATTGATCAAAATGAAAATCGTTTAGAATTCCAAAAAGCAACACCAAAATCATTGCAGAAATGATTAAAAAGTAATGATAGAGCTTGGCTTTCTCTACTCCAATTTTTACAACAATAGTATTTTTTCCAGACTTTCTATCTGAAATTTCATCACGCATATTGTTTAAATTTAATACCGCAACACTTAAAAAACCAATAGCTATTGCAGGTAGAAAAAGTAAATATCCGTTTTCGAAAGTTTTAGCAAACATAAAGTAAATGCCTAAAGTGCTAACCAATCCAAAAAAAATAAAAACAAAAATATCGCCATAACCTTTATATCCATAAGCGCTTGAACCCACTGTATATCTTATGGCGGAAGCGATTGCTATAACACCAAGTACTAGAAAAAATAACGAAAATGCTAAATTATGATCTTTAAACGAGCAATAAATAAGTACTATTGCCGACATTAATGTCAAAAATGAGGTGATTATGATAGCACGCTTCATTTCCTGTGGAGAAATCACTCCGCTTTGAATGGCTCTTTTGGGTCCAATCCGGTCTTGGTTATCGGTTCCTTTTATTCCGTCTCCATAATCATTGGCAAAATTAGAAAGTATCTGTAATCCTAATGTAGTTGAAAGTGCAAAAATCACAATTTTCCAATTAAACATCGATTGTGACATGGCATAAAAACTTCCTAATAGTATTCCTGAAACTGATAATGGTAATGTTCGTAATCGTGCAGCTTGAATCCAATGTTTCATTTAAAAATATTTTTTATCAAAATTAATCATTAATTAGTTTATAAAAATAATCTTTATGATTCTTTTAAAAATAATTGGTTCTTAAATTCCTACTTTTATTTGTCAAAAACCAAACAAACAGGAGCACATAAATCGATTCTTTTTCCTGAATTAGAGAGCTTTCCAGTAGACGAATTGATGCTAAAAATGATTATACTATTTGAATATTGATGAGCTACTAAAAGATAGTTCCCAGTTGTATCTATAACAAAATTTCTTGGTCCAATTCCATCTGTTGAAACAGTTTCAACCAACTCTAACTGTCCGTTATTTTGAATCCGAAAACACGAAATAGTATTTGCAGAACCTCTATTTGTTGCATATAGAAATTTTCCGTTTGGCGAAACATGAATATCAGCAGCTCCTATTTGTCCTTTAAAATCTGGAACAACCACACTGGTTTCCTGAATCATTTTTAACATTCCCTTTTTATAACTAAATACGGTTAGACCTCCGTTTAACTCTTGTAATAAATAAACAAATTTGCCATCATTACTATACGTTAAATGTCTTGGCCCACTTCCGGATTTAACAGCAACACTATCTTTAATTTCTAGAATTTTATTTTTTGAGTTTTGATTGTATTTGTAAATGTAAATTTTATCGGTTCCCAAATCATTAGCTAATACAAACTTTTTATCAGGCGTAAATTGTACCATGTGCACATGAGTACTTTCTTGCCTTTGTGCATTTATACTTTTTCCTTTATGCTGAACAACTTGATTTGCTTCAGAAATACTACCGTATCCCAATCTTTTAAAAACCGAAATCGAACCGCCGGAATAGGTTGCCACAATTACATTTTTAGCATCATTTATAATATGGCAAGGATCGGCTCCTTTAGAGTCTTGCTGGTTTACTAATTGTAATGCGCCAGATTTTGAATTAAAAGCATAAGCACTTACAGTACTTTTTGATCCGTTCTCATTGACGCTATAGATAAATTTAGCATCATTAGAAACCGTTAGATAACTTGGATTAATCGTTTTTTCAGAAGAGAATTTCTCTTTAAAATCAGCCGTTTTAGTATTAAAATCATATACGTAAATTCCTTGACTTTCGCAGGAATTGGTATAAGTCCCAATGATTAAATTGCGGTTTTCATCTTGTGCAGTCATTTTGGAAACTAAAAAGACGGATAACAGAATTAAAGAAAATATTTTCATTTTTTTACTTTATATGAACAACAAAAATAGCTTTTAAATCCGAAGTTTACTGTGAAAACAGGTATTGAATTTATTCTCTAAAATTACTCCATCTAAATCATAAAAAGTAGTATTTTTGGCAAATGTAATTCAATGAACTTCTTAGAAATTTTAATTTGTGAAGTAAACTAAATTTAGAATGCAATTCAAACACCCTGAAATTCTCTATTTCCTATTTTTACTGGTAATACCAATTTTGGTTCATTTGTTTCAGTTGCGCCGTTTTAAAAAAGAATACTTTACAAATGTTCGAATACTAAAAGAACTTTCTATTCAAACCCGAAAAAGTTCTCAAATAAAAAAATGGCTACTATTAGCAACACGTTTGTTATTATTAGCGTGTATTATTTTAGCTTTTGCTCAACCCTTTTTTAAGGCAAAAGACAGCAACAGCAGCACAAATGAAATGTATATTGTTTTAGACAATTCATTCAGTATGCAGGCCAAAGGACAAAAAGGAGAATTATTGAAAAGAGCAGTCGAAGATTTACTAGAACACGCTCCAGAAAATCAAAATTTTTCATTGATAACCAATTCAGAAACCTTTTGGAATACAGATATCAAATCGATGCGATCTGAGTTGCAAAACTTAAAATACAGTCCGTTACCTTTTCAATTAGAAAGTGCGATGGCAAAAATAAAGTCGCATAAATCTGCTTTTAATAAAGACGTTATTATAATTTCAGATGTTGTTGGTTTGGAACAAAAGCAACTAAAAAGCATTAGTAAAGATTTAAATACTTTATTTATTGTTCCAAAAGCAGAACAAAAAAACAATATTGCAGTTGATAGCGTTTATATCAAACAAACTTTAGATGATTTTTATGAAATTGCTATAAAATTATCAGGCTACGGAGAAGATTTTGAATCAATTCCAATAGCGTTATACAACAAAGAAAAACTCATTGCAAAAACTTTAGTTCCATTAGAATCGAAACAAAAAACCATCAATTTCACTATTCCAAAGGAAGATTTTCACGGTTATGTTGCTATTACTGATAATGCTTTGCAATATGACAACAAGTTGTTTTTCAGTATTTCAAAGCCTAAAAAAATAGCTGTTTTAAGTATCGGAGATTATGAAAAAAGTAATTTCTTATCACGAATTTACACCAAAGACGAATTTAACTATAACAACTTTACTTCAGAAAGTTTAGATTATAATATTCTAGAAAATCAAGATGCTATAGTTCTTAACGAGCTCAAAGAAATTCCGCAAGCATTACAAACTACATTAAAATCATTTGTTGAAAAAGGAGGCAATTTGATATTTATTCCATCAAACGAAAGTTCAACCTCAAATGTAAATACTGTCCTATCTAATTTTGGAAAAATACAATTCAAATCATTACAAAACTCAGAAAAACTGGTTACAAAAATTGCTTTTAACAATCCGTTATACCAATCGGTTTTTGAGAAGCAAATTGCCAATTTTCAATATCCAAACACAAAATTTTCTTTTCAGATTGATAGTTCAAACCCAGCCATTTTAAGTTTTGAAGATCAAAGTGTTTTCCTGACGGCATTGCCCAATCAGTTATCGTCAGTTTATATTTTTACAGCAGCAATAAATAAATCGAACTCTAATTTTCAGAATTCTCCTTTAATTGTGCCTACCTTTTACAACATGGCACAAAGTACTTCTAAAACAGGAGTTTCTTCTTTAATTATAGGAGAAAAAAATCCAATTTTAGTTGATGCTTCATTGGCTAAAGATGAAATTGTAAATGTAAAAAGCAATACAAAAACATCTACTGAAGAAAAATTTATTCCTATTCAACAAATCTTAAATAATAAAGTAAAAATTACGTGTAATGATTATCCTGAAATAGCAGGTAATTTTGGAGTTTATAAAAAGGAAGAAATACTTAAAAATATAAGCTTTAATTACAACCGTACCGAAAGTAATTTAGCCACAGCAAATGAAAATTTATTGTCTGAATATAAAATTATTAATTCTATAGAAACTGTTTTCGAAACCATACAACAAGATCGCACCAATACCGAAATATGGAAATGGTTTGTTATTTTAACTTTACTGTTTTTAGTTAGCGAAGTATTCATACAAAAATTCGTAAAATGAAAATTATAATTAGAACTGCTAAAATTATAAATCCGAAAAGCACCTATCACAACAAAGTTGTCGATATAAAAATTGATGGAGAAACGATAACTGAAATTGGAGAAAAGCTGGAACAAACAGCCGATTTTCAAGAAATAAAATTAGATAATCTTCATGTTTCTGAAGGTTGGTTTGACTCTAGTGTTTCTTTAGGAGAGCCAGGATTTGAAGAACGAGAAACCATTGCAAACGGGTTGAATGTTGCTGCAAAAAGTGGTTTCACTGCAATTGCCCTACAACCCAACTCCTACCCGATTATTGATAATCAATCTCAAATTAATTTTGTAAAGGCAAAAGCTCAAGAATTTGCTACAGAATTATATCCAATAGGTGCTTTAACTGCAGCAAGTTCAGGAAAAGATTTAGCTGAATTGTTTGATATGAAAAATGCAGGTGCAATCGCTTTTGGAGATTACAACAAAAATACAAACAATCCGAATTTACTAAAAATTGCGCTACAATACACTCAAGATTTTAATGGATTAGTAATTTCATTTTCTCAAAATACAGAAATAAAAGGAAACGGAGTTGTTAATGAAGGTATAGTTTCGACGCGATTAGGATTAAAAGGTATTCCTGAAATGGCAGAAGAGATAGAAATAGCCCGAAACCTATTTTTATTAGAATATACCGGAGGCAAATTACATATTCCTACTATTTCCACTGCAAAATCAGTACAACTTATTAAAGAAGCAAAAGTAAAAGGATTAGATGTAACTTGTAGCGTAGCAGTGCATCAATTGGTTTTAACAGATGAAGCTTTAGAAGAATTTGATTCGAGATACAAAGTTACCCCACCATTGCGAACAGAAAACGATAGACAGGCATTACTAAATGGAGTAATTGATGGAACGATTGACTTGATAACATCAGACCATAATCCTATAGATATTGAACATAAAAAAATGGAATTTGATTTGGCAAAAAACGGAACTATTGGATTAGAAAGCACTTTTGGAGCTTTAAACACTTTCTTGCCGTTAGAAACAATCATACAAAAATTGACCGAGAAAAAATCAAGATTTGGCATTGAAAATCATACAATTGATAAAGGCCAAAAAGCAAACATTACGCTTTTTTCTCCTGAAGGAAATTGGACATTTGAAAAGGAAAACATCTTATCGAAATCTAAAAATTCCGCTTTTTTAGGTGCAAAAATGAAAGGGAAAGTATATGGAATTTACAATAAAGGAAAATTAATATTAGCATAAATAAACACTTTGTAAGCTTTGTGGTAAAAAAACTTTAAACACAAAGCACACTAGGAAGGCATCAAGAACACTAATTATTAAAACTAAACAAACACTTTGTGAACTTAGCGTAAAACCTTTGCGAACTTTGTGGTTAAAAAAACAAAAATTTAAACACAAAGCGCACAAAGAAGGCACAAAGAACACTAATTATTAAAACTAAACAAACACTTTGTGAACTTAGCGTAAAACCTTTGCGAACTTTGTGGTTAAAAAAACAAAAATTTAAACACAAAGCACAAAAAGAAGGCACAAAGAACACTAATTATTAAAACTAAACAAACACTTTGTGAACTTAGCGTAAAACCTTTGCGAACTTTGTGGTTAAACAAATAAAAATGGAAAACAATAAAATTGAAGAAGGAAAAACTGCTGCCATAACCAGTTACATACTAATTATTGGCGTACTGATTGCTATGTCTATGAATTCTGAAAATAAAAGTCCTTTTGCTTCTTTTCATATCAGGCAAGCATTAGGGTTGTCTATAACGTTTATTTCACTCGGACTTATAATTAGTAATTTCGATAGTATAATGATATCTGCAACTATGTGGATTTTCGTTTCGGTTTTATGGACTTATGGCATTTTTAGCGCTATAAAAGGCGAAACAAAACCGTTGCCCTTGTTGGGTGAATTCTTTCAAAAAGCCTTTAAAAGTATTTAATTATGAATTTATCTTTACATCATCTTGTTAGAGAACCTAAAATAAAATTAGAAAAAAATCCTCTATTGTTATTGCTTCACGGATATGGCAGCAACGAAGAAGATTTGTTTTCATTTGCAGCTGAATTACCTGATTATTATTATGTCATTTCAGCTCGAGCACCTTACAGTCTTCAATATGGAAGCTATGCTTGGTATGCCATAAATTTTGATGCTGATGAAAATAAATTTTCAGATCATGACCAAGCACGAACTTCACGAGATCTAATTAGTACTTTTATTGATGAGCTAATCACTAATTATCCTATTGACCCGAATAACGTAACACTTATTGGGTTTAGCCAAGGAAGTATTTTAAGTTATGCTGTAGCCTTATCTTATCCAGAGAAAATACAACGAGTGGTAGCAATGAGTGGTTATTTAAATTTAGATATTGCAACTGAAAATTATAAAAACAATAACTTTTCTAATCTTAAGATATTTGCTTCACATGGCACGGTAGATCAAGTGATTCCCGTAGAATGGGCCAGAAAAGCAAAACCTATTTTAGAGCATTTAGGAATTAAATGTGTATATAAAGAATATCCTGTAGGTCACGGCGTTTCACCTCAAAATTTTTATGATTTTAAAAATTGGCTGCTTGAAAAATAATTTTCAGTGTTTACTCTACTGTGAACTATTTCTGATACAATAGTGTTTGAAAGTTCTCAAAAGAAACTGTTTCATCATCATTAATGAAGTATTTAATTAAGGCTTCGCCCCAAAAATCGCCATCACTATAGTCCGCTATAATCCATCGGTGGTTTAGAATTTTGACTTTATTAATGATAAATTTTTGTTCTCCTATTTTATCCATACCTATGTAAGGGTTTCCAGCGGGGTTTTCGTTTGCATCCATCAACTTTTCTTTCACAAAAGGGATTAATTTCTCATATGCAATAAACTTTTCAGCATTAGCATTGTCAAAATAGTTTTGCGCATTTTCATTATTTTCTAAAGAAAAATAATTGGCATCATTTAATTTTGATATAACTATATTTAAGCTATCTTTTAATTTAGCATTCGATACTTTAAATCGAGTTTCCTCAGAAGTAGCTTTCTTGCTGTAATACATATAAGTAAATATATTCATTAAAACAGCTAAAATTAAAAGGTAAAGAAAAAAGGATTTTTTCATTGTATAAATTGTTTAAATATTAATTTCTAAATTATCATAAGCTAAAAAAACATTTTCAGGCAATTGCTTCTGAATGTCTTCATGAAATCCGAAAACATGACTAATATGAGTTAAATAGGCTTTCTCGGGTTGTATTTCTTCAATAAATTGTAAAGCTTCTTCTAAATTAAAATGTGTTTTATGTGGTTCTTCTCGTAATGCATTTACCACTAAAATTTTTAAGCCTTTTAGTTTAGACATTTCAGAATCATCAATAGTTTTTACATCTGTTAAATAGGCAAAATCATCAATTCTATACCCAAAAACCTGAAGACTTCCGTGATAAACATTAATCGGAATTGCTACTTTATTACCTACAGGAAAAGGACAATCATTTACTACTTCATGGCAACTTACACTTGGAGAACCTGGATATCTATTTTCGGTTTCAAAAACATAATCGAATCTTCTCTTTAGATTTTCGATAACTCTTTGATGTGCATATATTGGAATTTCACCTTGCCTGAAATTAAATGGTCGAATATCGTCTAATCCTGCTGTATGATCTGAATGTTCATGAGTATATAAGATTCCATCAATTTTTTGACAATTTGAAACCAACATTTGTTGTCTAAAATCAGGACCACAATCGATTATAAATGAAAAATGATCCCAAGAAATCCAAACTGAAACCCGAAGTCTTTTATCTTTAGTGTCTAGGCTTTTGCAAACAGAATGACTGCTTCCAATTACTGGAATACCTTGAGAAGTACCTGTTCCTAAAAAATAGATTTTCAAGTTCGTTAAATTTTTTACAAAAATAGCATTATTTACCATTTGTTAAAATTCAATTTTGTTAACTTTGTCCTATATCCTCTATAAATACAAATGGAAAAAGCAATAAAATTAAAAGGTGACAAAGTAATTGAGCAAATCCCTTCTATAAAAGATAAAGCCCTTCGAATTAATTTGAATGAAAATATCTACGGAACCTTTGCAGAGATTGGTGCCGGTCAAGAAACGGTTCGTCATTTTTTTAGATCGGGAGGATCTTCTGGAACTATTGCAAAAGCAATGTCGGCCTATGACAAAGATTTTAGTGATTCTATTTATGGTATTGAAGAAGATGGTAGGTATGTGACAGAAAGTCGACTCAAAAAAATGCTTACTTTAGAAACTAACTTGATTGAAAAACGTTTAAATAGAGACAAACATCCACATAAAATGTTTTTTAGTTATGCAAATACTGTTGCCACTATAGATTTTGCAAAACAGTTTAAGGGTCATGGTTGGGTAGGAATTCGTTATCAAATTGAACCAGGAGAAGATTATAATGACATCATTATTCACATTCGATTTAAGGAAACTGATGCTAGACTGCAACAAGAAACTTTAGGAATTCTTGGTGTAAACTTAATTTATGGCGCCTATTATAAACATGACAATCCAAAAAAATTATTGCGTTATTTGTATGATCATTTAGACAAAGACCAATTAGAGATTGATACTATAAACTTTTCAGGACCACGTTTTGCAGATGTAGATAATAGATTGATGAGTTTGCAATTGGTAAAAAATGGAATGACCGATGCGGTAATGTTTAATCCTGAAGGGAAAAATATACTACCTGCCTCTATTCTTTACAAAAAAAACTTATTGGCTTTAAGAGGGAGTTTCCGTCCCGTTACAAGCGTAAATATGGATATGTATGAGAGATCTTTAAAGATGTTTCTTGAAGAAAGTAAGGTAGTAAAAGAAAATACTTTAGTGATTTTTGAAATCACATTATCTAATTTACGTTCAGAAGGAGAAATTGATGAAAGAGATTTTATGGATAGAGCGGAATTGCTTTGTTCATTAGGTCAAACGGTAATGATTTCAAACTTTCAAGAGTATTATAAAGTAGTAGAATATTTTTCTAATTATACCAAAGCAAGAATGGGTTTGGCAATGGGAGTAAATAACTTGATTGATATTTTTGACGAAAAATATTATCGTCACCTTAGCGGAGGAATTTTAGAAGCTTTTGGTAAATTATTTTACCGAGATTTAAAAGTATTTTTATATCCTATGATTGATGAAAATGGAGATATCATTACATCTGAAAATTTAAAAGTCCATCCAAGAATGAAAGAGTTGTACAAATTCTTTAAGTTTAACGGAAAAGTGATTGATATTGTTGATTACAACCCTAAATTTCTTAAAGTGTTTTCACGTGAAGTATTGAAAATGATTAACCAAGGAAAATTAGGTTGGGAAAAAATGCTGCCTCAAGGTGTTGCTGAACTTATTAAAAAAGATAGATTGTTTGGTTATGATCCTGATAAAGTTTTAGAAAAAAGTAACTAATTGTTTATTTTTAAGACCTCCATTAACAAATTCTCAATGGAGGTTTTTTTTGAATCTTATCCTAATATTTGAGCCGCATGTGCTTTTGTTTTTACATCTGAAATTACTTCTTCTATAATTCCGTTTTCATCAATTATAAATGTGGTTCTATTAATTCCGTCATATTCCTTGCCCATAAACTTTTTAGGACCCCAAACTCCAAAAGCTTCAATTACTGATTTATCTTCATCGGCAAGTAAAGGAAAAGGGAAATCATATTTGTTTTTGAAATTCAATTGTGCTTTAGCATTATCAGCGCTCACACCAAGTAATGCGTAATTGTTTGCAGTAAATCTTTCAAAATTATCTCTTAAATCACAAGCTTCAGCTGTGCAACCTGGCGTATTTGCTTTAGGATAAAAGAAAACTACTAACTTTTTACCCTTATAATCTTCTAGTTTATGTGAATTTCCGTCTTGATCAATTCCTGAAAAATTTGGTGCTTTATCTCCTTTTTTAAGTGGTATCATTATTCGTATTTTTGAATTATTAAATTTATTATAATTGGTATTGATTTTTTGCAATTGACATTGCAATTGACTTATTTTACGTCTCAAAAATAAACTAAAATGACCAAACAAGAACGTGTAACGTTTGTTATAAATAAGTTAAAAGAATTATATCCAACCATTCCTATTCCTTTAGATCATAAGGATCCTTATACTTTGTTGATTGCCGTTTTACTTTCTGCGCAGTGCACAGATGTTCGTGTGAATCAAATTACGCCAATACTTTTTGCAAGAGCTGATAATCCGTATGATATGGTAAAAATGAGTATAGAAGAAATTAAAGAAATTATTCGCCCTTGTGGATTATCTCCCATGAAATCTAAAGGTATTCATGGCTTGTCAGAAATTCTGATAGAAAAATACGATGGGAAAGTTCCTCAAAGTTTTGAAGCTTTAGAATCGTTACCCGCAGTTGGTCATAAAACTGCAAGTGTTGTCATGTCACAAGCTTTTGGAGTTCCTGCATTTCCAGTTGATACTCATATTCATCGATTGATGTATCGGTGGAATTTGACTAATGGTAAAAATGTGATTCAGACTGAAAAAGATGCAAAACGAATTTTCCCTGAGTCTATCTGGAATGATTTGCATCTACAAATTATTTGGTATGGCAGAGAATATTCACCTGCTAGAGGATGGGATTTAGAGAAAGACATTATCACTAAAACGATTGGTAGAAAAACAATTTTAGAAGATTATCAAAAAAAAATGTCTCGGTAATTACCGAGACATTTTCCTAATTAGCTATCGTTTCAATATTCATTTTACCCACTTTAATAATGCGTAACGCTTTAGAGTAACTTAATAAAAAAGATATTGTTTCTTTTTTAGGTTTCATCGAATTGGTAACTAATGCTTTTTTAGAGTAAATTTTTGCCATATTGTAGTTTGTTTGTTACTACTACAACGAGGTTTTTCTATAAATATTGTTAGTTCGTTAAAATAATTTGATGTTTATCAATTACCTTTCTTAAATTCATTATAGCGTACCGCATTCTTCCTAAGGCGGTATTGATACTAACTCCTGTCAATTCAGAAATTTCTTTAAAACTAAGGTCTTGATAGATACGCATAACCAATACCTCTTTTTGATCTTCGGGCAACTCTTCAATGATTTTTTTTAAATCTTCTTGCACTTGATCTGCAATTATTTGGTTTTCAACTGTTAAAGCATGATCGGTCATAATCGAGAAAATAGAAAATTCTTCAGTTTCTCTAAACATGGGCATTTTTTTATTTCTTCTAAAATGATCAATGATGAGATTATGAGCAATTCGCATTACCCATGGTAAAAATTTACCTTCTTCGTTATAGGAATTTGACTTTAAAGTTTTTATTACTTTAACAAAAGTATCTTGAAAAATATCGTCAGAAATATCTCTATCCGGAATTTTGGAATAGATAAATCCATATATTTTTGATTGGTGCCTATTTATTAGTATTGACAAAGCGCTCTCATCGCCAGCCATATAATTTTTTACCAATAGTGCATCTGGGGTTTGTACATTAGCCATAAAATTACCTTTTAGTTTGTATTAAAATTTTGAGAAAATTCTCTAAAAAGTAGTTTTTTATATAGGCTGAATGTTAAAGTTTAATTAATTTGAAATCAAATATAGCATAATTATTTCTTAAGAAACAAGTTTTAACTCAAATTTTAACAGTTATTGTACAATAAATTATCTTTTCTTGGAATAACCAAATAAAGTGATGAGGATAAAAAACAATGTAAAATAAATTTTTACATCTTTCATTTAAATTTAATTGTGACTTTAAATATATTTATTCATTTAATATACTAAAGTTTGAATGGCATGAGATGGAATTTCAATTTCAGCAGCCACTTTTCCAATACAAAGATTGTATTTTACTTTTTTAATGTCTTGATTCATTACAATCGTAACTGTTTTTCCATCCGGATTTAGAAATGAAGTGGTTAACAATATACTTCTACTTGCCACGCTACTAATTCTTTTGGCTCCTTTTTGAATAAATTTAGAAAAATGACCTATAAAATAATAAGAAGGTGTATAAATAAGTTCATCTTTACTTACATCAGCGTGAATAGGTGAAAAACAAAAATTTTGAACATGGTTTGGACCACCATATTGATCTAAAAGAATATTCCAATCGGTCCAGCCTACTGTTCCATTATTAAAATCGTTAATCATAGATTTTCCATATCGTTCTCCGTTGGCCCAAAGTTGATATTTTTTAGGGTCAAATTTCTCTACACAACCCTCAGTAAATAAAAGGTTTTTTGTTGGATACATTTCGTTTACCGCATCTATATTTTCATACATTTGATTGCCTCCACTCCAGTTTTCATACCAATGAAAACCAATTCCCCAAACGTATTTTCTAGCATCTTTATCATCAAGAATTACATTCACTCTTTGTGTGATTAAATCTCGATTATGATCCCAAACAATTATTTTTTTATTTCCATGCCCTGCTTTTTTAAGTGTAGGTCCTAAGAATTTTTTTAGAAAATCTCTCTCTTCTTCGGCAGAATAAATACACGATTCCCAACGTTGTTTCGCCATAGGTTCATTTTGTATTGTCAATCCCCAAACAGGAATCCCTTCTTTTTCGAGTTCATTTATAAATTTTACATAATAATTAGCCCAAGGTTGATAATACTCAAGTAAAAGTTTTCCGCCTTGAAGTACATTATTATTATCTTTCATAAATGCGGGCGGAGACCATGGACTGATATACAAAGAAGCCTTTTTGCCAATCATTGCCATTGCTTTTTTAAGTAATGATAGTTTGAATTCTTTATCAATATCAATTGAAAAAGATTGAAGTTGTTTATCGCCTTCATCTACATAAGTATAACTTTTAGAACTAAAATCACAGCTGTTCATATTTGTTCGAATAACCGAATACCCTATGCCTTTGTCGCTAGAAAAATAGGCGTTTAAAAACTCGTCTTGTTTTTCTTTTGAAAGTTTTGCAAATACTTCTGCACTAGCGTCAGTAATAGCTCCCCCTATTCCAATAAAAGTTTGAAATTTTTTATTCGGATTTACAAATACACAAATATCCGTTTCCAATGGCTGATTGAACGCTTTAAATGTCAAATTTGAATTAGCTCTAGATAGTTTTAAACTAGTGCTATCAGCAGAAGTGAATACCGTAACTGATTTGTTTTCTATTGAGAATATACTTGAGAAAGATTCTTTTTTTTGTTGCGAAAAAGCACTTGCTACGACAAGTACTATCATTGGTATTATTACTACTTTCATAAAATTATACTATCTTCAATAGTTTTATTAGTCCACTTCTTATTTCAATAAAGTTGTCAAGAAACTTTTTTTATATTTAAATTAAGCTAAATAAAATAAATTCATCACGTAAAACCTAGTTATAAATTTAACTCAATGGGTAAATAAAACTGTACTAATTATATACTCTAACATAATCAATTTCGAAAGTAGAAGATACAAAATTTGGGTCGATTGCTCCGCCAAAACTGCCTCCCATGGCACAATTCATAATCAAGAAAAACTTTTGGTTAAACGGAACATTAGTAGAATTGGCAAAGGTTTTAAATAGTAAATCATCGATATAAAATTTAATGGCATCTTTTCTCCAGTCTACTGCGTAGGTGTGAAATTCAGTAGTGGCACTAGTATTTGGTGTTACGGTAGTTGTAACTGGATTTCCACCAGAACGACCAGGAAAATGAAGAGTACCATGAATTTTATTTAATTCATTACCTTTATGTTCCATGATGTCTATTTCTCCGCAAGCAGGCCATCCCACGGTACTTATATTATCCCCAAGCATCCAAAGTGCTGGCCACGTGCCTCTTCCAGAGGGTAGTTTAGCTCGGAATTCAATTTTTCCATATTGTACGGAAAACTTTCCTTGAGTTTTAAGTCTAGCAGAGGTGTAATTACTGCCTTGAAAATCTTCTTTTTTCGTGATAATTTTTAAAAAACCATTTTCAACTTTAACATTATCTGAGCGGTTGGTGTAATATTGAGATTCACCATTTCCCCAACCATTATTACCCGTTCCTATATCAAATCCCCACTTAGAAGAGTTAGGCGCACCGTTTACATTGAATTCATCAGACCATATGGGTGCTGTAGAAACACTTAAAGTTATAGATACTGTAATACTAATAGCATTTGATCCATTTAAAGCGGTTATAGTGACTAAATAGCTGTAAGTCCCAGCTGTTTTATAAGTATAATTAATTATACCACTACTAAAATTTTGTACATTTCCATCACCAAATGATATTTTATAGGATGTAGCATTTGTTGCATTAATATTGAATTTAACGATACCACTACCATCGCCATTTGGGTTTTCTGCACTTTTACCCATAACTTCAGTTGTCACTGTAAGATTAGAAGGCATAGTTCCTGCATCATTATTGGAACCTCCGTCTGAAGAGCTACAGGAAATTAATAGAATTAGTGCTATTAATACTGCAAGATGTTTTCTATTTTTAAGAAACGAATTTAGCATTTATTAAATATTTAATTGATTATTTACTATATAAAAATAGGAGCTAAATAATTTAGCTCCTATACTTTAATATCTATACTTTATTCAGCTGGTACTAGTGTAAACCACCATTCAAATCCATTATTACCATCAACGGTACTTAAAACCATTTCGTTAGCCTCTCTTTTAAATATTCTATACTGATGGCTTCCACCAGTATAATAACCAATAAAACCTAGACCTGAAAGGGTTATTGTTTCAACACCATTAGGAGCTGTTAAAATATATTGTCCTGAATTACTTGCATAAGGGTATTGAATAATATCATCTCCTTCTGGAGTTCCTCCAGGTCCATTTAGCTCTTCTATTAATGTTTTACGACCAAAAACCGTTCCGTCAGCTCCTGTATCGTGTAAAAAACTACCATCTAATTTAAACGTAAATCGATCATCATACATACCTGTATTAGCTTTTGCATTAGCAGGAGCTCCATACCATTCCGTAGGAACAGAACCACCTACTGGTCCTAGACCAAAATGACCAAGTCCTTCTGCTTTTATCCTCCAAGTTCTAGAGCTATTAGCATTTAGCATCGTTACTAATTCTACAGGTGGAACATATACTACCAATACTTCAAACTCAATAGTTGCACTTGAACTTATGCCTCCTTTTCCGGTGGCAACTACAGTTATGATATATTTATTAACACCTGTATTTCCAAAATTATATAGTAGGTATCCAGATGATTTTACTTTCTCTACTCCATTATATATAAATTTATAGGAAATTGCATTATCTGCTTTGGCGGTAATATTTACAACACCAGAGCCATCACCGTATGGATTACTCGCATCTTTACCTACAATATCAGGAGTAATTGTCAAATTGGTTGGAGCAACAATGTCTCCAAACTCATAATCCTCTTTTTCACAGCTACTTAACAGCAAAGCCAATGAAAGAAAACTAATAAAATATTTTATATTTTTCATTTTTTATCTTTTTAAATTAAATTCTTACCAGTTTGTAGGACCAAAACACTCCATTTCCAGCCTCAATAACTACATTCATTGTATTCTTATCCTCCGAAAGTGTTACATTATACGTTATTGAATTGGGAACAGCAACATTAGGTAGCTCCCCAGCATTATTTGCTTTAGGAAGACCAATGTAGGCACCTGTGCCTGTAATCTTAATTGTTCCTGCAACTTCATCATAAACATAAGTAGCTGTCGAACCATCATGAGGTGCTACTGCTGCCCCACATGCATCCTCTGCAACACCTTGCCATTTTTCAAGCCAAGTCTCTGTGCCTAAAACGTTACTAAAAGTTCCGTTTGAAGAAAAAACATAAGTGTCATCAAAATAACAGGCTCTATCAATTACAGCTTGATCACTAATGGAAAACCAAGCACCGCTTCCTGAGCTAGGTCCAACTTTTAAAGAACCCGCTTCTGGTGCCATTTTCCAAGTTCCAGCCAATCCGGTTGAAGGAGCGGCTGTTTTATAGAAATAAATATTATCTATAAAAACGGTTCCTGTTGCCCAAGGCGCTCCAACAAATTTAAATTGTTTTAAATTGTTAATAGGCAAACCTTGACTTGTAAAATCCGACAAAGGGATATCAAAACTATTCCATTGATTCGCCACCAAAGTTTTAGTTACAAATCTTTCGTTTGCTGGTATAACTCCGTCTGGAAGAGGAAATATGTCAACTGACATACTTGAAGCTGACCAAATATCAATGTGAAGAAACTCCATAGAAGAGGCATCAATAGCCGATCCAATGTCGATTCCTTGATAACTCAATTTAATGTAATTTAACATTTTATCGCCATTTAAATCAAACTCAGCCCAACTACTTCCTTGTCCGCCTTGTCCCCAATCTGGGAAGTAATTTGAACCAGCAACATTGGTATATTTTGAACCGTAAATAGAAATCACATTAGCTTCTTGTCGGATTGGAGGTGCTGGAGCCGATGTTGTAGGTTGAAGAATAGCTGTAACAACAAAACTTTCTGAATAATCAGTAGTCTTAATAGCTGCACTTTTAGAAACAACTTTTATGGTATAAGTTCCTGCATTTTGGTAGGTATAAGAAGCTGTTCCTCCAATATTTGCAGATACCGGTGTATCATTACCTGGCTCTCCGAAATACACATCAAACATAGTAGCAAAATCTGCTGTTGCTGTAACATTTACTTTTTTTGACACAACCAAATCATTTGAAATAGTAACCACTAAATTTTCAGGTGCTTTTAATGAAACTACTAGGCTTTGATTAACTTCGGTTTTTGACCCATTAATCCCTGTAGCGATTATTTTTACCGAATAAGTGCCTTCTGCATAAATATGAGAAGTACTTTTTCCTGCTACAACAACTGCAGGTTCAGATGTACTATCACCATAATATACTTCATAAGAAACTACGCCTTCACCATTAGGGGTAATAGTTACAAGACCAGAATTATCCTGAGTAATGTTATAAAAAGCTACAATATTAGTAGGAGCTCCAACTGAATTTATAAATGTTGTGTCATCATCAATACCATCAACCGTACAACTTATGGCTAGAGCCAATAAGCATACGAAACCAAAAATAAATTTTATATTTTTCATAGCTATACTTTATTAATATTTAGGATTTTGTGCCCAATTTCCTCCTGAAAATTGAATCTCTTCAATAGGAATAGGGAATAATTCATTCTTTCCAGCAACAAATCCATCAATTTCTTGTGCTGCTTTACCTGTTCGAACTAAATCGAAGAAACGGTGTCCTTCACCTGCTAGTTCTACTCTTCTTTCTGCTAAAATAGCATCATATAATGCTGAACCTGATTCAGAAATTCTGTGATTTTCATCACCGAATGCTCTGTCTCTAACAAGATTTAAATATTCTCTTGCCTTATCATCATTACCATTTTTACTGTTTGCTTCTGCCGCCATCAAAAGCACATCAGCATAACGAATAGCTCTGTAATTATTTGGACTTGTTAGTTTAACATCTCCAGCAGCCTCTAGTCTTCTTTTTCTTGGAATGTATTTTCTGTTAAAAAAACCGGTATCTTCGTTTTGTTTGGTATATTTAGTTCCAGGATTTGCAGGAATCCAAGTCGCCATATCCAAAATGGTCACCTCTTTTCTTAAATCGCCAGCTTCAAAAGCATTTACAATTTTAGGAGTAGGCAAATTAAAGTTATTACCATCTGCAAATACAGGGCCTTCATAACCAAAAGGGCCTGCAAAACCTGCAGCAACATTTCCTTCAATAGCTTGCAAACCATCATAACTTCCGCCTTGAACATCGGTGTATTGTATTTCAAATACCGATTCTGGACCGTTTTCACCAGCTTCTTCAAAAATACTTCCAAAAGGCGTTAGACCATCTGAAATTTGTTGCGGTGTCAAATCTGAAGTGTTTACCAAACGATAATTTCCTTTAGTAATCAAGGTTTCAAGAGTAGCAGCAGCTTGAGGGTATTTTCCTTGATACAAATAGGCTTTTCCTAACAACGCAAATGCTGCTCCGCTAGTAGCTCTTCCTTTTTGTGCCGCAGCGACGCTTAAATTTTGAGTCGCATAAATTAAATCAGCTTCTATAGAGGCATAAACTTCACTAACCGAAGAACGTGGTACGGTTTTTTCGTCGCCAGGAAGAAATCTTTTGTCTCCATTCATTGGGATTCCTCCAAACCATTTTACCAATTCGAAATGATAATAAGCTCTAAGGAAACGTGCTTGGGCAATGACTTGATTTTTGCCTTCAAAATCGGTTTTATCTTTGAATTCTAAGATGTAATTAGCTCTTTGTACTCCTGCAAACATCCAATCCCATAATTGCTTAAGTTGAGCATTTACTGGATTATGAATCATATCATCAACCGATTGATAGCCAGGTACGTCATTTGGTCCATTACCTCCCGCAAAGGTATTGTCAGAAGCAATTTCGCCCATCAATACGTTTATAAAGGTGGAATGCAATAAATCATAAGCCCCGATTAATGCTTCTTCGTAGTCTGATTTACTATTAAAATAATTTTCCGCGTCTATAGAATATTCCACAGGGCGATCAACGAATTCGTCGCTACAAGATACAACGGCAGTTGATAACAGACCGATACTAGCTAGTGTGAGGTATATATACTTTTTCATCTTTAGTAAAATTAAAAATTAATGTTTAAACCTAACATATAGGTTCTAGGGATTGGGTAAAAACCATCATCGATACCACCACCAATAGGTCTTCCGTTAGATGCTCCCGGATCATAACCTTTATATTTAGTAAAGGTGTATAAGTTATTTGCCGCTACATATAATCTTAATTTAGAAATACCCGCCTTCTGAGTCATTTCTGGTTTTAAGCTATAGCCCAATTGAATGTTTTGAATTCTTACAAAAGAGGCATCTTCTACAAAATAATCTGAAAATAATCTGTTGGTATTGGCACCTGTAGTTACTCTTGGTACTGAGTTGCTCGTTCCTTCACCCGTCCATCGGTCAAGAACATAAGTCAATCGATTGGCATCGTCGGCGATACTTTCATAATTACGAACCATATCATTGCCTACAGAGGCAAAAGTGTACATTGAAAAATCGAGACCTTTATAATTCAACTGTACATTAAACCCCATTGTGGCTTCTGGAATTGGATCGCCAATATCGGTTCTGTCGTCAGCTAGTGTAATGTTACCATCCCCATTTTGATCCACATATCGAATATCTCCAGCTTGTGCAGCAACTCCATTTTGAAAAGGTTGAGCGTCAATATCTGCTTGATTTTGATACAATCCATTAGTTTGTAGACCATAAAAATAACCCATTGCGTGACCTACTTGCATTCTTGATGGGGCTAGTTGACCGATTCCAAATGCACCTCCTTCAACAAAGTCGGCACCATTTATACGAGTCACATTATTTTTTAACAAAGTTACATTGTATCCTAGGTTCAGACTGAAATTTTCTGAAAATTGATTTTTGTAATTAATCGCAAACTCTACACCTTCATTTCGTACTTCACCCGCATTGATGGTTGGATTAGAACCTCCCGGTGCTGCTCCTCCAAAAATTCCAGAAACAGGGATTCTTGCAATAAGCAAATCCTCTCTAGTATCAATAAAATAGTCAGCAACAATATTAATCTTGTTATTGAATAAATTCATATCTAAACCAATATCTATTTTTCTGCCTTGTTCCCATTTTAAATTTGGATTCGGGATTTGTCCTATCGCTCTACCATTGGTAATCAGACCGTCAAAAACATATTCTGCTTCACCATTTAATTGAGAAATGTATCCATTATTAGGAATAGCATCGTTTCCAACTAGTCCATAACTCCCTCTCAATTTCATAAAATTGATAATTTTTGATTCTCCAAAAAAACTTTCATCAGAAATTAACCACCCTGCAGTAACCGATGGGAAAAAACCTACTTTGTTACCAGGTCCAAATTTAGTAGAGGAATCGCGACGGTACATACCTGATAGTAGGTATTTTCCTTTGAAATCATATTGAATTCTGGTAAAGTAAGACAATCTTCTTTCATCATAAATATAAGAACTTGAAGGGTTTGAACCCACAGGCGGTATGCCTCTAGCTAAACCAATATCTGCAAAGTCCCACGAGTTATTGGGTACATCAAAGCCTGCTCCACCTAAACCATTACCATATTCCTTAAAAATGGTATTACCAACCATAGCGGTTATTTTATGATTATCAGCTATGGTTTTTGTATACGTTCCAAAAATATCAAAAGAATAATTATTATCATTAACCGCATTTTGATTCACAGAGCTTCTCGGGGTATTAAATACTTTTCCACTGCCATATTCTACAATTGGAAAAAATGATTTACTTTCACTGTTTGCTGATTTAAATCCTAAATTACTTGTAATCACAAAATCTTTGAATAGTTTATAATCCAGACCAAAGTTTCCACTTATTTGTTTGAAATTGTAATCATTATAGGTATTGTGTATCTGTGCTAATGGGTTTATAATTTCGTTTCCTAAACTTCCGCCTGGAAATTGAGAAAAATTTCCAGCATTGTCATAAGGCGCAATAACAGAAGGTGAGTTAACTGCATTTAACAATACGGATGCATTTCCATTTTCCAATAACGTTCTTCTATTGAAATAGGTGTAAATTACATTCGATCTTAATTTCAATTTTTCGGATACATCAGCATTCAAGGAAACTCTTGCTGTATTTCTAAGAAAACCCGATTTATCTCCGCCAATAATTCCTTCTTGATCTAAATGAGAACCGCTCACAGCGTAGGTGATTTTATCTGATCCACCAGAAAAAGTCAAATCATGACTAATGATAGGTACATTTCTACCAAAAACTTCTTTTTGCCAATCGGTTCCTTGTCCTATACTAGAAGATAAGTTAGGATAAGGTAAAACTTTTCCTCCGTTTGCATAACTTTCGTTCAATAAAGCAGCGTATTGAGTGGCATTTAAAGTAGATAATGTTTTTGATGTTTCTTGAAAACCAGCATAGGTGTTATAGGAAAGTTTTCCCTTAGAGTTCTTTTTACCTGTTCTAGTTGTTACCAAGATAACCCCATTGGCAGCAGCCGAACCATATATCGCAGCTTGAGCATCTTTCAACACGGTTATGTTTTCGATATCATTCGGGTTTAATAAACCGAGTTCGCCAATGTAACCATCAATAATTGTTAATGGATCCGCATTTCCATTGGTTGCAATACCCCTAATACGAATGTCTAATTTGGCACCAGGAGAACCAGATGATGAAGTTACATTCACCCCAGAAACGGTACCTTGTAAGGCTTGCTCAATTCGAATTGGTTTTAAAATATCTAAAGCTTTGCTATCTACAACAGAGACAGCTCCTGTAACTTCTCTTTTTTTCTGAGAACCGTACCCTATTACAACCACTTCTTGTAAAGATTGCGTTTCTGGTTTAAGCTTAACATCTATTTGTGACCTTCCGCTTATGGCTTCCTGACTCTGAGTATAACCAACATAACTGATTAGTAAAGTTCCATTTGAATCAGCATTAATCTGATAATTACCGTCAAAATCAGAAACCGTCGAAGTAGTGGCTCCTTTCACTAAAATTGTTGCACCTGGTGTGGACAATCCATTTTCGTCTAGCACCTTTCCTTTAATGGTAAGCGTTTGAGCTTGTCCGTAAATTGAAAATAAAAGTGCGAAAACATAAAAAATAAACATTTTTGTTTTTTTCATTTTTCTAAAATTTTTGGTTAGTAATTAATAGTGGTTTTTGTATTAATAAATATCTCTTTTTTTGAAAAGAAGATATCGGTTTTAATAGACATCCATCAGATAAAATGTTTTTTTGCTCTTATAAAATTCAGTTTAAAGTTAGTTATTACTTTTTTATAATTTTTATATTTTCTATTCCTTGAGAATTTTTCACTTTTAGAAAGTAAATTCCTGACTTAAAAGCACTCATGTCTAAATCATGAGAGGCTTTTACTATAGCTTCTAACTGTTTTTTTCCTAAAACATCCGTTATTGAAATTTCGTTTTGATCGTCAGTTAACCTCAAGCTCAAAATGTTTTCTACAGGGTTCGGAAAATAGGATTGCTTTACCTTAGAAGCAGTTTCTACTCCTAACGAACAACTTTTACCAACTTCATAAGAAAAATATTTTGTTACTGATTGTCCGCCTGCAAAAGCAAACTTGACCCCATAACTAATGGTTGACCCAATGGTTTGACCAGATAAAGTTGAGGTAAAAATATTTCCTGAAACATTTGCCATTTGCACTTCAGAGAATGGAGATTCTTTCCATAAAAAAGCAACAACACCAATTTTATTAGTATCTAAAAGTTCGAAAGTAATCTTTACATCTGTTCCTATGGTTTCGAAAGCATATTTATAACCCGTTGTAAACGAACCTTGACCGGGTAATGCCTGCTTGTCATTTCCTGTACATTCTAACTTTAAAGAAGTTTTTGCATTAAGTACAATTGGATTATTTACCGCTGCTTTTCCTGACAAATCGCTAGCAGTTACAGTAAAAGTATAATTGGTATTTTGAGATAAGTTAGGAATAACTACCGATTTTTGAACTCCAGCTGGACTATAAATGGTTTTTAAACCATTCCCATAATCTATGGTGTAAACCATATTTCCTGAATCATCTGATGCATTTAAAAGTAATTCGACTGAAGAACCTGTAACTTGCCCTACTGTAGCTGTAAAATTCGTTGGTGCTTGAGTATCGGCAGCTGTATTTTGATATATTCTTACATAATCGATTATCATAGAAGCTTGAACAAAATTAGATGGAATTGCTCCTGCAAAACCACCCATAGCGATGTTTAATAATATATATTGATCTTTATCAAATGGCCAAGTACTTGCATTTTTTACAGTTGGGTTGTAGGTATAATAAACAACATCATCTAAAAGAAATGAAATTTGATTGGGTGACCAGTTCATGGAATAAACATGGTAGTTTTGTGCTATATCAGAAGCCTGAATTCCGCCTTTGTTCACGGTATTCCCATTAGATGATGGTGTATGAATGGCAGCACCAATATAGTTTTTAGGCTTGTCAGGAAAAATGCCATGTTCCATGATATCTAGTTCACCACAAGCAGGCCAACTGGTTGTTCCGAAATTTGAATCGAAAAATCCTCCGTCCTCATTTACATTTTTCCCTAATAACCATAAAGCAGGCCATGTTCCTGCATCATTTGGTGCTTTGGCTCTAATATCTACTCGACCGTAGGTAAAAGCAAACTTAGAGTTTAATCGAGCAGATGTATATTGTTTAGTTACGTTCTGATCTCTAAAATTCTCCTTTATTGCAACGATATTTAAATTTCCTGCTTCTACAAATGAATTGCTTAAACGATTGGTATAGTGTTGTACCTCGTTATTAAACCAGCTTCCGCCTGCAGGTATTTGCGTTTGATGAAACCAATTGTTAGCATTGACGGCTCCGTTGTTATCAAATTCATCAGACCAAACAAGGTCTTTATAAACGATATCTACTTGTGCAAAACTGAATTGTACTATTAATATAAATGCAAATAATAATTGTAATGTAGTCTTTTTTTTCATGATTTTTTTTGGTTCATTCTGTATTTCAAATGAACATGATTAGTATTGATTTAGTTATTTTTATTAGTATTTTAATTTTTCATTTTTATCCCAAATACCCCAGTAGGCTCCTACCTCACCTTCGGCTCCAACTTTCCATGATTCGTCAAAAGAAGAAAAGTAAAAAATATCAATATTTTCTTTTTGAGACCAGAGTTGCGTATTTATAAAATATTTTATGGCATTTTCTGTAGATGGATGAGAGCCTTTAAAACTTTCGCCTTTACTTGGCCATCCTGTTTCAGTAATAATTACTTTTTTTCCATTGCCAGCATGCAACGCCTGATGGTACATTTGATTCATGTGTCCTAATGAATATTCGAGATCACAGCCTTCCCAATACGGATAGCAATTGGTTAAAATAAGGTCACAAGCTGCTGTTATTCTTGGTTTTATAGAAAACTCGTAATACGCATCTACATAACCTACAGGAATAGAATCAGGAATAGTAGCTTTTACTCTACTAATAAATTCTAAAAGTTCATCTTCAGATAAATCTTTGCGATACATGACTTCATTTCCCACTGCAGCAATATCAACAAAACCTTCGTTAGCCAATTTTACAAGTCCTTCAATTTCTCTTTCATTAATTTCTGGATCATCACCCAACCATGCCCCTACTAATGTTTTAATACCATATTCTCTTGCAATTACTGGAATAAATTCATTTCCCTCGGTACATGAAAACGAGCGCACCCATTTGGTATATGGAGCAATGATTTTCATTCTGCGGCGCACTTGTTCCTCGGTTATAATGTCTCCTGGCTTTTGTCCGTCTTCATAAAGGCTAAAACAAAGCCCATGCATTCCTGAATTTAACACTTGATTAAAAAGTTCAATTAATTGTTCAGGAGATTGACTTGAATAATCAATACCTTTAAAAAAATCAACTTGTTTAGTTTCATCGAAATTAATTTGATAAAGTGAATCTTCTTTTCTTCTAAATGACATTTGTTCTTAATTTAGTATCAAACTTTAATTTTTCATTTTTATCCCAAATTCCCCAGGCTGTTCCTACTTCTCCCTCTTGATTTACTTTCCAAGATTCATCAAATGATGAAAAATAGAAAAGTTCAATATTTTTATCGTTAGCCCATTCTTGAACAGCAATAAAATATTTCATTGCATTTACATTGGATGGTTTTGCGGCTTCAACAGGTCCTCCAGTACTTGGCCATCCTGTTTCTGTAATGATTACTTTTTTTCCTTTGGAAACACGCTGAGTTAATTCTATCATTTCATCTAAATATGAGATTGCATATTGATTGTCTGCGCCTTCCCAGAATGGATAACAGTTGGCTAAAACAACATCACAAGCCTCAACTAAAGCAGGTCGATCAAGGAACTGATAATAGGCATCTACATATCCAACAGGAATAGAGATAGGTATCGTTTGTCGTACTCTTTTGATATATTGTAATAACTCTTGCTCTGCAATTTCTCCTCGATGCAACACTTCATTACCTATAGCAGCAATATCCACTAAACCAGCATTTGCTAATGATATTAGGGAATTTATTTCTCTTTCATTGCGTTCTTTATCTTCACTAATCCATGCTCCAACAACAGTCTTTAATCCTTTTTGATGCGCCATTTCTGGAATGAGTTCGTTACCTTCAGAACAAGAAAAAGTTCTAATCCATTGCGTATAAGGGTTAATGATATCAAGTCTTTTATTTATTTGACTTTCTGATAGAATATCACCTGCTTTTTGACCTTCGACATAAGGACTAAAACACAAACCATGTAAACCACTATTTAAGATTTCGGAAAAGAGTGTTCTAATTTCAGTTTCGCTTTTTGAGCTTAAATCTCTACCTGTAACCGAATCTATAGCACTTCCGTTTTTACCTAGAGAAAGTAATTTACCTGAAAGATATGCTGAAGATTGTTTTTTGCCTTGACCTTTTCTATCGTCTAATTCTTTTTTTATTGCTCTTGCTTTTTCTTCTGTTAAGTCATAATTCCACATCACCCACATGGCAACCAAAGTTCCTAAAATAGGCACTCCAGAAAAGAAAAGTCTTAGGCCTGTAACCGCTCCTTCTGGTTGTGTTGGAGCACCAGCTTTAAAAGCTACTACGGACATAATTACGCCTGTTAATAACCCTGCAATTGCAAATCCAAATTTTACCATCCACCAATATATGGCACCAAAAACACCTTCTCTTCTTTTACCTGATTCAAGCTCGTCCATATCACAAACATCGGCTGTCATAGACATCATCAAGGTAAATAAACTACCAATTCCGAAGGAGAAGAAAGGTAAAGCAAATAAGAACATATATGGTTTTCCTGGAATGAAAAGAAACCATAACAATAGGTAACCAAAAATAGATATTCCTTGACAAATCAAAAATGCTTTCTTTTTTTCCATTTTTTTAGCTATCCAGGCCACTGTTGGAATTACTATAAATGTAGTTGCAAGAGCACCACCGCAACCAAAAAGCGTTGGCCATATTCCTGCTGCTGCTGTGTCACCATTAAACAAATAATAAACAACAATAAAAAAGGTAAAACCTGCAACAGTATTAAAAGCATTAAAAATAAAGAAAGTAGCAATACATAGTTTTCTGAATGGTTTGTTAGCAAATGCTTCTTTGAAACTTATTAGAATTTCTTTTAAACTTCCACCAATAGTCCTAAAAGTTAATGGTTCTAAACTATCATCAAACTGTGTAGATTTACTTTTAATAAAAATTGCAGGTACCATTGCCAATATCATAAAAATAACACCAACCCAAACCGCTAATGTTCTAGTAGCTGTATCAGCGTTAGGAAACCAAGAAGGATCATACATTATTACCCAGAACCAAGGAGCAATAACCCATGCCCACTGTCCTATCCATTGAGATATTGCCATGATACTAGTTCTTTCATGAAAATCATCACTCATTTCATAACCCATTGCCACATAGGGAACACTAAAGATAGAAAGTCCAATATGGAATATAAGGGACCAGGTTAAGAAAAAAATAAAATTGTAAGTAACGCTATCTTCTCTATGCAACTGCCACATTATGATAAATGCAATACCCATAATAATGGATCCAATAAATACATATTGCCTTCTTCTTCCCCAAACTGATTTTGTATTATCTGATACAAAACCCATAATTGGATCAAAAAAAGCATCAACAATTCTTGGTACAAAAAACAAGACGCCCCACATCCATGATGGCATTCCTAAATTTTCTACTAAAACTACCATAAATATACCAAGTGCTGCCGGAAACATTTGATTGGCTAACATTCCTAGTCCAAAGGCTATCTTTTGCCCCATGGGAACTTTTGCAATTGAGTTTGAATTTTGATTTGACATAATTATTGGTTATTTGATGGTTATTTTATTTGTGAAATTAAATTGGTTTACGGATTGATTATTATTGTTTGTAAAGCTTGCGCATTAATTGAAATACTTTTAGTTTTCTTATTTAATTGTAAAGAAATATTTTGTTTTTCTGCAGTTGGATTAAAAACTACAACTGCTATTGTACCATCAGGATTTTTTACAGCTGTCGAAACAATCTCTTTGTGATTTATAGTACATCCAATTTTTACTGCGCCAGGCCTCATATATTTGCTAAAATGAGCCATGGTATAGTATAAAGGAGTAAAATAGACTTCATCTTTATTGACATCTACAATTACAGGAGCTACACACCAATTTTTAAACCAGTTTGGGCCTCCACCAGTATCTAAAACCATATTCCAATCGACCCAGCCATCGACCCAGTTGTTCAAACAACCAATGATGTCATTAGCATAACGATTTACTGGAGCATATTTTGGATGTAAATATTTTTCTTTTTCACTAGCCCAATCCCAACCCCAATCGGTGGCTTCTTTTTTCCAATACCAGGCATCATCATTCCAATGCGGTATTTCAGAATCGACACAAGCCTCCGTTTGAATTAAATATTTATTTGGAGCTTTTTTGTGAGCATATTGTAAATCATCAGGAAAAACTTCATAAGTGCTTTCATACCAATGAACTGCTAAACCATCATAATATTTAGACGTTTTTTCATCTTCATACATAACGTCAACCCATTCTTTTATTCCCGCTCTGTTTTGATCGTAGCCCAATATTTTTACATCACCCCAACCTTCTTTTTCTAATTTTGGTCCAAGATGATTCTGAACAAAATCGGTCATTTCTTTTGGAGAAAACAGCGTGCTTTCCCAGTTATTTCCATTGCCATGTGGCTCATTTATAACTGTTACACCCCATATATTGATACCTTCTTTTTTGTAAGCATTCAAATATTTAGAAAAGTATAAAGCAAACGAATCATTAAATTCGGGTAATAATTTTCCTCCTACATATTTTTTGTTGTCTTTCATCCAAGGTGGTGCAGTCCATGGAGAAGCAATAATATTAAACCCTTCTTTAGAAATAGCTTTCGCTTCTAAAATCATTGGAATTAAATCTGATTTATCATCTTCAATAGTAAAATTTTCTAGCGATACATCATTTTCGACTTTAGCATAGGTGTAATTGCTTAACGAAAAATCACAGGAAGCAATATGTGTTCTTGTCAAAGAATAATTGGCACCTTGGTCGCTAAAATAGGCATCAAGTATTTTTTTACGATTAGCCGTACTCAATCGATTGAGTAAGGAGGCCGAAGCTTCGGTAAATGAGCCACCAAAACCAGTAATTGTTTGGAATTGCTCTTCAGGGTTTAGGTTTATTAACACTGGGTTTTCGTTTGTAGAAAAGGCAGTTATTTTTGTTAATGAATTACCTTGAGCTGAAGTTTCATAAACTGCAACATTTAAATCTTTGGCTACCTTACAACTATTCAATGTGAATGCCATAATAAAAATTATTATAAAAAATTTTAATCGAATTATAGTAAATTTTTTCATTTTGAATTAATTTTTAATCAATACAGCAGGTGTTTTCACATCTAGCCATAAAGCTTCTAAATTACCATTATAGGTTTTTGTAATGGGCTTACCATCACGAGTTAAACCTTTAAAAACTCCTTTATCAACTATATCCCATAAGGCATATTTTGCTTGAGATTGTAGGCTTATTAATCCGAAATGATTTTCTGAACCCATTGCATTCCCGCTATCTTTCCACTGCTCATCAAAAGCTTCAAAATAAAAAAGGGATATGCCTTCTTTATTTGTCCATTCTCTCATCAATTTATAAAATGAAGCCGATTTATATTCATCTGTAGCTCGCGAACCCGAACTTCCATACAAATCATTACACATAGTAGCCCAACCTGATTCTCCTATATGCAATGGCTTATTAACCCCTAACGATTTCATATAAATAGCCACACTTCTATATTGTGAAATAGCATAATCTCTTGACCGAATCATTGCTGCGTCTATTTTTTCGCGCTCAGTTAAATGATCTTCATTTGACTTTGTTCCCCAAAATACAGGATTATAATGTGTATCGTGCATTGGATAAGTGTGCATCGAAATGTAATCTACAGCTTTAATCAATTGATTTAAATCTTCAACATGATACTCGGCATCACCACCTCCCCAAGAAGCAAAATTATCAGAACTTGTTATCCATAATTCTTTAGGTAATTTTTCTTCTTTCTTAAGATTTTGCAAATGATTGACCCACTTTAAAATGATATTGGGAGTTACATAATAACTAGCAGCCCATTTTACCATAGCTTCGTTGCCAACTGAAATAATCTTAATAATGTCTGGATATTCATTCGTTAATCGAACAGCTTCTGTAATCTCAACAGCATTTCGTTCACTTTCTTCGTTATGAATTGGCTTAAACTCTGTCCAAGCATTTTTACAATCAATCCAAGCTCCCAACATAACATACATTTCAAAGTTAGCATCTTCCTTTTTTAATGCTCTTATCGCTTCTAATAAATTAACAACTTCTTTGTGATGCACATTATAAGTTCTTAACACTTTAATATCCATTGCCGATAATATCCTCAAATCTTCTTTGATTTGAGAAATAGTTGGCACAACATCTCTCGTTTTAGTTCTATATCCGCCATAACTTATGGCTTGATAGTTTGAATTTCCTAATATATCTTTTGCTGTAATTGCTACAGTTTTATTTGAACCCATATATTTTTTACTACAAGAAAATAATGTTACTACTGATAAAAGTGCTATAACTATTATTTTATTCATTTCTTAAATATTAATACCTACTATAACTTGTGCAATTTCTCCTGTTCGTTGAAATATTTTTTGGCTCACCTCATGGTTTAAGGCCAAAGTTGAAAAAGTTTCAACTGAGCTATTTTTATACTTCACTTCAATTTGATTGTTTTCAGCTATTTTATAAATAATTGGCACTTGGCAAACAGTAAATGCCAAACTTCCCTTTTGCAATGCTAAAGAGTAAGGTTTGTTTTCAAAATCGAAAAAGGTTCCAGTTTCATCTTGTTGCAAAAACTGGTTTTTATTTAATAGTGTAGGTTGAAAATTAAGTTCTCCCTGTTTTACCTTTATTCCTAATTCTCCTTTTCTAGTAAGCACGTCTTCTTTAACTTGTCCTGTCATTCCCGGCTGTTGCGCACCTCTATGCATAGGAGTATGCGAGTACGGATCGGTAGGAAATGCGCCGTAAACTTCTGGAGTTTTATGAACACCAATTCCTTTACCAATTTCATCATAATGTAATGATAAAGCTTTAATAACTGAACTATCCTCTTGGTCTAAATGGGCTTTTTCAATTACTTCTAGTACCGCTAAATGCAATTTAGAAACCATGTGCCAATATATAGAACCCAAGCCTTCGAATGCGAAGAATGTCCCTGATCGACCTGTAAAAGCTTTATGATTAAAAACTTCTTCAAAAATTTGGAGAATACTTTCTGTTTCTTTTTCAACTAAAGTTTTATATTCTTCATTTTCTTTTAGTTTTGCCAAGGCTGCTTTTAGATCATTGTCATTATGAAAGTTTCCATTAAAATGGTAATTGCCTTTTACATCTTTATTTACAATGGCATTATTTTGAACAGATAATAATTTATTCAACAATTGAGAACCCTCAACTCTTTCTTTAGGAATATTGTTTTTTTCTAAAAACTTAGGCAAATCTTTATTAGGATACAAAATATAGCTATTTTGATCTGGACGATATAAAGCACTTTTTCTTAAAGCATCTATAATTTCTAAAGATTGAGTACCGTTAAGATAGCCAGCACTTAAAACCGCTACTTGTCCTTCTAGCATTTCGCTTAAATTAGATACTACAACCTTGTCTTTGTTTATTGACATCAAATTATAGGCGTGAAATAATTTATCATGCCTTTGATTGGCATTAATTGCATGTTCAATAAAATCTAAAGCTACTTTTGTAAAGGTCTTTAATCCCGACATAGAATGGGTTCTTTTCTTACCCCAAAATCCGCTATTATAAACCTGAAAACGATATTCTGAGGCTGCTTTACCTAATCGGTCTAAAATGTTTTTTCTTGATATATCATCAATTTTTCCAGAAAGTAAGTGTCGGTTTTCTACTAAACATTCTCTAACTTCATGATAGAATTCGACCATTTCGTTAGAAATTTTGATAGTTTCTAATTCAGATGCTTCCAATAATTTTTCAAAAGTTTTTAAAAATCGACGTAAATAACAAAGTGTTACCATCGAAACTCCGTTTCCTACCAAAGCATTGTTGGCGTCGTTCCACTCAGGTCGTTGTGTATTCATCCAAATTCCACCTTCTGGGATGAAATTTGACATTTTTGCCAAAACGGTAGCTAATATTTTTTCTATAAAATTTACATGGTAAATTTCATTGTTATTATCACAAATTAAAGCACCGTCTGCACCAATTTTTTCTCTACGGTCAATTATTTTTTTCTCCCAATCATGACTGTATTCTATGGTATCTTTTGGATTTTTTAAAATGTCATCATAAGGTTTAATAATATAAGGTACAGCGGCATAAACAAAACATTCTTTTTCAAAATAAGAATTTAATTTACCTGGATGGTATTTTTCTATAAACTCTAAAAATTTCAACAAATAAATAATTTGATGATCACCCCAATAGCCAATATACGACCAAGGATTATCTGGTTCTATAGCTTCCCAATCAAATCCAGACTTAGTTACTCTGTATGGGTTATATCCGTCAAATGTTGTTGCATTTAGAAACTTATGAATCATACCTTCTATAAAATTAGGATAAGCATGAGCTAAAGCTTCCCAATTCTGAAAGATATCTCTCCAATTTCCTTCATAATCTAATATTTTAGAACCGTCTATTTCACTTCGAGTATTAATTGAAAATTTATTCCAAGGACGGCTAGGATCTCCATGACGACGGCTAAATTTTAATGGTAAATATTCTGTACAAAGCCTTTCTAAGTCTTCATCATCTTGATTTTCAATTAAATTAAGTAATTCAACATAAGAAAATGTGTCTTTTAATTTGTTGATGAAAGCCAGGTTCTTATGAAAAACTTCACGGTTTGCTTTTTCAAAATATTGGATAAAATCTTTTTTGCCAATTTGATAATTTTCATCAAAAATTCCACCACGCATAATATTGAAAAGCACATTTGAGAAATGTCTGGTGTCAATTAGTTTGTCAGCCGTAAATTGTAACCCATCTGCAGAAGCGTTAAGAGCAATAAGATTTTGCATTCCTAATGCCACATCTTCAATAATTTGATTATCTAGTGTTTTATCATTAACAATAGCATTACAAAGCTGCACTACTTGAGATTGATCTTGATTTACATTAGCAATAATTTTCCAGTTTTTCGAATCATTAGGTGACAAATTCAATTCAGTAGCGATAAAATAGGCTCCTTTTTCACCTTTAATATCTGATTCGCCAGTTAATTTTTTTTGTTTTCTAAAAGCAGGAAGTTGTTTCGAAGAAAGTAAATAGGTAGGATTATCTATACCCAATGACCAAACAATATTTGCTTTTAATGCTTCGCTTGGTTCTGCTTTATCTACAATAATGGCACTAAGGGCAAAAATTCCTAATCCGCTTTCAGCATGCAATTCGTTACGTTTGTAGGCGTCTACTAAATTACTCGTACTGGATTGCAAATCGCTACTTACTCCTTGCGGCATTATATTTTGAATACCGTCTACAAGAGTAATCGCATAATTTTTATTTGCATTATTAATAATTTCAGATTTTTTTATGAATCCAAAAATGTTACTTGAACTCCATTGATATCTAAAAGTCAGTTGTAAATCATTATTAATCTCTTCAAAAATAATTTTATTTCCATAGAAGTTTTTATATAAATTTCTGGTAAGATTATAATGATCGTTGAAACGTTCCGAAAAAGGTTCCCACAGCACTGTTTTGTTATCAAATCGAATTTGGAAAATAGTTTTACTTCCTGTTATGTCAGCAAATTCAGTTATTTTATCATCTGTATAATAGGGAAAAAGAGCAAACTCAGCGTTTTTTCTACCAGCAGTAAGTCCGCCATTACTAGAAATAAACAACCAATGATTAGAATCACTAACAATGCTCATAAAAAACGGACGCATGGTATCGTGATTTTCTATTTTGTAATATTTTTCTCCTTCTAATTCAACTATTTTCATGTTTGTATGCTAAATTTAATTCTTATTTAAAAAGTTAGAGACAATTTATAAGGTGTCTCCGTTACTTAATAATTCATACTTTTTAAAGTATAAATTTGTTATATTTTTTTATTCTTATTCGTTTATGCTTCTCTTACTTAAAATTTAAATAATGGGTAAGTTTAAAATAAATTCTACTGATATATTCTAATATAATCAATCTCCATTGAAGATTGAGTAAATGAAGGAGTAATTGATCCACCAAAATTGCCACCCATTGCAACATTTGCAATTAGAAAGAAGTTTTGATTAAACGGCAGTGTTGAGGCATTTGGAGCTGTTTTATACAATATGTCATCTACGAAAAATCGAATCGAAATAGAATTCCAAATCACCTTATAAACATGAAACTCCGTAGAAGCATTACTAATACGTTTACTTCCTGATACCGCATTACCACCTGAATTACCAGGATAATGAAGTGAACCAAAAATTTTATCTTGTTCTCTACCAATATGTTCTACAAAATCAATTTCACCACAAGCAGGCCATGAAACAGTATTGAAGTTATTTCCTAAAGACCACACCGCTGGCCAAGTTCCCGCACCAGTTGGAAATTTTGCTTTAATTTCTATCTTACCATATTTAAAACTATATTTTCCTTGAGTCTTAATTCTTGCAGAAGAGTACGGTTTCCCTCCTGAAGGTTCTTTTATTGCAGTAATGATAAGGTTTCCTCCTTCTACTTTTACATTTTTAGGATCTTTAGTATAGTTTTGTTCTTCATTATTTCCCCAACCGTTATTACCTGTTCCTAAATCATAAGACCATACCAAAGGATTTGGAGGGCCATCAGTATTAAATTCATCAGAAAATGTCAAAACAGTAAAATCATTAGCAGTGTTTACCACAACTTCAGGATCTTCCCCTTGACAACTTACCATAATAAGAACGGCAAAAATGAATACTTTATTAATTATTGTTTTTTTCATTTGATTCATTTTGACTTAATTGTTTATATAAAATCAAAACACATAGATTCATAGTAATATTTCATTTATAATTCTATAGACTATGCTTCTATGTGTTTATTGATTAGTAACATTAAAAATTTATAATTAATTGCAATGGAGATTTTAAAATTTATCAAACTAAAACCTCCATCACTATTAAACCTTACTCTTTATAAAAATATACATTATCCATGTAAAATTCTTGCAAACCTCTTTTAACATTACCAGGATCATTAATATTTTCATAGATAATTAATCCTACTCTATTCTTCTTACTCATATTAAGAGGAAGTTCTATTGTAATCCATTCGTTAGCTTTAATCTTATCCGATTTAGGAACAAATAATTGTACTCTTGTATCATCACCTGTAGTACCATCATTTGTTCCATTAGGGCCAAAATCGCTAACTGTTACTAAAAAGTCAAAATTTGATGGAAGGGCACCTGGTATATACATATCAAAATGCAAATGAGTCATTTCTGATAAATCAACAAGTGGATTAGCAAATTGATGACCCACAAAATTAAATTTTGTATAATTTAAAAATTTATCGACTTTATCTCCAACTTTTATCTCAAAATCGTTAGAAAGTGTAGTTTGAAAAGGCGCCCAAAACCCATTGAAGAAGTCTACATTTATACTTGGATAAAAATCACTAAACACAGCGACAACATTAGCTTGAGGTCTTGTAGGAACAGGAGGGAATACAAATGCTCCGGTAGATACTACTTTAATAGACCCAACTGCGTCAACACTTCCTAGTTTAGCAGTAATAGTTGCAGTACCGGCAATTAATTTTTCTACAACCCCTTTTGCAGTAACATTAACTACTGCAACATTGTCAGAAGAAAAATCATAATAATCAGGGGAAGTGTTTACAATTTGAGTCCCCCCGTTCGGTAAACTGTATTTTGTTGTTAAGCCAGGAATAGTTAATGGCGCAGGTCCTGTTTTTGTTGTATTCTGACCACTATTTATTAAAGCTTCTTGGAATATTACATCAACAAGATTTTCGTATTTTACTTCATCAAGCCAAAATGTATACCCATCCGTATTTTTAGCTCCAGCAGAAACATATAGCAATCCTTTTTCAAATTTTAATTTTGAAGCATCTGGTATTGGAAGATAATATTTTTTCCAAGTAGTACTAATTTTTTGTGTACAACTCGCTTTATAATCTTGAGACCCAGTATTATCTAAACCAAAACCTATTTCTATAGTTGCTGCTTGTAAACCTTTAGCCCAAAAAGTTAAAACATTATAGCCCGTTAGATTACGACCTCCAACTGAGAAAAAAGCACCTCCAGTAAAACCACCATCTGGATCGCCAACGTTTGGGACGTCAAAACGCATTGAAGCCGCGGAACCATTATAAGCAACTTTATTGTCGACTTGAAAACCAAAAAGGTCAGAACCGCCAAAAGCTGCATAATCTAATCCGCTACTAAAAGTATCTATAAATACATCTCCACTTTTATTTTCTGCGACTGTTGTATCTATACTTTTTAAATCAGCATCGTCATTTTGACAACCTGGAACAAATAGCAAGCCCATAAGAGCAAAACCTATTTTTCTAAGTTTAATAATTGAATATTTTTTCATTTTTTATCTATTTTATTAGTTACCAATGTTTATTTGAATGTATGTTCTAATCTCCCATTCTTGACCATTTGCAAATCCTGGAGCTTTAGGATCTGGAATTACTTTTCCAAGTGGATCTAATTTAGTTGCTCCGCTAACATATCTATTAGAATATTGATCTAGTGATCGCCAAGTTCCCATTAAACCAATTCTTGTACCTGGAAGTATAAACCAATCTGCTTTTCCAATTCCAAAAGAAAGATCAGCCATTAATTGTACAGGATAGGTTAAGTTAAAATCTCTATGATAATCAAAAGGACCAAAGTCATTCACTTTTACAAATGAATTCAATTTTACTTTTTTGTATATCGTTCTTAAATCCATTCCAAATCGTTTAATAGTTCTAGCATCACTACCATTACCTTGAGTTGGTCCACCGTAAATATTACCTATAAATCCTAAATCAGCACTTAATTTTGATACAATTCTTGCATTTACTTCCCATAAGTCTTTAGCTGGAACGGCATTTGGAAAAGCAAAAGCAGTTCTGTTAGCCAAGAATCCAATGGCAGCATCTTGAGTAGTTGGTAAGTGACGGAATACAAATCCTGCGCTTACTGCAAATTTTGCGTCTTCAGAGCGGTCATTGTCCCACTCGTACATCCAAGTTCCTGGAGTAGGATCGAAAGTAAATAACAATTCGGCTGCTACTTGTTCTCTATTTCCTCTTACAACAAAAGGATCTTGAAGTATGTTTCTAAGTCTTCCTCCAACAGCATCCGATGTGATGGCTTCTTCTAAAGGTTTCTGCCATAAAAAGTTTGGTGCTATTTGCAATTTACCAATAGTATATGTAGCACCAGTTAAAAAGTTGTATTGATTACCACTTCCGCTATCTCTTAATCTCCAACCTGTAAAAGTTTGTGTTTGATCTCCAGTAGCACCGCCTGCAACTAATCCTTGAGCAGCAGCTGATGCATACCAATTGAATTTTCCACCCGTATAAGTAAGTTTTATTTTTGCCCCTAAATTATCTTTAGATTCTATAGTTGCTGTTTTTGCTACATCAACTCCTCCTTCAGTTCGCAAAACTTGATACTCTCTACCATTAAGTGGTTGACCTGCCCAAATACCTCCAATATCAATACCTAATTTTCCAAATTTTCTATTGGCATGTAATGTAAATCTTCTTGTTCTTGGTTGAGGAATGGCAAGTGAACTTTGAGCAAGTCCACGTTGTTCTAAATCTTCATGAAAAATACCCGTTACATCAATTTTAGCTATATTTCTAGAATATTTAAGCAATGCTGCTGGGTTGGCAGCCCACCAAAGTTCTGGTCCTGCTGCCAATTTTAATCCTTTAAATATTTTTTTTCCTTCTACTTCAAATCCAAAAGGGGCATTACCCTGATAGATATCTATGTTAGGACCATAATTGGCTTCAGGATATAAACCAAAGAAATCGCCTTCGTATCCCCAATGATAATGACCTGTTCGATAAAAACCATTTAAACTAAATAATTTTTCGTCCCATTTATAACTCGCTCTGTATATTTGAACACGATTGTTGTCTTGTAAAGTTACATCTCCATTAGGACCACTAACAACTGTTGGACGCCCTCTGTTTTCATAAAATATTTCATCAATAGGATTAAGCGCAACATTACCTAAAATATTGAATTCAACATTAGCAGTCATATTAGACACTGGACTAGCTTCTACCCCTATGAAATAGGACTCCATATGATCAAAACCAAGCTGATTTGGAAATGCAGTATTATTTACTGGAGCAGTACTAGGAGTTGCAATTTTTTCTCCACCAGTATTGAATGTAGTAAACTGGGCCGATAATCTAGAAAATTTAATTTTCCCCCCTTTTTGACTGTCTAATGCCGACTTATCTCCTCTAGCTTTTAAAGAGGCATCCATTATTTGAATACTATTGAAGTGGTTGTCTACATCAGCTAATGATTTTCCGTTACTATAAGGATTAAACTGATGAACGTCTTTTAAAATATAATAAGCGGCTCTTGGATACAATTGATAATTACCATTTGCATTTGTTGTTCCTTTTGCACAAATACCAAACCATTCTTCATTCATATTGTTTTCGCCTTCTACAAAGTCAAAAGTGTAACCACCATTAGACCATGAAGCGTTAGTGTCGTGAACGTCTAAAAATTTTGTTTGTCCAAATTTCCACCAACCATCACTAAATTGAAATGTAAAACCTCCTAATGAATTTCCTGTTTTTCCTAAACCTGCAGCATTTTCATATATTTCTTTCCAATTCCCTTTTAAAATTGCCGCTTGCCCGTTTTGCTCTTCTTGGCTTGAAACAGCATTAAAAGCATCTGAACCAAATTCTGAAAATAATACTGGTTTACCATATTCTTTTTTAACTCTCTCAAAAAGATCTCCAAATGAAATTCCTCTATAAACATTTACACCTAAAATATCAACATCTGGACAATCTTTTGCTATAATATCTAAAAACAATAAATCCCCATTACAAATGGCTACAGGATGTGACTTATCGATAGACTTCATTGCAACCGCACCTTCATTAAATAATTTGTACATGTATTCAGCACGTTTTGTAGACTTTCTATCTTTTACAGGGATATTCTCAGTTTCAGCTCCATCCCAAAACAAACCATAGTTATTTTCGTTTCCTAACAAAAACAATAGTAAACCTTTCGTGTCTTTATACTCTTGAGCCATTTGTTTTACTTCTTTCAAAAGCAATTGACGGGTTTTGGCATCTGCGTATTCAGTAGTAGGAACCCAAGCACCATCAATAGTTAAACCGTAACGTCCAAAAGAATGATTTAACATAGTGTAAATACCATAATTATTATAAACATATTCAATCCATTTTTTTGGCATTCCGCTATATACTCTTATCGCATTTACACCCATGTTTTTAAGTAATGACATTTCATCATCTAAAGCTTGTTTAATAACACTTTCGGGTTGATTCCATAAACTGTATGAATAATTTGTGCCAATAGGGAAATAGTCCCAGTTCATTCCATTAATCATTAAGTCATTGCCGTTGACTTTTAGTTTAATTCCCTCGGCATTCTTATCTAAAGCAACTTTATCAGCTTGAGAATAGATCGAAAATGCACAAAAAGAAAAAATTAGTAAAAAAATATTTTTTTTCATATTAAATAATTGGTTAAAAATTAAAATCAAAAGTTGTTTTTTTTTGATTTAAAGAATAGTTGTTTGTGATATAGTTGGATATAAAATCCACTACTTAAATTGTTTTTTTCATTGTAAAGCTAATTTTGATTCATAATAATTTTGGTTTGATTAAATACTTAATTTTTAGATTATAAATTTATATATTACAAATGATAATTAAATAAAAACCGCCTCTACAAAAAGCATACAACAGCAAAAAAAGCGATGAATAATTTCATTTATCATAAAAAAACACTGCAAATACTATTGATTTAAGAAATCTAAAAAATGAATTTTGTCAAATAAAAGCCAATTAATATTAGCGCTACAAGGTTATTGTTGAGGCAATGTATAGTTTATTCAAATTATTGTGTATAGTATTATATAGATAAGATATACTCAACAAGTCCTTTTTCATGCGGTAAATCCATCTTTTTACGCAAACGATATCTTTTTATCTCAACACTTCGTACTGAAATACCTAGTAGTGGAGCAATTTCTTTAGAGGAAAGATTCACTCTAAGGTAAGCGCAAAGTCTTAAATCGTTTGGAGTTAAGTTAACATGTGACTCTTTTACCTTCTTTAAAAAGTCTTTATCTGCATTGTCAAAAGCTTCTTTAAATACTTTCCAAGAATCTTCTTCAGAAATATTCTTTGTGATATTTGTAATTACAGATTTAATACTTCTACTCGAGTTTTCGGTAGATGAATTTTTTAAATCCTCCTTTATTAAAGTTAATAATTCATTTTTATTAATTAAACTCATATTAGTCACCGCCAATTCTCTGCTTTTGAGATCAACATCATTAGCAAGTTGTTCATTTCGCATTTTCATTAATTGTTGCTCATTTTCGAGTTCTTTTATCTCTAATAAAAGATTATTTTCTTCAATTAATTTATCTTCTTGTTTTTGGTAGTAAACTTTGTAAGATTTATTGATATAGTGCGCTAGAGTTAAAAAAAGTATTAAATAAATTATGATGGCTAAATTTGTTAAATACCAAGGTTTAAGAATAGTAAAAGTATAAGTGGCAATATTCTCAGGAATAGAATTCGCAATCTTTGCTCTAACTTTAAAAGTATATTTTCCGTTAGGAAGATTTTTAAAATTAACACTTGACTTTGCATTCCATTCACTCCATTCATTCTGAAATCCTTCTAATAAATACTGGTATTCTGAGTTAATATATTTATTATATTGCGGAACAGTATAACTAATGGTAATATTATTCTCATCATGACTAAATCTCCCTTCCTCTAAAATGGAACAATTAGTAAATTGCTCATTTAATTTATTAATTGAAATATTTGAAATGGAAACACTATAATTTTTAAAGCTTAAATCGTTAATGTTCAACGTATAATATCCATCAGATGTACCTACTAAATAAACTGAATTAGTAAGTCGAGAAATATTTTCATAACCCAACATCGAATTTGTTAACTTAGATGGAATAGGTATTGAATTTTTTTTCAAATCAGTACCTAACTTATTTAAAGAAAAATAATAAATATAATCTTTAGAAAACAACCAAATTTTAGAAGCATTATCACTAATTAATTTACCAGAAGTATATTCATCATTTTCAAAAACAGTGCTTAATGCATTATCTTTCTGAAATTGTTTAGTTTTATTATTCAGCTTAAAAATACCATCCTTATAGGCATAATAAATAGTGTTGTTAAATTTAACTAAACTTGAATTTTTCCCTTTTTTAGGACTAGAATATGATGTGGTTTTCTTTACTCTTAATAAATTATTTTCTAATTGTAAACGGAAAACACCTTTGTATTCATGACTTATATATACTTCATTATTTTTTAGAATTTCAAAATATTTTGTTGAATAATCAAACCCAAGAATTTTGTTGCGGTAAACCCATTGATTATTTCTTTTCTCTAAAACAATTAAACCATTGTAACAACCCACTAGCAAAAGATTTATATTATAGGGAATAGTTACAGATTTCCAAGTTCCTATATTAGAAAAAATCTTGGTTGCAATTCCATTTTCAATTACAAAAGCTCCGGAATCATGGTTGCAAAAAACAGTTCCACCATGTTCAGATAACGACCAAACTTGTCCTTTAGTTCCAGAAATAAACTTAAAATTTTCATTAGTATCATAGGTTTTAAAAAATAAACCTTGATTGGTACCTATATATAATTTATTTTGGTACAAAAGCGAGGCATATACAGTTCCAAATATTCCTGTATTATCAACAAAACTTTTAACTGGTGATTTTAAATTAACACAATTTATACCGTTATCTAAACCAATCCAAAGATTTTTATCGGTGTCTTCAAACAATGATAAAACGGTATTGTTACTTAATCCGTTACTTTGAGTGATATGATATTTTAATTTCCCGCTACTATTTAAAATAATTATACCATTAGAAACAGTGCCAAGCACAAAACTTCCATCTGCTAAAATTTGGCTACTATAAATATTACTAGTCGAAAATACTGAATCAGCATCAGTACTAAATTTAGTTAAACTACCATTAATTAGTTTATAAAAACCATTCCATTCCGTTTGAATTATAAGACCGTCCTCTATAGAAAAAACATTTACAATTCTATTATTTAGTAAAATTGGATTATTAGAAACCAATTTAGATTTACCATTTTCAATTTCAAAAAGACCTTCATTATAAGTTTGAAAATAAATAGAACTGATGGTACTATAAGACTTAAAAATACTGTTTTTTGGAGAAATTATATTAAAACTACCTGTTTTGGTATCATAAATATAAATTCTATTTAAAGACTGAAAAACTACCCATTGATCATAATTTAATATATTCCAAAACTGTTCATCATCAAGAATTTGACTTTTAATTTTAGAACTCAATGAAGTGTATTTTAGTAACCCGTTTACTTGTTTGGTCCAAAAACCAAACTCCATGTAACAACCAGTATATATTTTTTTATCTATAACTTTTACAGATCGCAAAATAGTTTCGTTAGGAGATGGAAACAAAGTCCA